>JAYUEE010000053.1:0-11951 GCA_043739405.1 Mucilaginibacter sp. | reverse complement strand
GGTATGCTACTGACAATACTACCCACCCTTTGGTAAAATGCGCCCTGTTTGCTTACGATTTTGTTAGCATACACCCATTTCAAGATGGCAATGGTAGGTTAAGCAGGCTGTTATCAACTTTGTTATTATTAAAACACGGGTATAGCTGGATTCAATATGTAAGCCTCGAACATGAGATAGAAAACCGAAAAGCGGAATATTACCAAGAGTTAAGAAAGTGTCAATCACAAAGACCTAACGAAGATGTCACTACATGGGTGCTGTTTTTTTTCGATGCTTTAAAAAACATCCAGGAGCAGTTATTGCAAAAACTTTTGGTACAGGGAACACAATCGCAGTTATCACCACGAGAAAAATCTATACTAATATTTATTGGAGATCATGCAGGTAGTAAGTCTGGGGACATAGCCAAAAAATTAGCTATCCCTAATCCTACCGTAAAACGGATATTGAGTGAGTTAATGGCAACAAATCTAATCGAAAAACATGGTTTAGGAGCCGGCACAAATTATTCTCTAAAATAAACGCATCGTTTTACGGTATCACCATTGTATATTTTCGTATCAAATCGTATCGTTATCGCATTTACTTTAGATGATGATAGTTCATCTTATCAATGAAAGATTCATAGCACTTAAGTGTATAATGAAAAACGATGCGTTTTTTGTGCAAATTCTGTGCACAAAAAAACCCACACTTGCCGAAGTGCGGGTTAAATCATTGATTTTCAAGCTCCTGAGCCTGGACTCGAACCAGGGACCCTCTGATTAACAGTCAGATGCTCTTGATTTAAAAAAATACATGAAAAGGGACCAAAAGATTATGAGTCTTCTACTCTTATTAACTAATCTGCAGGTAGAGAACAAGGCGCTTAAATATTTTCGTTACCTAAATAGGAAAGAACCATTTAGCCAAAAAAAAGCGCTATTATAATTGATATTCAGAGACTTATCGTATTTAATCATTTGCAGTTATTATTTGAGCTTTCCTCTTTCATGAACCGATAAATATGTGGTCCTATTAGATGATTTGGCAACTGCCACTAGTTCAATACGGTCCAATCTCCAGGTTGCAGAATAATCCCCGTCTTTCCTTGGAGTAATTAACCCCTCTTCGATCCACCGATCTATTATTGATCGACCATACAAACGATAGGCTTCAGACTTCTTTAGGTATGGTTTTAGCTTTCCGACATCTATTAACGCCTTTGTTGCTCCTAATTCAGCGGCATCCATTAATAAATTTTTCAATTCATGTATTAAAATTTCCATCTTTGAAAAAAGTTTAATTTGTACTTCTTTAATGTTTAGCACCCTTAAGCCAACGGAACATTATCATTAAAATCTAACAATAAATCCGGGTAAGTTTTTTAATCAAATATTAGATCATCCCAAGATTAGATCTTAATAAAGTAAAGTATCTTTCTATATTTGTAAATATAAAGGCAATGTTTTACAAATGTTTTACAGTCAAACAATGCTAATTGCTAAAGAATTGATTTTTAGTCAAATATAAGAGTAGGCGAAAGGACTGAAAATCCTTGTGTCGCTGGTTCGATTCCAGCTGATACCACGAAAAGCCTTCAGATTTCTCTGAAGGCTTTTGTTTTAACCTATCCTATATTGAATATTGTTACTACTATTATAGACTATAGTTTTTGTCCCGCAAGAATAGATTGATTAGCAACAGAATTATAAGCATAATCTTTGATCGTAAAAGATGCACCGCCGATAGCCACATTCAGTCTTGCCCATCCATAATAAGTGTTTGTTCCAACAATCATTTTTAGCGGCAAATACCTATCATTCAGCCCATTCCATCTACCGGAAATTATTAATGTATTCAACCAATGACAATTCCAACCATTACAGGAATAATTATTGATTAGAGACGCCATCGATTGAGAAGATGTTGACCAATTTAAGCTTCCCTTAATTACATTGTTAATGGACATTGCAGTATCACAAAACGCATTTCCGTTAAGAGGAGTGGCTGTTGTCCTTGAATTTATTTTCGTAGCGGGCAACGTGGGTGGCCATCCTCTTTGGTGTATAGCAGCTATGGAAAAGTCATTGATACCATCTTTATTTACGTCAATATAAAATATAGCACTACATGAAACCCTGGTTAGCGCAAAAGGCAGCGTACATTGACAAGTTGAATCAGGAATCACATCGGTATAAATAATGGTTGAACTTACCACCGCATCTACTTGCAAGCCATCCTTCATTTTTGTTTCGTTTGTCCCTTGCTTCCTGCAACCTAATAAGGAAAACATGCTTGCCACGATGAGTAACAAGGGATAGCATTTGAGTAGTTTAATCATCCGTTTCATGATCATTGAATTTATTGTGATAAAATTTGATTCTTTCACAAGCGTAAAAAATAATTAAGAATGGACATTATATTTGACCGTAGCTGATTATGACACTATTATCAGCTACACATCTCCCGCCGCCGGCCCGATTGAGTGAGTAGTTTAAGAAGTTGGCGATTAAATAGTTACAAACTACAATCTAGATAATATTATATTATATAATACTACTTTATATAATATTTATTTTTTGCAACTCATTTGAAAATTGGTTTTTGAGAACAAAAGATTGTCTGCAAGCAACATGTCGTTAGGTTTTTGTTTGAGCATAACCACAGCTAACATATCATCTTGAAGTATTGCAAATGGCATCATATCATTAAGACCCGACACATCGGATTGAAACGTGGCGGGGCCAAGCCTGTTGGAAATAAGAGCGGAAAATCCTTGTGTCGCTGGCTCGATTCCAACTGATACCACGAAGAGCCTTCAGAGAAGGCTGGAGGCTCTTTTTATGCTTCCGGATTTTCGTATCCCAGCGTTGGATCGTCGTCCTCAGCAACTTTGGTTTTATGGGTGATCTCTTTGATAACATCATCCAGCTCATTTGCTGACAATAAAATATAGTCGAGGGCTTTTTCCTTTTCTTCTTCAGCGCTGTTTGTATCTTTAAATATTTGTATAAGGCCCATTATCCTTGCAAGCGGCGCCCTGACAACATGGGATTGCATCCAGGATATTTCTCTTAATTTTTGATTTTGTGCCTCAATTGCTTTGATATAATTCAATCTTTCGGTTACATCGCTCGCAATGGTAACCTTGGCATTCTTGCCCTTATAATCAACAAAATTACTCTGGATGTCAACTTGTATGATTTCCCCGTTTTTCTTTTTATGCCTATACACACCAAAGCTGGTTTTTTGTGCTTTAATTTCCTCAAAAAGGGCCTCTTCAAATGTAGAGATTTCTTCGGGGGGCCGGATCTCTTTAAGATTCATTGTTAAAATCTCTTCCGTTGTGTAGCCATAATGTTTTATAAACGCGTCGTTAACGTCTAAGAAGTCTAACGTTTCTATCTCAAATACGAACATCGGCAGGGGGCTCAAATGAAATAACTCGCTATATTTTCTTTCGGATTCCTCGAGCGCTGTAGTAATTTTTTTACGTTCCAAATTATAAACAATACTTCTGTATAGTGATGTTGATGTGAGTTCTTCCTTTAAGATATAATCCGAAACGCCTAACGAAAGGGATTTGACTCCAAAATCAAAATCTGCATACCCTGTTAAAACAATAACAGGTGCACTTAAACTCATTTCAACGATGTCCTTAATAAGCGGTATCCCCGTTTTGTCGGGTAAAGAGAGGTCGAGAAGAACGATTTCGAACTGAACTTCTTTTGATAAAAATATGGCGCGGGCTTCTTGGTAGTTTTTGGCCCTAACCAGCACAAGCGTTTCTATCTGCTCCAGCAGGAATTCTTCAACCAATGCAAAATCACCATGATTATCTTCTATTACTAAAATATTAAACTCGTTTTTGTGATTCGGCATCGATAAACTTTCTGGCAAGTGCTAAAATAACTGATATTCGGAATATTAACCCAAATTACCAATTAATAACCGAAAATTTGTTTTGTTCTGTTCAGAATACGGTTAAATGATTCTAATAAGCTGTATTCGTACCTGATTTTAGCCGGAGTCGACTTGCATTAATCTTTTTTATCATATACATAATACCTGTTCAAACAGTTAACACATGCATATTTTTTAAGCGGGAGCCATGGAAAAAGGGTCTTTAGTATTAGCTTTCGGTGTACTCTTTGAAGTAACAGCAATTCGCACTTGGGGCAGCTATAAACGCACTTTTTTTTGTTATTGCGTGTGTAGGTGGCGTAAGGCTTTAATAACAGATTCATCAGAACGTAATATCGCGATATTTACTTATCTGTGCTATAATATGTCTTATGCAATATCCTTGCACCTGCCTCTGAGATCATTTGCTCAATCTCAATATCCATTGGCGAAAACAGTGCCTGGTGGCAACTGGTACAGATATGAGTTGCTGTCAAATTTTCAATATCGAAAATTACACGGGTTTGAACACCATGGAGATGTATGGATTTATCACAATGTATATTGATGCAATAAAGATTGTAAAATGAGGGTGCCTGGTTCATACGTTATTTCCTTATATATTATTAATGATTTGCATCCTTTAAAATGAGGCAGAACCTTTTCTTCCCAAATGAGCTGGTATCGGCCGTGACTACTTTGAAATTGTATTTCTTTAAGCAAACATTCAAACTATCTTTCATGTAATTATCTTTGAGCCATATCTGAATGTTTGCAGGCATTTTATGCTCATAACTAATTTGCAATTGATAAGCGCCGTCGGCCTTTGCTTGCACGTCCAAACCAACAGACATACCCGGTGTGTATGGGATTTCATTTATAGCCAGGTCAACGCCATCACTTGAAACACTCGCCAGGCTCACCTGTCCGAAACCCTGCAGGTAAGGCGCATCATTGTTTGCCGAATACTTACGGCTGCCCAGGTGGTTAAAGGTGAGCATGGTTTCATCACTGCTTGTGCTGTCTTTAACCAGCTTAATTTTGAATGCCGAGTGGTCGGGGATGGTGTCCTTGTTAACTATAGTGTCCTTATTAACTGCAGTATCCCTGGTAACTTTGGCTACGCCGGGTGCCGCAGGAATAGCGAGCTTAGGCAGTACATTGGTTTCTTTTTGACATGCAGCCAGGGAAACCAATATTAGTGATAGCAGAAGTAATTTTTTCATAATTTTTCGCGTTTGGATGACGGACTAAATTTTTATTAGTTGTGCTGGTAGTCCTGCTTTTTAGGTTTTTGTGAATCTATCTCCTCCGGTTCAAATCCCATCGCTGCATCCACTGCCGCCGTCAAAGGCTGGTTACAGCAGCTGCAGGTATATATTCCCGCCCACCTTTTTGCAGTTGAAGGAATTTGTAATTCTTCCATACCCCAGTAAACTGATGCCTTACATTGAATATTCATGCAGTACAGGTAGTAAAGTTTGAAGCTGTATTTCATAACCTTTAGAATTAATTATTTGAATCTTTTTTGGTTAAATAATACATATTATACGGGCAGGCGGAGGCCCGATATTATCAACAGGAATATGAAAGTCGTGTAGTTGTTTGGTTGACAAGTTGTGCTGCCTATAAGCCTCACAAATTGCCGGGATCACCTAATTACAGGGTATCCCACAGTTGTCACTAGTGATAAAAACAAAAACGCCACCTGCTACATCTCGCCGGTGACGTTATATGATTGGGTTAGTATTTTTTAATCTCCCAAGAGGGTTAACTAAAAGTTGAACCCTAATGTTATCTTCGGGTTGAAGGCCGTTTTTTTTCTTTTCTGGAATATACCACCGTTGTTTGCTAAAGCACCAACTGCTTTAAGCACGGGTGTAAGTAATGTTTCTATGAATTTCACGTTTGTTGTTCTTGTTTAATGAAGCTGCAAATATTTTTAAAGGCGAATTATTTAATCGGCTCCAGATCATTATCTGGTATTATCCAGGCCACCCCATCACTATCTGTTACATTATAAACCAGCAGACCAGTGTCGCCCGGATTATACAAGCTGTTTACTACAACAGGTTGAGCCGGTTGCTTGTCTCCCGGGTTAAATGTGCCGGCATAGATATTACATTTAGTTCCTGGCTGTAGGATTCGCATATCGAGGTTGGATTTTTTGCAACCCACGAACACCGTCGTCATAATAATAATCGCTAAAATTTTTTTCATTCTATTTATGGTCTGGTAATTTGATGGCGTTTTTTACGGACTGACCGGCGGCCAGTATTATCAACACAATTATGAATCTGTTGTAATAGTTTGGTTTACACCGAGGCGCTTAAACAGTCTTTAGTTATAGTATAAATGAGTTTACTGGGCCAACTGGTTATTAACTGCACTATTGCTGCTTGCATCCCTGGCATCATTGCCCAGGGTTTCAAACTCCACCATTGTTCCGGCTGTTTGAGGGCCCAAAAGGGTACTCATTTTATTATTCATGACGCTTATGCTCCGGCCATTGAAAGAGTGTACCCCGGTTAAAACATTGACTATATTGCTATCATCTACTACTACATTTGTACAACCTGAAAGGCTGACACCAAACGCGCTTGAATTAACCAATTTGCAGTGCGTGATATGGATATTATAACAGTTTACCAGGCTGATGCATGAAAGCGCACCACCACTGATTGAATCACCACAGATTGTAATGTCATGTGCACCATTCAGAAAGATTGGCTGTGATGTTTTGTAATTTGATTTTGAAGGGCTGATTGCGGCAACCTTTGAACTGGCAGTACCTACCTGGCCGTTCTGAGGGTTTACCTGTGCATCTTTCTTACATGAAGAGACGCTAATTACTGATACCAATGCTAACGTTAATACAACACCGCCACGTGCACTTTTTAAAACACTTTTCTTTTCCACTTTAAACTTTTTCTAATTAATCGATGTGGTCTTTTACGACATGGCGGAGAGCCATTATTATCGATATAATTATGAAAGTTTTGTCGTGCTTCAGTTTACAAAGCCAGCCTTAAACAAGTTTTTGGCTGATAGCATACGTGGTTAGCTCGGCATTATTTTTCAACTTCATTTTTTGCAGTATACGTGCGCGGTAAGTACTTATAGTTGGCGTACTCAAGAAAAGTAGGCCTGCAATTTCTGATACCGTTTTACCTGATGCTATCAACAGCATGGTTTGATATTCCCTGTCGGATAAAAGCTCATGAGGCTCCTTGGTTGCATTATTATCAAGCATATCCAGGAATTTTTCGGAAAGTGACGGCGACACATATTTTTTTCCGTTTATAATTTTATTGATCGCTTTTACCAATTCCAGGTCTGCCGAATCTTTAGACACGTAACCACTGGCACCCATTTTCATTGCCCTGAGTGCGATCTGTTCTTCGACATGAAAGCTGAATATCAAAATAGGTATTTTGTACTTTTCAGCTTTGATCTGTTTCAAAATATCCAGCCCGTTACGGCCCGGCAAGTCGATATCGAGGATTAAGATATCCCATGAGCCTTCTTTTAGTTTTTGAAATACTTCGGATGAATTTGTCGCTTCTCCGAATTGGACAAATGGAAATTCGCCGGTGCAAATCTGTTTAACGCCTATCCTTATGGCAGAATGGTCGTCAGCTATCAATATTTTCGTTGCCATTTAAGCTGATTTTAAGTTCAATACTTGTCCCTTTACCAGACGAGCTGTCGATACTTAGTTCGGCGCCGATAAGATTTGCACGTTCCTTCATATTCAGCAGCCCCATCGAGAGCCGGTTGTGCAAAGTGCTGGGGGCTATGCCCTTGCCATTATCTGTTATATTGATGCACAATAGTTTATTTTTGTTTTCTATCCTGATATTCACCATCGTAGCTTCGGCATGCCTGGTTATATTGGTCAAAGCCTCCTGGCAAATGCGAAAAATATTTATTTCGAGCGTTTTATTAATTACCGGCTGCTCCACATCGACATTAATGCGGCTGGTGACCCCGGTTTTTTTCTCAAACTCGCCCACTAGCCATTCAATCGCGGCAAATAAACCCAGTTTGTCCAGCAATACCGGCCGAAGCTCATTTGCTATCTGCCTTACTGTTTGTATGCTGGTATTTACGTCGGCAACCAGGTTATCTAATATCGGACCAACATCACCATGTACCCCGGGGTTCTTTTTCAAAGATGAGAGCGTCATTTTAAGACTGGATAATTGCTGCCCGAATTCATCATGAATCTCGCGCGCTATCCGCGACCGCTCCTCTTCCAGAACATTATTTAACTGCTTTGCAAAGCTCCGCGCCCTTTTTTCCGATATCTCAAGATCTGAAATTATTCTTTTGCGTTCGGTGCTGTAAATAATACTCTTGTAAAGCGCAAGGGCTGTCAGTTCGTCCTTTAAGATATAATCGGACACACCCAGCGAAAGTGATCTTACTCCGAAAGTGAGATCAACATACCCGGTTAAAAGAATAACCGGTGCGTTTAAGCTCATACCAACTATATCCTGTATCAGCGTTATCCCGGTTTTATCAGGGAGCGACAGATCCAGGAGTATAATATCAAATGGGATTGTTTTTGCGGATAGTATGTCCAGTGCTTCTTTAAAGGTGGAAGCGTGGAAAATAGCGGGACTCTCAATTTGTTCCAACAAAAACTCTTCAACCAGGGCAAAATCTCCGGGATTGTCTTCAATTACTAAAATAGATTGATCGCCTTTATTTGGCATGATTATTTATTTAACCGGTATAGAAACAATGTTTATCCAAAAGTCTTCAATTTTGGAAATTGCCTTCATAAAGTCCGAAAGGTCAATAGGCTTGGTTATATAGCAATTTACATGATTTTTATACGCCTTTAGTATATCTTTTTCAGAAGATGAAGTAGTAAGCATGATAACGGGTATCGTCTGATATTTTTCGCTATTTTTAATATACATCAGCACTTCATGTCCGCCTATTTTAGGCAGGTTCACATCCAATAAAACCAGGTGAGGTATGTCGGCTTTTTTTGTCAATGTTTCGAAAAAGTCGATAGCCGCTTTACCATCCCTCAGGGACATTATCTTGTTCACTATCTTACTTTCCTCAAAGGCTTCCCTGGTCAATAAAATATCGCCTTCGTTATCTTCTATTAACAGAATGTTTATCCCATTCATAACCCATTATTTTTTTAACAGCGTAAAATAAAAAGTACAGCCTTTACCCTCTTCCGACTCCAGCCAGATTTTGCCGCCCATGCTTTCCACAATTTTTTTTGTTATCGCAAGGCCCATGCCGGTTCCGGGATAATCATCGTTGTGATGCAGTCGCTGAAAAATGATAAATATCTTATCAAAATATTCAGGTGCAATACCAATGCCATTATCTTTAATTGAGAACTGGTAATGTGTTTTTGTCTCTTTGCAGGATACCTCAATAACAGGCGGCACATTCTTTCTACGGTATTTTAAACTATTGCCTACCAGGTTTTGAAATACCTGCCTGACGGGTGTCTTATAAGTGTGAATTACCGGTAAATTTTCAAAATTTATTTTGGCACGCAACTCTTCAATCTGCCTACGGTAAAGTACCAGTATTTCATTCATTAGTTTATTAAAATTCACCTCTTCCATATCACCCTCTGTGCTGCCGACCCTTGAAAAATCGAGCAGATCGAGTATGATCTGCCGCATCCTTTTTGCACCATCAGCAGCAAAGCGTATGTACTGCCTGCCTTTGTCATCTACAACATTCCCGTATTTTTTTTCCAACTGGGTCATAAAGCTGCTCACCATACGTAAGGGCTCCTGCAGGTCATGCGAGGCAACATAAGCAAACTGTTCCAGTTCGGCATTGGAAATAGCAAGCTCTTTGGCATGTTTTTTCAGATTTTCGTTCAGTTCTTCCAGGTGTATTTCTGCTATTTTATGGTCGGTAATATCTGACAGGGCAAGCATTAAGCCGAATATTTCGTCATGGTTGTTGGTAATGGGGAATAGCCTGACATGGTACCATAGTACCGATCCATCAGGTTGCAGGTAATTGATCTCATAGCTGATATTTTCGCCCTGCAATACCCGATGCGTATACTTTAAAAATTGGGGGAATCTTTCCTTCGGAAAATAATCAGCAAGTTTGTCACCATTTACAGGGTTATAGTTAAATTGACTATTCACAAATTTAACGGCCATCTGGTTGTATGCTATTACATTAAGCTCCTTGTCCAGCAAAGTATAAGCCGTATCTGTAGTGTCCATGATGGTTTTCAGATTGGCCTCAGATTTTTTCAGGGACTCCTCGGCCTTAACCTGCGATGAAATATCAATTCCGATGCCTACCAAACACAACTGATTTTCATAAATGATTGACGTTCCGGTAAATAAAAAAGGAATTTTTTTACCATCTTTTGTCATTAGCCCGCCTTCAGCCGTTGAATAGCCTTCTTTAAATACTTTTTCAACAGTATTCCGCATTATTTGATGGTCCTCAGGGGCTACCATATCGCTAACAACCCGGGCTTCAATTTCTCGCGCTGTGTAACCGGTAACACGCTCCACATTTTTATTCCAGCGTAATAGTTTCCCTTTTTCATTGCGCAAATAAAATAGCCCGGGCAAACTATTTACAATAGTGTCAGAAAGCTGCTTTTCTTTTAAAATATGCTCCTGTGCAACTTTGCGTTCGGTAATATCTATCGTCGAGCCAATAATAGTGGGTTCGTTGCCTATTATGGCTGTGCTTCCATAAAATTCCACCCAATTGGATGTGCCATCTTTTTTACTGCCCTTTGCCTCATAATGAACGCTTTCTAACTCACCGGCCACGCGGCGTCTAACAAACTCTTTAGCGATCTCACGATAGTCTTCGTGGATAACTGTTTCCACAGATACTGTATTAATCAACTCCTCCGGCTCATAACCAAAAATAGCGGCAAAACGGGGATTTACATAAATGAACTTCTCGTTTTGGACAATGTACACGCCAACCATTGATTTTTCTGCCAGGGTCCTGAACTTTAATTCAGCATCCCTTATGTTGGCTTCCATTCGTTTTCTCTCACTGATATCACGGGCAATCACCATTATCTGGTCTTCGGCAAGCCTCTTCAAATTGCTTTCAACATCAAACTTGGTCCCATCTTTATGTACAAGGCGCCTCTCCTTCATGATAGCATAATCCGGCAGATCATACCCGTGCCGGACCGGGTCGGTCAGCAATTGTTCGGCGTCAATAATATCCTCAATATTTAACCGCAGCAACTCCTCTTTTGAGTACCCAATTAATTTACACATGCTCTCATTCGCATCAGTAAAGTTTCCCTGGAAATCTGATACGTAAATCGCATCAGAGGCATTTTCAAGCAGCGACCGGTACTTTCGCTCACTTTCCTTGATCTCATTGTTGCGGCTCAAAAGATCCGTAATTAAACTCCTGACGTTTTTTATCAGGTAGAACGAAATTGAAAGTGCGATGGCCAGGGAAAGTAAACTAAAAAGGATTAAATTGGCAGAAGTAAGCTTGTATAATGTTTTGTTGTTAATAAGTATTTGCTTTGCAACCTGCACCTGTAAGTCAATCAACTGGTTTAGTTTTAAAGTAAAAGGGGCGGTCCTGGTGCTGGTTATATTTTGAATTAACCTGGTGACTCCCAAAGTGTCCTCTTTAGAGAGTATATGTAGCAGGTCTTGAGTCTCTTTATCCGCTTTGCTCTTTATTAATTCTGTTTGTTTTACCAATAACCTCTCCTCCGGTGTCTGAAAAGATCGTTTGTAATCACGCCAGGTAGTGTCAATGACTGCTTGTGCATTCAATATCCTTTTTTTTGCTTCGCTGAAAGTAATGGTCTTATTTTTAACATCCTGTTGCATCGGTAGAATGTTGGTGCCGTATTCAAAGCGTATCTTTAATAATTGCTGGATGCATAACACACGGTCGGAATAGAGTGTCTCTGTATTATCGTTCATTTTTTTCAGGTCACCGATGGCATAAAGTGGATATTCCGCTCTATAGTACACCAGCATTCCGCTGCATACTACCGCAGTAATTCCGGGGCATAGTACACCAGTCTTTAGATAGATGTTGAGTAAAGT
>JAYUEE010000052.1:0-11990 GCA_043739405.1 Mucilaginibacter sp. | reverse complement strand
TGCTAAATCAATGGCATTGTAAAACCAGGGGCGGTTGCCGTCAGGCATTTTAAAGGGAGGCTGCCTGTCATCTATTGATATGATGCTGCCAGCAAATTGGGGCTGTTCAGTGGAATGATAGGGCGTGTAAGTGCCCATGTATTTTTGCCGGTTGCCGCTTCGCAAGGCGTGTGTTGCTATTGCGCTTTCCCAGGCCGATAGGTATTTCTTAATAGTGCTGTCGCTTAACGGTTTAAAATCTTTGGTACTGTAAACTTCGCCGGTATCGTCATTGATAACCTCAATTTTGCCTAATATGAATAAAGTGTATCGCCTGTGAATTTCTGTGGCCGTAGGCTTTGTGCTGTCTTTGGCAAACATATTTTCCAGCAGCGACATGGTATTATCGGTAACCTTAAGGCTATTATTATTGCCATGCTTACCCGATACAAGGCTCTCATAACCGCGTGTTTCAAAGTCTTTTAAAACCTGTTTAAAACGTTTTTCACTTTCAGGCAGCGTATGCTCTATGCGGTGCTTTGTTTTAAGGGTTTTATTGAAACTAATCGTATGATCGAGCAATACTTTTGTTATGCCAAGACTATTAAGTCCCTTATGCTTGCGCTCTTTCTCAATATCGTTCTTGTAGCTGATTATGGCTTTAAGTACGCTGGCGTTTGTGATGTATTTGTCCTGGTGATCTGCTTTTAAATAGATGCCTCCTACTAATTGGAATTTAGTGTAAAAACTTACCGCCTCGTTATCTGTTCGGTAGTATTTTTCAAATACATGCTTCACGTTGCGGGGGTCACCTAATCCGTGTTGTATGTGCGCCGGTAACGTGTCAAAGTCAATCAGCATTTGCCGCCCGTTGCCGCCAAGCTGCACACGCTTAGGGCCGCTTGGTTTTTCTTTATGCCGGTCAATTATTGTTCTTAAATTATTCCAAGTGAACCAGTTCGGAACCAGTTCATCTTTTGTAACTACTATTAAACCATTCCACTCAAAAGGCATACGGCAGTTATTTATTAATTATGGATGAAATGCGCTTAAAAGCGGTGTCTTTTTGAGCATTATGCGCTTCGAGGTAATCAGCTATTGCATTTATCGCATAGATATTTTCGGACTTTCCGTTTAACACCTTGATAATGGTATTAACATGAACTTTGGCCTTTTTGGCTATCTCGGTAAGAGCGCCGTAGGGTAACTGCTCTTTTATTTTTGTAAAATCAACTTTAGTTTGCATACATTTGACATTAAACACACAACAATAATACACGTTATTTTTAGCAATACAAAATCTTTGCGCGTTTTTTTTAGCATACAATGGAAAATATAGCAGACAGAATAATAAAACTTATAGAGGCCCTTGGAATCTCCAAAAACAAATTTGCCGAAAATATCGGCATTTCCAGTTCGTTAATATCTCAAATAACAACCAAAAAAAACAGCTTTAGGGTTGATATTCTACAAAAAATAACGAGCAATTATCCCAAAGTAGATACGGATTGGTTACTTAATGGCGTTGGTGAAATGTGGAATATTGACAATAAAGAGATTATAACGAAGTCCAACGAGGATAAAATAATAGATAAATCTTTTGTGTCCAATGAAGCGCCGTTATATTTAGAGATACATGCTCAAAATAGAATAAGCAAAGAACTGATGAATGGTACTGATGAACTGTCCAAAATATATCAAAACATCAATACATTCACTGCTTTTCAATACATCATTAAAAACTTCGATCACTATTATTTTGAACGTGTAGAAAGAAAAAAATATGAGATCGGCAAATATTACAATGGACAGATTTTTGACTTCGAACAGTATAGAATAGATGTTTTGAAAGAACTTGAAAGTCTTAAAGATTTTGCTGCCCCGCTCGAAGCAATTTCATCCGCCATAAATACCTTTTACTCTCAAGCAAAGGACGCCGATAAAATGAGTATAATATTCGGATTCTTCCAAGTATTGAATGGATGATTTACTGGTAATCCTATTAGCCATAAAAGGCTATAAACCAAAACAAATAAATTTAACATTCGTAAATCTAAAACGGAGCATAGTCTTCAATGTGGGCCAAAACATCGTCTAAGAATTAGCCGTAGTCATAAAATAAGGACACTATTTTTAAGTCTTTCCAAGTCATTTTATTGGCATATAAATTTTTCAGTGTAGCACCAACTGTAGCACCAACTGTAGCACCAACTTTTTTTATAGCTGTTTTTGGGGTTTAAATCGCCTTTAAAGACGGGCGTTTAAGGCCCTTAAATCCATGTAATTCCTGATATTTGGGGCGTTTTAGGCTTTAAAATCTACCCTAAATCTTAAAAAATCTACTTTTCAACACTTATAAATACTGCTTTTATGAAGCTATTATCGCGTTTTAAGCACGTTTTACGTTGAGAATGTAACTAAAATGGAAGCAAATGGAACCTACGCACCCTACAATTAAGGGTGAATTAAAGTAAATTCAAAATGTTGGACATTTCGTTTTATCTTACCGATATGCGTCAATCTTCTAAAAAATGGCTTTTTTACTATTGTTAGCCCACTTTTCGCACAGATTTCGCACATTTTTTTAACTGTCTTTTTTAGACATTTGGATTAACCCCCCATACATCCAGGAAAAAACGCACATGGATGGCAGCTGGTGGAGCGGTGGATGGCACTGGCAATGTTTATTGTACGCGGTTTGGGAACAGGTAATAGGCTTTTCCATCGTGGTAGGATTGCTAAGCCTTGGTCGCAGGCGGTGGAACGAACCGTCCGTTCGCGTAAGCAAATTGTCGCGCTACACTTTTGCGGTGTACATTTTCCATCCTTTGGTACTCATTTCCATATCGTTATTGGTAAGCGGCTTGGCCATTGAGCCGGCGCTCAAACTTTTATTTGTGGGACCGCTGGCTGTGATCGGCAGCTTTTTACTGGCTTCGGTAATTGTACAAATTCCGGGAGTGAAAAAGATAATTTAGCATAAGCCTATAATAGCTATTTTTGCGGCATGAGTTCCGCCCATCCCACCATATTAGTTGTAAACGACGACGGCATAACCGCCCCCGGTATCAAAGCCCTGATGGATGCTATGAAAGAGTTGGGCAAAGTGGTAGTGGTTGCGCCTGACAGCCCGCAATCTGGTATGGGACATGCAATTACGATTGGTAGTCCGTTAAGGCTGGATAAAGTTGAGATTTACGACGGAATAGAAAGCTACCGCTGCTCGGGCACGCCCGTTGACTGCGTTAAACTAGCCGTAAACAAAATATTCAAAGGCAAAAAGCCTGATCTGTGCGTTTCGGGTATCAATCACGGGTTGAATAACTCTATCAATATTTTGTATTCTGGTACGATGTCGGCAGCAGTTGAAGGAGCCATCGAAAGTATCCCTTCCATTGGTTTTTCGTTGGATGATTATACCCTTCAGGCCGATTTTAGTCATTGCATCAAATACGTAACGGAACTGGCGCAGCAGGTTTTGCAAAACGGCTTACCACCTGCTACCTTGCTCAATGTTAATTTCCCTAATACGCCACATATTAAAGGCATCAAAATTTGCCGCCAGGCCAATGCCAAATGGGCCGAGGAATTTGACGAACGCATGGACCCGCACAAACGCCCTTATTACTGGCTTACAGGCGTATTCCAACTGAACGATACCGGCGAAGAAACAGATGTCTGGGCTTTGGAGCACCACTACGTTTCGGTAGTTCCTGTGCAGTTTGATATGACAGCGCACCATGCCATTCCATTACTCAATAACTGGAAGTTTAACATTTAACGGCTATGAAATATTACCTCGTAGCCGGCGAAGCATCCGGCGATTTGCATGGGGCCAACCTGATGAAAGCCTTAAAAGAAAAGGACAAACAGGCCGAGTTTCGCTTTTACGGGGGTGATAAAATGCTGGCCGAAGGCGGCGAACTGGTAAAGCATTATGCCGATATGGCCTTTATGGGTTTCGTCGAGATAGTTGCCAACTTACGCGCCATTTCAAAAAACTTAGCTGCCTGTAAAAAAGATATCGCCGGCTGGCAGCCCGATGTACTAATCCTCATTGACTTCCCGGGCTTTAACCTTCGTATAGCAGCCGATGCTAAGGCAAAAGGTTTTATGGTTTGCTATTATATTTCACCTAAAGTTTGGGCATGGAACCAGAAACGGGTGTTGAAAATAAAGCGGGTTGTAGACCATATGTTTTGCATCCTGCCTTTCGAAGTCGATTTTTATAAAAAGTGGGATATGAAGGTAGACTATGTCGGCAATCCCCTATTAGATGCCATATCTGATTTTAAACCTGATGCTAATTTCCGTAAAACGCATAACCTTTCGGATAAAAAGATCATCGCCCTACTGCCGGGTAGTCGCAAACAGGAGATTAGCCGGTTATTGCCGGATATGGTAGCCGTTGCTGCAAAGTGGCCCGATTATCAATTTATTGTAGCCGGAGCGCCATCATTTAAGCCTGATTATTACGACCAGTATTTGAAAGGCGCAGGTATCCCGCTTGTATTTAATGCGACCTACGATTTGCTGAGCAATGCGCATGCAGCTATCGTAGCTTCGGGAACTGCATCGCTGGAAACCGCTCTATTTAATGTGCCACAAGTAGTGGTCTACAAATCGAGTGCGATCAGCATGGCTATTGCACGTACCGTAGTGAAGGTAAAATATGCATCGCTTGTGAATTTGATAGTCGACGAAGAAATCGTAAAGGAGCTGATACAACCCTATTGCACACCCCAAACTATCAACGCCGAGTTGGAAAACATCCTGAACAATAAAGCTTACTTCGATAAAATACTGGCCAATTACCAAGAACTTTTTGGCAGAATTGGAAAACCGGGCGCCTCTGCGCGCACGGCAGAACTGATCGTCAAATACGCCTCAAAAAAATAAGGCCCTGCTAAAACGCAGGACCCTAATCTCTCATAGAATTTAATAGAATTTTATACGTAGATATATATTGATCAGGCTACAGCCATACGATTCTGTACGCGCGCCCGGGTTTTGCTGTGAAAGAGTTGAGTTTTAACTCCCCTTATATTTGTAAGGTCGTTCAATAAAAGTGTTCTGAGTTCGTTGTCAAAACGATCTACTAATTTGTGACTCGAGGTTTTGGTATAAGCGTTCATAATATTATCGTTTTAAGGTTGTTACAGTTTTTATTTAATCAATTTTACTTATATACGTAATTACTCGGGTTTAGGTTTATCTATGTGATCCTTTTCCGTCAAATTATCTTTTCGGCGCTTTGCTTCTTCATACTGCCGCACTACCTGTTCCTTGTCGCGGGCGTCTGAAGGCTCACCCGGATCTTGCGGATTTTCCCATTCCTGTTCTTCGCTTTCGCGATTTTTCTTAGGCTCGATTGACATCCGTGTAGTGTTTTTTGATAAACACTACTCCAATTGGATGCCAAAATTTTCATAAGGTTTAACAGAATATCCTAAAAAGAATAATTTATAATTGAGGAATAAAACCTGGAGAAACTGGAGCGGTTTTTATACCGTTTTTAATGATGGTATGCAGGGAGTAATGTCGCAAAAAGAGAAAAAACGGCTGCGAACGTTGTCTATTATCTATACACCTTGTCTGGTCTTCTGTATGGTTTTCTGGTTAAGCAAATGAAAAACGATTGCTATGATCGACAATGATATCCCAACCATGCATACTCCATTCCATTGCCAATACTTCCAGGCCTGCCCGGCCAACAAAGTACCTAATGCCCCTCCTATGAAATAGGTAACCATATAGATGGTATTGATACGGTTACGCGCTTCGGGTTTCAGTGCAAATATTAAGGTCTGGTTTGATATATGTGTTGCCTGCACCCCCATGTCCATTACGATAACCCCAATGACAAGTCCGAAAAGGCTATGACCCGAAAAAATGAATACGATAAAGGATAGTATGATCAGCAGCAAAGTGAATGTCGAAAGCTGGTAAGCATCCATCCTATCGCTCAATCTGCCCATGATACCTGCTACGACGGCGCCAAATGCCCCAATTAAGCCAAATAAACCTGCAACAAAACTTGCCGATGCCGGAATATGAATAACATTATGCAGCCATAAAGTAACCGGTTTAAAATTGGCGCCCAATAAAAAAACCAGGGTTGTCCAGAACGCACTAAAGCAAGCAAAACAAAGTGCTCCTCTTACCGCGGCTATTCTCAAGGCAGGTTCATTCGCAATAAGGGTCAGCATGGAACCCATCAGTGATTTATATTTGCCCTTATACTCGGGCTCCACTTCGGGCAGCAAAAAGAACAGTAATAACCAGATTATTACCATAATACCCGCCGCGATGTAAAACATGGCGCGCCAGCCGAAATAACTATCCACCACACCGCTTATAACCCGCGAGAGTAATATCCCCAATAAAAGGCCGCTCATCACAAAACCTATTTTACGTCCGCGTTCCGCCGGTTTTGCAAGATGCGCTGTCATGGGTACCAGCAACTGCGGGATCAATGAAAATATCCCTATCAAAAAACTGGCTATTATCAACACATTAATATTAGGCGCAATAGCCGCGCCCAGCAAGGATATGATAGCTACAGCGAGGCAAAGCATGATCAGGCGCTTGCGCTTCTGCATATCAGCCAGCGGGGCTAAAAATAACATGCCCGTTGCATAGCCCATCTGCGTAAGCATAGCAACTTGTCCTGCTTTGGCACTACTCACATGAAATGTGGATGCAATGGCATCCAGCAAAGGTTGATTATAATACAGGTTAGCAACGATCAACCCGGTTGCAATGGCCATTACCCATAATAAAGGTTGCGTTAGTTCGGGATGGGGGGCTCTGGTTGATTTCATAAATTGATGGGGCAATATCGGCAAAAATGCAAAAGAGCGGGCAGACTGATGTTTTTATAAAGTAATATTTCTGCACGGTAAAATCGGGCTATTTCCGTGCTTCATACGAAAATCTGGCGCTCAAGAGAAAGTATTAGATGTTTTTCAATAAGAAAACTCATTTTTATTAGTTCTAAAGCAATTTTGCAGTCATTATTAACAATTTTTAGCATTTTTTTCAATAACTGATTAAAATATATACGCAAATATCTTATTAAGTATAATTTTTGTTACATTTTTTGAATATAAATTACCCTTTTTGCACACAAATCGCTTTTACAAAGAGTTTTTTTCATAAAAATTGCACTTTTCTTATTTTTATTTGAAAAAAATATTGCTTTTATGATTTTTTTTATACCTTTACATCGTAAGCGTTACCGAAAGGTAAATAAGCAGTCAAAAATTAAGAGTTTAATAAGGTTTTGATTGTTTATTTAATGTTAATACAACGTTAACAGATGTTATGTGAAATGGTGACAAAAATATTACAAATGTAAATTCTACATTTTAATTTATAGTGTTACCTTTACACCATCAAAAGTTTAGTATAGTCTTCTCATAATTTAGGTTTATAATTGGTTAGTAAAGGCCCCTGCCCATCAGGGGCTTTACTGTTTTTAAGACTTTCCAATAGTTAAAAAAAAAGGAATATTGAATCATGAATGCAGAATATCGAATTTCGAAGTAAATAAATTTAACTTCATCATTCGGCGTTCAATATTTTGTGTCCGATATTATGAATTAGAATTACCTGATAACCGTAATGGAGCCTGAAAGTACTTTTAGCCCCAGTGTTTTAGGATCAATAATATAATAATAAACACCATAAGGCACCTGCTGGCCTTTGTAAGTCCCGTCCCATGGCGTTCCGTAGCCAACCGAATGAAATATTTTTTGCCCGTTCCGGTCAAACACATCTACTGTGGCCTGCTGGTACGCAATGAGACCCTGTATGTTCCATTGGTCATTTATACCATCTCCATTCGGCGTAAAGGTATTTGGAATTATAATTTCAGGAGATACCGTAACATCAACTGATGCCGAACTTTGGCAGCCTCGGATATCAATTACCGTTAGGGTATAAGTATGGTTAACGTTTCCGGTAATCACCGGGTTTTCAATATTTGGATTACTGATATCAACATTGGGTGACCATGAGTAAGTTACATTCGGGTCACTGACAGTAGGCGACAAAGTTGTAGTATGTCCCTTTAAAATAAATATCGGTTTGCCTGCACTAACCGTTGGAGGCGGGATGAATTTTAGCGTCATTACGTCCGTAGGTATATAGCATTGGCCAGGGTTGTTGGCCGTCAGTGTGAGCACAACGAAACCGTTTTTAACATCTGCCGCGCTTGGTACGTAGGTTGCATTCAACTGCGCTGCCGAAGGAGCAAATGTTCCAGAGCCCGATGTGCTCCATACTGCACCGCCAGGTATAGTTATCTGCCCGGCTAATACGGCAGCACTCTGCGAACATATACTTTGGTCTGGGCCGGCGGTCAAGGCAGGCAAAAGCTGGAATTTGATTACCATTGTCGACGTAGATATCGCGCAATCATCAGCACTGGTCGACGCCAGGGTAAGTGTTACAGACCCCGCAGCTGCATCCGCAGCCGAAGGAAAATATTGGCCATTTAATGCTGTAACTGATGAAAACGTGCCCGTTCCGTTGGTGGACCAGGTGCCGGTTGGCGTTCCGCCTGTTTCGGTGCCGGCAAGCTGCACTGAAGGAGTTACAGGGCAAACAATTTGGTCCTTCCCGGCATAAGATATTGGCAACGCATCGACCACAACATTAGTTGAAGAGGGCGGGCCGGTACATCCATTAGCCGTAACAGTTAGTGTGTAAGTTCCCGCATCAGCCGCTGTTACATTAGGGATAGTGGGGTTTTGAGCTGGTGACGTAAAACCATTTGGCCCTGTCCACGCATAGGTTGCACCTGCTAAGGCTGGTGTATTCAGTTGTATGGTGCTATTAACGCAAACGGGCGAATTAACGGTAATAATTGGCGCTACAGGTGTAGGATTAACCGTAACGGTATAGGTGAAAGGCTTACCAGGGCATCCGGCATTATTTGCGGTAATGATATAAATAACATCAATTGCAGTATTCCCCGGATTGTTTAAAATTTCGGTAATAGTGCCCGATGTTTGGCCAGCAACCGCCGGGTTTGTAATGCCCGCAACGGCAGCACGACTCCAGGTAAAGGTTGCAGCCGGAAAATCGGATGTCATCACATAATTCTGTGCAGTTGCATTGCAGATGGACCCTGTTGGCTGACTTGTTACAGACGGCGCCTTAAAGGTAATTGTCACTGGTGATGTGGAAACACTGCAATTATCCTTGCTGGTAGATGCAAGGGTAAGCACTACCGAGCCGGCGGCAATATCAGCTGCCGAGGGCAAATACAATGCGTTAAGTACATTTGGTGCTGGTGAAAATGTACCGCTTCCTGCAGTCGTCCATAGGCCGGTTGTTGTACCCCCGGTTACTGAACCCGCAAGCTGTACCGACACCGCATTGGTACATGCTGGTAGCGGCGGACCGGCATCTGCAACAGGTGGCGGGTCGACCGTCACCACCACGCTGGCAGTTGCGCTAGCACAGCCGTTAATGGTGATAAATAAGTTATAAGTTCCAGAGTTGATAACACCGGCATTAGTTATAGTGGGGTTTTGTTGTGCAGATGTAAACCCGTTAGGGCCGCTCCAGTTATAGGTTGCGTTAGGAATTATAGGACTTTGCAGATCGATGTCGCTTCCCGAACAAATAGGTGAATTGGCATTGGCTACCGGCGTGGGTACCGATGGGTTCACCGTTACACTGTATTTAAATGGCGCGCCCGAACAGCCATTTGCTGTCGGCGTGATCATATAAACTACTACGAGTTTACTGGTCGTTATATTTATTAAAGATTCGGTGATGGTAGACTGCGTTTGATTCAATACCGCCGGGTTGCTGATGCCTGCAACCGCTGCGCGGCTCCATAAAAAAGTGGCTCCTGCTACATTGGAGGTGATGGCATAACTTTGCGCAACCCCGCTGCATGCCGGGTTCGATGGCGCACTGGTTACCGATACCGGTGGGTTTACTGTAACAGTTAAATTAAACACCAGGCCGCTGCAACTGGCAGTTTGGTAGGCGATGACATAAGTTACATCAATGGGCGCATTGGTGGTGTTAAATAAGCTTTCGCGGATGCTTGAGGCGGTTTGCCCTGCAATCGGCGCATTGGTTATTCCCGCTACTGTGGCACGGCTCCAGGTGAAAGATGTTCCGGGCGTATTAAACGTTATATTATAATTTATCGGGGTTTGGTCACACGCTGGGATAGCCGGTGCGCTCGTTACTACCGGTGCCGGGTTTACCGTTACCACATAATTAAAGGGAGCGCCAGAACAAATACCAGCCATCGGGGTAATGATATAAGTAACATTAACAGGCGCTGCCGTTGTATTTGTTAAAGTTTCAGTTATGGTGGCGGTTAGCTGATTGCTTACCGCCGGGTTACTAATACCAGCTACTGCCGCGCGGCTCCAGGTAAATGTGGCCCCGGCAACATTTGAGGTAATGGCATAATTGAGCGCCACTCCGCTGCATACGTTGCCGGCCGAAGTACTTGTTATGGCAGGCACCGGGTTAACAATGACATCAACCTTTGTCCTCGGGCTGCTACAGTAGGTTACTAAGGCATCAACATAATAACTGGTATTGGTGTTTAAAAAAGTGGTTGTATATGTAGGCCCTGTTGCCAGGAGGTTACCACCAACCGGCGCATCGTACCACTGGTAAACGCCGGCTGAACCACTCGCGGTAAGCGTAGTGGTGTTACCTGCACAAATAGTTGTTGCTCCCGACACCACCGGTAATGCCGGTAACGCACTTATACTTACAGTAACAGCTGTGCGGGGACTGGTTGCCCCGTTGAGGGTTGTTTCTACGTAATACGTTGTATTAGTTACCAGGCTGGGTGTCACAAAGCTCGATCCGGTAGCCAAAAGGTTACCACCAACCAGCGCATCGTACCATGTATATACTCCGCCAGGCGCCGTTGGCGTTAAAATCCCCGAGCTTCCCGCGCAAATAAGCGCCGGCGCAACTGTTGGCGCCGGGGGCGCCGGTGAAATGGTGATTAGTAGCGAAGATGACTTCGGACCGCATGCCCCGGGTGGATCAGCCGATGTAAGTGTAAGCGTGGCGCTTGTTTCGCCCGGGCCGGGGGTGTAGGTAGTATTAAGAGAATTAGGATTGGCAAATGAGCCTGTGCCGCCTGACCATGTGCCTGTCGAGGTACCACGAGTTACGCTTCCAGAAAGAGTAACCGGGCTCCCATTAGGCACAACCTGGTTCGGACCGGCAAAAACAGCTACACTTTGATCAATAGTCACGGTGTTACTAAACGTACTTAGAGCGCAGGAACCACTTGCGGCGATTGTATTGGTCACGGTGTAAGTCACTCCCGGAGTGCTGTTTACCAGGTCGATATCGCCAGTACTTGTATTGATAAAAACCAAGCCTGCGGGTGATGCACTGAAAACACCGGCACTCGATCCCACCGGAAAAGTTGGCGATGCCGAGCCTGCATCCCGGCAATAAGGCCCCGTGTATGAAAACTGTGCACTTGGCGCAAGTGAAATTGTTACGACGGCATTTGTAGTGGCGGGACACGGACCGTTGCCGGCAAATGAAATTACATATTGACCCGGCAAACTCGCCGCTAAATTGATCTGCCCGGTGGTGGTACTTACAAATACCAACCCGGCAGGGGCGGCGCTAAAGGTACCACCTGATGGGTTATTAATAACCGGTGTAGGATTTGCAGCCGTTTTACAAAACGTGCCCGCAGGGTATTGGAACTGTGGACTAGGAACATTAATGATTGTTACTGTTACAGATGCTCTGCTGCTTAAACATGTACCGGTAGTCTGGTCGGCGTAATAAGTGGTATTGGAACCCAGCGCAGGAGTGGTAAAGGTATTTCCGGTATGAAGTAAGTTTCCACCTACGGCAGCATCGTACCACGAAACAGTACCCGAAGCTGTTGCTGTCAACGTCGTGCCGGTTCCGGGACAAATGGAAGTGGTCCCGCTGATAACAGGTGGTCCCTGCGGCGGAGTAACCGTTACCGTAACGGGCGTGCGGGC
>JAYUEE010000051.1:0-93728 GCA_043739405.1 Mucilaginibacter sp. | reverse complement strand
AACGCGAAGTATCTTGAGCTTGCTCTGCATTTTCTATCGCTTTAAAAGCAACTATGAACAACAGCGCGGCCGAAAAGGTAATCCCCATAATTACTTTGTGCGAATTTTTAATTTTCGTTTTCATGATTCCTGGTGACGATTCGTTTAAAAATCTATATCGTTATTTGGTAAATCATCCTTTGAATACTCCAGCAAATCTCCGGGCTGGCAGCCCAGTGCTCTGCAAATAGCTTCGAGCGTACTAAAACGGATCGCTTTTGCCTTCCCTGTTTTGAGTATAGAAAGATTAGCCAATGTCATATCTACTTTTTCCGACAGCTCATTCAATGACATTTTTCGTTTGGCCATCATCACGTCAAGGTTTACTATGATCGCCATAATTATATAGTTAATTCGTGTTCTGTTTGAATTTCAATTCCTCTCTTAAAAATTTGTGCGATCACAAAAAGTGTAACGCCCATAAACAACCACACATCGGCCCCGCCTAATCGCATATTTTGTATATCCGGCATAGCAACGCCTTTTGTAGTAAACCAGGCGGCATATTTAACGCCCCACCATGAGAACATGCCGGTAGCCAAAGACAGGTACGATAACATAAAAATAAAACGCCCTGTTTCGCTGTTAAAAGGCTGAGCCATGTTTAGCTTTTTATCGTGCAGCACTTTTACGATCAGATAAAATATCCATGACCTCAAAACTGCAACAATGATCATCAGTAATGTCTCGACAAAAAAATATCCGGGGTCATACCGGTAAAGACTTGAGAGATCAATGCCCGGCCAAAAGTATTTTGCATCAACGTTGTTGATGACCAGGGTATAAAAGGTATTGATTATAAAGCCGCCGGCTTCAACGCATACGCCTACAAATATGATCCACGAAAGAACATATAGAAATTTCAGAATTTGTTTTGTACTAATTTCCATGATTTTTAAGTTTTTTAAATTTGACGATGCAAATATAAATAAATATTTATTGATAAACAATAAATATTTATCATTTATTTTATTTTGCATCATTTCCACCTCCATTAGAGTACAAAACGGTTTCGGATTATTTTAGAGATAAATCCTCGCATTCCTGAAATATTTTGCATTTTTAGCAAACCAAATTATCCGTCATAATTACAGGTCAAAATTATACATATGCTGCTTTTAGGTATTGATATAGGCACTTCGTCCATTAAAGTTTCGGTTGTTGACGCCGAAACGCAAACTGCTATAGCATCCGCCCAATACCCGGATGAAGAAAACGCGATTTTATCACCTCACCCCGGCTGGGCCGAGCAGTCGCCCGAAACATGGTGGGCACAGGTGCAGCAGGCAATACTGCTTTGCAACAATAGCGGTAAATATAACCCAGCGGATATTGCTACCATCGGCATAGCCTACCAGATGCATGGCCTTGTCATTGTTAACAAAGAAAAGCAGGTGCTGCGCGACAGCATCATCTGGTGCGATAGCCGCGCTGTTGAAATTGGGAACAAAGCGTTTGAGACGATAGGTGAAAAGAAATGCCTGAGCCGTATGCTCAACTCTCCCGGAAACTTTACCGCCTCAAAACTGGCGTGGGTGAAAAAAAACGAGCCTGAAACATTTGATAAAATAGACAAAGTGATGCTGCCGGGCGATTTTATCGCGATGCGCCTCACCGGCGAACTAACCACTTCAGTTTCGGCACTGTCTGAGGGCATTTTTTTTGATTTTAAAGACAATCGATTGTCTGACGATATTATCAAGTATTTTGGCTTCTCAAAAAGCTTTTTTCCGCATATAAAGCCGGTATTTTCATCACACGGCGAATTGCTGAGATCGGTCGCGGAAAAGTTGAAATTGAAAGCGGGTATCCCGATAAGTTATAAAGCCGGCGACCAGCCCAACAATGCCCTGTCGCTAAATGTACTCAACCCTGGTGAAGTGGCCGCAACTGCAGGTACATCGGGCGTTATTTACGGGGTTAGCGATAAGCTGACTTACGATCCGCAATCGAGGGTAAATACTTTCGCCCACGTAAATTATGCCGATAAGAAAAAACGGCTTGGCGTATTACTCTGCATCAACGGTACGGGTCGGCTTTATAGCTGGATGAAAATGATGTTTGGTCCAGATGTAAGTTACAGCCAGATGAATGAGAAAGCGGCATTGTCTCCAGCGGGTTGTTATGGTGTGAGAATATTACCCTTTGGTAATGGTGTAGAGCGCATGCTGAACAACAAGCCCGTAGGCGCACATTTTCAAAATATTGACCTGAACATCCACGGGAAAGAGCATATGCTGAGAGCGACCCTGGAAGGCATTGCCTGCGCATTTCGTTATGGGCTTGATATTATGCGCGAAAACGGGATGAATCCATCAGTGATCCGGGCAGGGAAAGCCAACCTGTTTATGAGCGACCTTTTTACCGAAATATTTGTAAACGCAACCGGCGTACCTGTCGAACTATATAAAAACGACGGCAGCGCAGGTGCCGCACTCGGCGCAGGCATAGGTGCCGGGATATTTAAGTCACCTGCCGAAGCATTCAGCAAGATGGAAAAAATAAAGGTAATTGAACCGACAAAAAACAACTTCGAAGACATTTACCAAGACTGGAAAGCTTTACTTGAAAAACAATTAGCACAATAAAATCGGTGTAATCGGCAGTAACAAATCGGTGTAATCCAAAAAACAATAAATCAGTGTAATCTAAAAAAAATCAATATGATACTCACAGGCGACAAAGAATTTTTTAAAAACATAGGCCAGGTACAATACGAGGGCCCGCAAAGTGATAACCCGCTGGCTTTTCGCTGGTATGATGCCGATAGGGTAATAGCAGGCAAAACCATGAAGGACCATCTTCGCTTTGCCTGTGCCTACTGGCACTCGTTCTGCGGCTCGGGCGCCGACCCATTTGGCGAGCCAACCCATCTGTTCCCATGGAACGAAAAAGCAGATGCTGTAGAACGCGCTAAGGATAAAATGGATGCTGCTTTTGAATTCATAACCAAAATGAATTTGCCTTATTACTGCTTTCATGATGTGGACGTTGTGGATTATACCAACGATATTGCTTCAAATGATAAGCGCCTGCAGGCGATGGTGGATTATGCCAAACAAAAGCAAGCTGCCAGCGGGGTAAAACTGCTTTGGGGTACGGCCAATTTATTTTCGAATAAACGGTATATGAACGGGGCTTCCACCAATCCTGATTTTCATGTGCTCACCCATGCCGCAGCACAGGTGAAAGCTGCTTTGGATGCGACGATTGCTTTGGGTGGCGAGAACTATGTGTTCTGGGGTGGCCGCGAGGGCTATATGACTTTGCTGAATACGGATATGAAACGCGAGCAGGAGCATTTTGCCCAGTTTTTGCATAAATCCATTGAGTATGCACGCGGGCAGGGTTTTAAAGGCACCTTCTTTATCGAACCCAAGCCTTGTGAGCCTACCAAGCACCAGTATGATTATGATGCAGCCACGGTATTGGGCTTTTTACAGAAATACGACTTGTTAAAAGACATGAAGTTGAACCTGGAGGTTAACCACGCTACCCTTGCCGGCCATACCTTCCAGCATGATCTACAGGTTGCTGCTGACGCCGGTATTTTGGGTTCTATAGATGCCAACCGGGGTGACAGCCAAAATGGATGGGATACCGACCAGTTTCCGAATAATGTTGCTGAAGTAACCGAATATATGCTCATCATCCTGGAAGCGGGTGGTTTTGGAGGCGGGGGTATCAACTTTGACGCGAAGATACGCCGTAACTCTACAGACCCGGCCGACCTTTTCTATGCGCACATTGGCGGCATGGATATTTTTGCAAGGGCTTTGGTGATTGCAGATAATATCCTGCAAAAATCAGATTACAAAAAGATTCGTAAAGACCGGTATGCTTCTTTTGACAGTGGTACCGGAAAGGCTTTTGAAGAAGGCAAGGTTTCGCTCGAAGCACTTAGAGAATATGCTATCGCCAATGGCGAGCCTAAAACCATCAGCGGAAAGCAGGAATACCTTGAGAATTTGATCAACAGGTATATTTAGGTCATAAGCGGGCAGAATTAAACTTCTTCTTGTTCGCTAAAACAAAGTTTAGGTTATTTATCTTTATAGAGGGCTGTAAAATATAATACAGCCCTTTTATATGGAACCGATGCAGAAACCTGTTCGCAAAAAAAGAAGATTCTGGAAATTTTTAACCCTGCTTGGTCCGGGCCTCACCACTGGTGCTGCTGATGACGACCCATCGGGTATTGCCACCTATTCACAAACGGGAGCACAGTTTGGCTATGGTCAGTTATGGACGGCTTTGTATATGCTGCCTTTTATGGCAGCCGTGCAGGAAGCTTGCGCACGTATAGGCTTAGTGACAGGCAAAGGCATTGCAGCTGTGGTTAAGGAGCATTACAGTAAAACGGTCCTGTATTCGGTGGTTACCCTGGTGGTGATTGCCAACACCATTAATATAGGTGCAGATATTGGCGCCATGGCTTCGGCGGCGGAATTATTAATACCCGTCCCATTTGTTATTTTAACTTTAGTAATTACCGCGAGTATCCTCATTCTCGAAATATTTACCAATTACAAGGTATATTCCAAAATACTCAAATGGCTGGCGCTGTCCCTGCTGGCCTACCCCATTACTGTTTTTATTGTACACCAACCCTGGGGAACGGTACTCAAAGCCACAGTAGTGCCGCATATCGAACTCAATTTTGCTTTCCTGTTTATCATTACCGGCGTGTTGGGCACTACCATTTCGCCGTATATGTTTTTTTGGGAAGCCTCGCAAGAAGTAGAAGAGCAACAAGAGAAACACCCTAGCCAAAATGGCAAGCCCGTAGTTACAAAACTGGCTATCCACCGCATGCGACTGGATAACAACTCGGGTATGATCATCTCCGAAATTACTACCTGGTGTATCTTACTGGTTGCTGCCACAGTATTACATGAGGGTGGCGTGAAAGATATTAAAACCGCCGCCGATGCTGCAAAGGCTCTCGAACCGCTGGTACACTCTTTCCCTAACGCAGGCTTTTTGGCAAAGCTCATTTTTTCCATAGGCATTTTGGGGCTGGGCTTTTTGGCTGTGCCGGTGTTGTCGGGTTCGGCGGCATATGCTGTGTCCGAAGCTTTTAACTGGAACGCCAGCCTCAACCTTAAGTTAAAACACGCACATGGCTTTTATGGCGTTATCACTATTGCTACGCTTATTGGCCTCATTATTAATTTTGTAGGTATCGACCCGGTAAAGGCACTCGTTTATGCCGCTGTGCTCAATGGTGTAGCTGCCGTGCCCCTGCTGTTCCTGATCATTAAAATATCGCGAAACAAAAAAATAATGGGCGAGCATAAAAGCGGGCCATTATCAAGCGGGTTATTGTGGTTTACTTTTATCGCCATGGGCGCTGCCTCGGTGGCTATGTTTTTTACTATTGGGAAGTGAGTAGCGCGTGGCGCAAGGCGGTGGGCAAATTGTATCTAAGGGCTATTCCTGCGTACGCAGCCGTATTTCCATTTCAATAGCAACCAATTGGGCGCGCAGGGCGGTAACGATGTTTATTTTGGTCAGTTGGTTGGCAATACCGTCGTCATAACTATAGCCGTTGAGCAATATCCTGCGTATCTGTAAGTTAATTTCGCCGGCTTCTTTGTTCAGGTCTTCTAACGATTTCATCACTATCTCAAAAATCGATATTATCGTTTTCATTACCTGTTGATAGTTTTCCACAAAGCCCATTTTGTCGTTGATAAATTAATGTAACCTTTTTGGGTGCGGGGCGTTGCCGCCACTATACCTTTCGCCTTTTACCTTTCTCCCTTTACCTCACACCTCCATTTTAACAACTAAAAAAAAATCTTTATCATTGCAGCCGCAATTACTCCCCTATGGTGCAAGGGTAACATGTCAGTTTCTGGATCTGAAGATCGTGGTTCGAATCCATGTGGGGGAACAAAAAAACCCGTTCGGTTAATTACCAAACGGGTTTTGTGTTTATAGGATATTTAGTTTACCGCTTTTTGATCTCGACGCGGCGGTTAAGTACCCTGCCTGCGTCGGTGCCGTTATCTGCCACAGGGTCGGCCGTACCATTACCTTTGGCGGTTAAATTAGCCACAGGCACGCCGGTGTTTACCAGGTAGGCCCTTACAGCGTTTGCCCTATCCTGTGATAACACCATGTTGTGTGCGGCGGTACCTTCCATAGATGCATAACCATTAAGTATAAATGTAGCTGATGGATCGATTTTCATTTGCGCGGCTGCCCTGTCCAATGTTGGATAGGAGTCGGTGCGCAATATGCTTGAGTCGAACTCGAACTGGATATTTGCAAAATTATAGTTTGGTTTAGGGGCCGGTGCCGGAGCCGGAGCCGGTTGAGGCGGAGCAGGCGGCGGTGGTGGCGGCGGTGTTGGTTTAGCAGTAGTATCCACAGGTGTTGGCGTTTGTACTACCTTCTTTTTTGCGTGACAGGCTTCTAACGAAATAAGCGCGGATAAGATAATAACGGGTGTAAGAACAGATTTTAATAGTTTCATAATAAATTGTAGTTAGTGAATAAAAAACGCATTGGGCCCAGACTTACTGCACATGCCAAATGTGTTCGCAATGTTAACAAATTTTTAGCTAAACAGTTTTAAAGTACAGCGGAATGGCAACAAAATATTGTATTTATGATGAGGCGTTTTTCTTTGAAATAACAGCATCGGCACACCAGCGGTCCCACTGGCCGGGAGCTATCAAAATGGCAATCAATAAAATAGCCCGCGGAATCACATGCTGCAGGTCCCAGATGGGCTCCATTAGGCCATGCCCGAATGATACGATGAGCAGATCAATACCCAAAAGATATAGCGCATATTTGCGAAATAAGCCGATGATGAGTAAAAAGCCGCATACCATTTCGACATAGGAGGTATAATAAGCGGTACCCCATATCAACCATTTGGGCAGGAAAGTTTTCTCAAAATCCTTAAAAAATAGGTCATACACCTTTGGGATGGTATAGGTGAATATTTTCCCGTAGCCTTGCATCAGGAAAATGACGCCGAGCAGTGCCCTGGTAAACAGCATAGCGAATGCCCTCGATGTGTTGTCGTTCATTGATGATGCCATTATTTGGCTCTCATTTTATTGTTTTTGGCCTCGTGGGTCAGCTCGGCTAAACCCAGTACTTCCATCAATGGCGGCAGGTATACCCCAAAACGGCCGCGCAGGCCTTTCTTCAATCCATACCAGCCGCCAACCGGGTTATTGGCCGATCGGCCCCAGGCTTCCACAGTCCCTTCTTTGGCATCTTTTTGTTCGTCTGCCCCGCCCAGGTCCATCCAGTCGCCATGGGCTTTTAGCATCTGGTACAGGTCGTTGATACAGCGGCCATCATACAAAAGTGTTGTTTTACCCACCACGCAAACTATCACGTCGATCCCATCTTTAACATCCTTGTACATCTCGTATTCGGAGGTATTGGGAGGCGTTTTTAGCTTCCATGGTTCTGCTTTGGTGCCGGGTGATGCCATAATCTGGTATTTAATATTAGTTAGGTACTAAAGTAATGATTTGAAAGAGAACAACCCGGTAGAATTATTAGGTTTCCCCATCCTTCACCCCTTTTAGCAAGGCGTAGATGGCGATCGCATGCCAGGGTTTTGAACATTAATACGACTGTTTATAATATAAAATATCGCAAAACAGAACAAAGTTTAGGTAATCTCCGTAAACTATTCGTGTTCAGGCATTTTGATGTGAATAAGTACACACAATGTCGATAAATTTTTATAAGAAATATAGCGTTTTTTAGAAATCTTTTTAGTTAATTTTATGATATCAAATATTAACGATTCTACCGGGGGAACAGTTATGAAAAACTTTCTGTTGTTTAACGATTTTTCGTCAGAGGCTGAGCACGCAGCGGAAATCAGTTTGCTTTTAGCAGGTAAAACAGGAGCCAATCTTTATGTGTGGAACACCATTGAATATGAAGCCATTCCGAAGGCCGAATTGGTGATAGCCGGAACAAATGAGGAAGAGGTTCCCGTGATATCCGCCGACAAACATACCTGGATAGAAAAATTAGAATCGAAGCTTAACTGGGAAACGGGACTAAGGCCCGTGGTACATTTTATTGAGGGGACAGATTATGTAACCGATAACGTGCTTTCCATTGTAAAGAAATATGATGTGGGTCTGCTGGTAAGAGGAATTGGAGGCGATGCTGAACATACTGGGTACATTGAAGCTAATATATTGCGAAGCGCCACCAAATCGGGTTGCCCGGTATTGCTGGTACCTCAAAACTTTTCTTACAAAGTGTTTGAAAAAATGGTTTACCCTACCGATTTGCGCTTTTGCCGTCATGACGTGGTTGTATTTTTAACCCAGATGGCCCAAAGGCTTAATGCAAGCGTGCTGATAGCCAATATATCCGAAAAGGGCTTGCCTTATATGGAAGAGAATTATGCCAAATCTGTTTTTGAGGATGCCGTACTAAACTCCCTGAACCTTGATTATATTTATTTCAGCAATATCAAAGAAAGGGATATACCTAAAGCCCTTGACATCTTGGTTAACGATATGAAAAACGACTTGCTGGTACTGGTGAATAATAAGTTCCATTTTAACGAGATGATGGGTCATGACAGCCCTTATGTCATTCCTGAGAATATTCGTGTACCATTGCTGATTTTTCCTTCGTAGCGTCACAAAAGTTCTATTGGAAGTCGCCACCAATTCCAGGAATAATTCGCAATTTTGAATCCTTAGCCATTGTACATTGTTACGGCTGTGGTCAAATTCCAAATCAATGAAATATTCTTTCCTGTTATTATCCTTTTTTGCTGTCTCGTTGGCGGCAAATTCTCAAAATAAGCGCATCGTATTCGCCTCAAAAAAATATACCATTTATGCTGACGGCGTTGTACAAGGCAAAAATCGCGCGACAGTTGTTTCATCTAATCGAATCACCTCAAACTACCAAAGCCCCGCAAAGGCGAAGATCAGTCCATTGATCGAATTTAAATTCAGCATTAACGGCAAGGATAATGAAATGCCTTTTGGCACTAATCACCATTTTCTATGTGTTGGGGGCAATAATGTTACTCCTGCAATCAAATTCGGGCAAGTACCGCCCAAAGAACTACCTGCTTCACAGGGCGAATTAAAGCCAGGCACCTCGCTCAAAATAAGGCTTGATATGCGGGATGTGCTGTTGGCCTTCAAGACACAGGGATACTATTTAGGCGCCAATGGGGAAAAGATATATAAAGATGACTTTAAAGGCGTTTATGTGGCTGGAAATACATCGCCCCTGATATGGGATTTTAATAACCTGGTAAACCACGCCGGGCTGGAATTAAAGGACCCCGATGGTGATGGGATATACGAGACGACACTAACCTTTGAGGATAATAACAAAACCGCGTCGGAGTGGAAATTATCAAGGGATATCAGTGCATTCCCTCAATATAAATCTGGCTACCCTATCAGTGATGCGATATACAACATGTCGCTGGACGAAATGCAGCATGCCGTTGAGCCTGACAGTACCTTTCGCACGGGTAAGGAATGGGCAGGTGTGTGGACCAGGGATATCAGCTACAGCATCATTCTCTCGATGGCTGTGCTACAGCCAAAAGTAGCGATGTACAGCCTGATGCGCAAGGTGACGAAAGATGGTAGAATTATACAGGATACAGGCACTGGCGGCGCATACCCCGTATCGTCTGACCGGATGATTTGGGCAGTGGCTGCCTGGGAAGTTTACAAGGTGACGGGTGATGAGGAATGGCTGAAGAAAGCTTACGCAATTATCAAAAAATCGGCATCGGATGATGAAGCCAATGTATACGATACTCAAACAGGGCTGGTACGGGGCGAAAGCTCATTCCTCGACTGGCGCGAAGAAACTTACCCAAAATGGATGCAGCCTGCAGATATTTACGAATCGGAATGCCTTGGTACTAACGCTGTGCATTGTAAAGTAAACCTGGTATTAGCAGCAATGGCTAATTTGCTTGGCGATAAAACAAGTGCGGCAAAATACGACCAGGCAGCCAAGAAGATACAAAATGGCATTAACCAGTATCTATGGCTGCCTAAAAAAGGCTATTATGGACAATATGTATATGGCAGATCTTACAAGATGCTTTCGCCACGTTCAGAGGCCCTGGGCGAAGCTTTAGCCGTGTTCTTTGATATTGCTGGTAAAAATCAAAATGCACTCATCAGCCATACCCCTGTTAACGATTTCGGTATACCCTGTATCTATCCGCAGATACCGGGCATACCACCTTATCACAACAACGCCGTTTGGCCCTTTGTTGAAACTTATTGGGCACTGGCATCAGCTAAAGCGGGTAACGAAGCTTCAGTATTAAGAGCCATTAGCGCTATATACCGCCCTGCTGCTTTGTTTGCTACCAACAAGGAAAACTTTACCGCAACGGATGGCGACTTTGCCGGCACCCAAATCAATTCGAGCAATATGCTGTGGAGCCTGTCGGGTAATATCGCAATCGTTTATAAATTACTGTTTGGCATCAGCTATATTGAAAACAGCATCGCATTTAAGCCATTTGTTCCGAAGGCATTGGCCGGTAGTCGTTCTCTCAAAAACTTTAAATACCGGGGCGCTATACTGGACATTTCGATGAGCGGCTTTGGTAATAAGATAGCATCCATAACAATAGATGGAAAGTTGATAAAAAAAGCTGAAGTATCGTCCTCGCTAAAAGGAAAACATACGATCGTTATCCGCCTGGCAAATAATCTCATTACTAACAATGGCGTCGGCCTTAAGCCTAACTATACCGCTCCGGAAACCCCTGTCGCCCAGTACAACAATGAAGTATTAAGCTGGGGGAAAACAAGCGGCGCGGTTAGTTACGAAGTTTATAAAAACGGTAAGCCATTAACCAAGCAAACAGCGTTGAGCATTAAGCTACCGGCGGATAAATTTGCCGAATACCAGGTAACTTCCATTGATAAAAACGGTGTTGCTTCATTTGCCAGTGAGCCTGTGGCCGTTATTCCCACAATGTCAGTTCAAACTATTGAGGCGGAAACATTAGCGCCAAAGGCAAATTTATCTTACAAAGGTTTTTCCGGCGATGGGTTTATAAATATCAGCAAGACGGAAAACACGACCGTTTCTATCCCGGTAACGATAACTAAAGCCGGGACTTATCTTATCGATTTCCGCTACGCCAACGGGAATGGCCCTATCAATACCGAAAACAAGTGTGCCATTAGGACTTTGGATGCCGATGGCAAATTTGCCGGCACCTTTGTTTTCCCGCAAAGGGGCAAAGGCGAATGGTCCAACTGGGGATATTCTAATGGAGTAAAAGTGCAATTAGGTACCGGTAAACATACACTGACACTGCAATTCAAAGACGCCAACGAGAATATGAATGGCGAGATCAACCAGGCTGTTCTGGACCAGGTGCGGCTAATCAAAATGGCTGATTAAAAGCCGGGACTTGTTTATCCAACAAAAAAGCTGCTCCGGTTGGAACAGCTTTTTTGTTGGATAAGAACTGATTCGGCGCTTGCTTTATGATTTTGTCCAAACCCAGCCGCCAGTGGCCATCATTCTTTTGGCCATGATATAGAGTATGGCAACGGACAGGCCAATATGGTAGTACCCAAACTGGGCAGGCACCTGTGCCTTTAAACATAAAATGAATACAGCACCTACTACGTTAATGATGAGCAACGCTAATGCGATCTTGCCTGTTAACTTGGACGCGGCCACATTGTCAGACCCATAGGTAATACTGGTAGGCGCAGCCAGCACAAGTTGCACTACAAATACAAAGAGCACAATAATGTGTATCGGCGCTTTATCTGTATTATAAGCCATCCCTTCGCCGATAATTGGAAGAATACTGAAGAAGCAAAGTCCCGAAAGGAAAAACTTCCTGTTTAAGGTTACTGCTCCGTAGAGGGTTAACAGAACGAGGGCACCGCCCGCGATCGAGAAGATTAATTCTACTGTTGAATTCATGATAATTTAGTTTTTAGGGTTTAAAAATTGGTTTATTTAAAAAGCCGTAAATGCTATCGATAAAAGTCGCCGTCGCTTCAAACGTTTACCGCTTAAAGTCCATCCGACGGAAATTTTTCGTATTGTGTTAAGCCCGAAAATTACTTTGCTTTCTTTAATGCCTGGCGCATGGAAGTCCAGTAGTCAATTTTGCCTTTTTTAATGTGATTTACATCATTGTAAAATGCGGAATCTACTTTGCCGTCTTTATGGGTGTCGGTTTGCTTGTACCAAACACTTACCCAATCTTCATTTTTATCAATGCTATGTAAATTGACTACGGAGACCATATCAATTTTAGAACTACTTAAACTGTCCCTGAACTTTTGGACAAAGTGCACCATACTGTCGCGTTTCATGCTGTATTTGCTTCCGTCGGAGAAATTCCATGCGACAGTATCGGCAAAATAAGCTGGTGCATTGGCCAGTTTATTATCTTCCCAGTCCTTATAGGATTGCAATACCGCCTGAACATTTTTGGCGCTGTCGGAAATTGCGAAAGATGAGGAATAAGAAGCTTTGTAAATCATCGTTGCCGAGTCAGTTTTAGCAGCGGTAGTTTTGGTTTCATTTTTACAGGACGCCAATAAGGCGATCACTGCAAATAAATACAGGGTCTGTTTCATTGTAATTTGGTTTAAATTATTTAGGTTAGTAGTTAGTTAATATAAATGTATATAACATTTTGATATTCAGCAACTAATATCTATTATTATATTTTCAACACTTATTATTGAGTTAATGGCGGCATTGTATAAAAACTGCGGTCTTTTTTATTTAACCCATTAAACAAAACACGATGAAATCATTGCTATTTATTCCGGCACTATGCCTGATGCTCTTCGGCTGCAAAACTAAAACGACAACGGAACAAGCGAAATCAGACACCGCGAAGCTCAGCTACCCATTTACCCCAAAGTATTCCATCAACTGGCAGCCGGGTGATGAAAAAAATGCTTTGATCGTACTGAACTGTTTGAAGAAATACGTTGCCGGCGACCTGAAGGGTACTTTTGAAAACTTTGCAGATAGTGTTGAATTTGTAGGCGACCAATTCCATTTTAAAGGGACAAAGGATAGCTTAATAAAAATATTTACGCCAATAAGAGCCGATATGGCTACGATGTCAAAAGAATTCGAATCGTGGATGACCGTTTATTACCCTGACAAAAAAGACACCTGGGTTACGCTTTGGTACACCGAAAGATGGACCGATAAAAAAGGGAAAAAAGACTCTCTTTACTACACGGACGATGTTTTGGTAAAGGACGGCAAGATCAGGGTTTATGACGAAAAGATCAGACGTTTTCCGGAACCAACGCCAAAAAAATAGGATGAGTTTATTGATTTCTCAACACCTTCTTCGCTGATATTCAATATTTAATTACATTTATCCCTACAATGAAAAGTATTTCTGTAAGGATAAAAGATATTGCCGAAAAAGCGGGTGTATCAACCGGGACGGTTGACCGCGTATTGCACAAACGCGGCAAAGTAGCGCCCGATGTGGAGCGGCGCGTATTGCAAGCTTTGAAGGATATGAACTATGAGCCCAACTTAATAGCACGTGCACTGGGTTCGAACAAGTCATACCGCATAGCTGCCCTGATCCCCGATCCGGCTTTCGATAGTTACTGGCAGGCCCCAAAAGACGGTGTTGAGACAGCTGAGGCAGCTTTAAGGCAGTACGGCGTAGAAGTGGAGCAATACTTATTCAATCCTTATGACGTAAATTGTTATATCGAAAAGGCAAAACTACTGACGCAAGGCGGCGCCGATGGGATATTTCTATCCCCTATTTTTTACAGAGAGACGTTGCCTTTTTTTAGTCACTGGCAGGAGCAAAATATTCCATTCGTATTATTTAACACGCATATAGCCGATTCGGGCGCGCTGAGTTATGTGGGCCAGGATTCTTATCAAAGCGGCCTCCTTGCAGGTAAGCTGATACACTATGGACAGCCGAACCCGTGCGCCATATTAGTTGCACATATCGACGAGGAAATAAGTAATGCGGCACACCTGCTTAAAAAAGAACAGGGATTAAGGGATTACTTTATTCAAAATGGGCTTGAAGAACAATATCAGATTGTTGTTGCGAATCTTAAACGATGCGATCCGACTGTTTTTAGTCAAAAACTTGAAGAGGTAATGGGCAATCATACCGACATAAAAAGCATATATATTACCACGTCAAAAGCCTACGATGTTGCGGACTTTCTCGAACAAAAGGGCATTAAAAACCTGAAGCTTGTTGGATACGACCTATTGCCGAAAAACCTGCACTATTTAAATAATGGGCAAATCAGTTTCCTGATCAATCAAAATCCGGAAGGGCAGGGTTATTGGGGTATTCATCAATTGGCCAATAACCTGGTTTTCAAAAAAGAAGTTTCCGAATTAAAATATCTTCCGCTGGATGTGGTCACCAAAGAGAATGCTGCCTATTACATCCATCCTGAATTGAGCTACAACAATCATAGCTTGTCGCTTTAGTACCAGGATAAACTAATTGCCAGGTTGTCGCCGGCCATGCAGTTAATTCGGTTTTTTGAATGGGTTAAGATTCCAATTAAGACTCACAGCAACTCCCGCCGATTGCAACTTAGCCTGGCTGGCCCCCACGTTTGAAAATGGTAGTTTTACGTAAGGTTGAAAGGCAATACCAAATTTTGAATTGATTTGGTGCTCATAAGTGGCATCAAGATTAAGGATGCCAAAAATATTCCTGTTCTTGTTAATAACGCTATATCCTGCAGGTCCATAAGCATAAGGGCCGGCATAGTTAAACTTGTAATCCTCACGCAGGATAATGTAAGACGATAAACCAGAGCCAACGGTCACTTTATTGCCATGAGCACGGTAAACCTGGTAATTCACATCAAAAGGTATGTCGATCATTCGGCAATTTACCCCGATATTTGCAGGGTTGGTTTTGAATACATAACTGGTATGATAATTAGCATAACTCTCCTGGTATGGCTTAATTGAGTACATAGCGCCTGTGCTAAATGTCCATTTATTAACGGTGACGGAAAACAAACCTCCAAAGTTTCCGCCAATGCGGCTCCCCTGAAAGGAATTTACCCCGTTCATGTCGGACGACGCTAATGCGCTTAAAGCAAATACCGCGCGATTTGCCGGGTTGAGTTTACCGGTACTTTTTACCTTTACCTTTGGAGCATTGGCTGCCACTGTATTGTTGGCATCTTTTTTACCTTCAGCTACGCCTACTTCTTTTTTATCCTGGGTAACCGGTGGCGTATTGTTGGCAATGGTCGTGCTATTATTAGTTTTATTGGCATCTGCCGTGCTAACTTCTTTTTTATCCGTTGTACCTGGCGTAGAATTATTAGCTATTACTGCTCCTTTATTAACTTTGTTTGCATCAGCAGTGCTAACTTCCTTTTTACCCGGAGCTTTCTTGCCATCATAGGTAATTAGCTGCTTTTTATCAGGGGCTGGGGGTGTCATCTTATTAGCCTCAGAAATACCCACCTCTTTTTTGTCGGGGCCTTTGTTAGCTGAAGCATAACCGGTAGCACGGCGGCGGCTTCCACCTGCAGATAAGGGTAAGAACGATTTGCCTTTTTTGCCCTGCACGGGGTGAACAGTGCTTTGGGCGTAATTGGCGGGATTTAGTATTTTATGTTTGCTGCTGTCCGCCGCTTGTACGGTGGTGCCGCCGCTTGTACCGGTATTTGCTTTAGGATGCTGGACGGCCGAAGCATGCTGAGTAGCATTGTTAGGAGCCACCTGCGGCTTATACAACCACAGGCCTAAAAACAACAGGATTAATGCTGCAGCAATGCCAAATAGTGGAAGCCAGAAAATCATGCCTCCACGTTTTTTTCTTTTATCGAGGATTTGTTCCATAGCATCCCGATCAGCTTCCCTGTATACAGGTTCATTGACCGGGTTCCCTATTCCGCTTTTAAATATTCTATCCAGCTCCTCGTCCTTCTCCTTTTTCATTAATTTAATTTTTTCCAGTCGTGATAAGTCATGAACTTATTTAATTGCCGTTCATGTAGTTTCATTTCCCGATATTTTTATCAAAATATACACCGTGCATATTCGTTTTTCTAATAGCAACAATGGGCGAATAATCCGCACCATTGTTATAATTTCCATTTGAGCCGGGCGAATCTGCCTCAGCTATCATTTGTTTTAATTTAAACCTGGCCTTATGCAAGTTCGACTTGGATGTACCAGGCGATATGTGCAGCAACTCGCCGATTTCTTCGTGGGTATAACCTTCAATGGCAAAGAGGTTAAAAACCGTACGATAAGCCGGCGGCAGCTTTTGCACCATCTTTAAAAGATCATCATAATTAAGCTTTCTATCGGGTAGTTCGCCATCAGTCAGGTGCTCGGCTTTATCCAGATCATCAGTATAGGCCATTTTAAGGTTTGCCCGGTAGTAGTCGATGGAAACATTCATCATTATCTTACCAAGCCAGGCTTTAAATGGCCTTGTCCTGTCATAAGTTTCGATACGGGTGAAAACCTTATAAAAACCCTGGTTCAATACTTCGGCTGCTTCATCACGGTTATTAGCATAGCGCAGGCATATACCCATAGAGAAGCCATAAAACACTTTATACAGCATTTTCTGACTAGTCCTGTCCTGCTTTAAGCAGCCCCCGATTAGTTGGTGTAACTCTTCATCACCCATAGGGTCATCACCTGTTAGCTTAAATATTTAACCTTATCTGCCCATATCACGCTAATTCGTAAATAAAGGTTGCCTTATAAGTAAGTTTACGAGTTAAATATTTGATTATCAATAAACTATTTTTCAAAACAATTCTGCATACGGTTAGACACGACCCCGTTTTCGAAAAGTTTATTACGCGAATTTAAGTATTAAATAAAGACTTTTCCGGCCATGACAGTCTATGAAACAGAAAATTATTTAGCGGCAAAGGCAACCTTTCTCATCCCGTGAGCGTGATGTTTTTAAACGAAGATTTATAATGACCCCGATTTCGATTGTTATCATCACCAAAAATGAAGCAGAAGCAGTTGTTGCTTGTATAAAGGCCTCAAAACAAATCAGCGATGATATTATTGTAGTTGATAACGACAGCACCGATGGCACGCCTATTATTGCCCGCAGGCTTGGTTGCCGTGTTTATCACGAACATTGGGATGGTTACGGCGCCAATAAAAATAAAGGCATCGGATACGCTAAGTACGACTGGATATTAAGTATCGACGCTGACGAAGTACCTGATGAAGAATTAATTCGTATGCTGCATCAAGCGGAATTAGGCAATCCCGAAATCGTATATGATACCAAGTTCATGTCTTACTACGGCAAAAAGCCTGTGCTTTTCGGCGCATGGGGCCGCGACCACCATATCCGCTTATTTAATCGAAAGCTGGTAAAATGGTCCGAGCCGCCAGTGCATGAAACCTTAATACTGCATCCCGTTATCCGCATCAAAAAACTACAGGGGTACCTGCATCATTATTCGGTTAAAGACAGCAGCGAATGTTATCTTAAAACCATCCATTATGCAAGGTTAAATGCCCAAAAATATTATCTCAACGGCAAAAAAGCCACTTTTAGTAAATTATACCTCGCACCCGCATTTCACTTCATAAAAAACTACATCGTATTTTTAGGTTTCATGGATGGCCGCGAAGGCTGGGAAATTGCCCGCATGATATCGCGACACACCCGGCTAAAATACCGCCTGCTTAAAAAATTATCCGGACACAGCTACAGGGAAATACCACAAATAAAGGATAAATTGGTTGTTGAGTATTGATTCAAATCAAAATTGACTAACCATTAATGAGAACAAAGCTTGTAAATCTTTCGGCTAATACTTTACAGCTTGTCATTAATCAATTATCTGGCCTGGTAATATTCTATATATTATCTATAAGTTTGAATAAGAACAGCTTTGGAGAAATAAACCTGGCCTTGGCATTGTTGCTGTCAAGTTTCAATATCCTCTCCTTTGGTATTGACCAGGTCTCGGTCCGAAAAATCGCATCGGGCGAAAATCCGCAAAAAGTAATATCACTTTACCTCGTCCATGTTTTGATGACCGGTTTTACATTCTACAGCCTTTTGTTATTGGGCCGCGGTTTATTTCCTTCCCATACCGGCACCTATAATTTACTATTGCTGATTGGCATTGGTAAGCTGGCTATTTATTTTTCGATGGTTTTCAAGCAATCGGCCATCGGGATGGAACGGTTTAAATTATTGGCCCGCATGTCGGTCATTACTAATGTGGCACGGGGGTTTGTTTTACTCATTCTGGCTCTTTTGCACATGGTGACATTAAATTCAGTTGTTATCATATTTATCAGTGGCGATGTACTTGAACTACTTGCGGGGTTTTACTTTTTTAAACGTGAAACCGGTTTGCCTGCGGCAATCAGTTGGAATAAAGGAGCATATATCAATCTTATCAAAGAATCAATGCCGCAGTTAGGTGTAGTAGTTATTACGTCGGCATTAGCCCGATTCGACTGGATATTTATCGGGATATTCGTTTCTGCTATCAAACTTGCAGAATACAGTTTTGCCTACAAGGTTTTTGAATTATCCACCCTGCCCCTGCTCGCTATTGCCCCAATATTAATCCCCTGGTTCACCAGGATGTTTAAAGAAGGCGGACCCAATATCGAGCGCCTGAAATTACTGGCACGGGTGGAAATTATAGTAGCTTCATTCACCGTTTTGCTGCTCAATATCTGCTGGACGCCTGCCATCGACCTGCTTACCCATGGCAAATATGGTGCAATAAACGAGCGAACGCTATTCATCCTATCCTTGTGTATTCCTTTACAATACTTCTGCAATTTTTTATGGACCATCTACTTTGCCAAAGGACAATTGAGGCTGATACTCAGTGCGTTCATCATTACATTTTCGATAAATATCGTAGGGGATATCATCCTGATTCCCTTGTACAAAAACGAAGGCGCCGCCATTGCCTGCCTTGCGGGTTATATTGCCCAAATCATTTTTTATACCCGGAAAAACGAACTTAAACCCTTAAATAAAGTAATGGACAACCTCGTGATATGTACAGGCTGCGCCTGCGGAAGTTTTTTGGCGGCGAGGTTGCTGTTTAGCGAGATTTGGATGTCGGTACCCGCAGCAATTTTGTTTTTTATAACACTGACGTTCATCACAGGACAGGTAAGGCTAAGCGACGTAAAAAGACTTAAGGGCCTAATTTGAAAATACTGCAATATCGAGCCTGAAAACGACATTTTTCTTTCGGTTATTCAGGCAACCTATTCCATTTGCCGGGCGTAATCTCTTTAAACAAAAAGGGAATACTGGATGGTTATCAGCAATGGTATTTTAGACTATAAGAAACTGAAAAACCTGGCAGACTGGAAGCTGCTTTTGTTCCTTATTTTGTTCGTGGATGTAAAGCTGGTGGTGAAGGTCGTGGCTATCGTCCTGATTTACCTGCTCCAATCCGATTTCAAATTCGGTTTTAGTTTCAAAAACTCGCGGCTGCCGCTGTTTTACCCACTGGCTATCGGTATAGCTATAATCAACTGGCTCATCAGCCGGAATTACGGTAATTTTAATTATGACCTTGTTTTGCTAACCGGCATCGGTTTCTGGCTTCTTTGCATATTGGGCATGCACCAGGTGAAACTTTCGGTCGAAAAAAACAATACCGACACTATTAACCGAACCATCATTATCTTTTTCGCACTGAACGCGTTTTTGTCTTTCATTAACCTCGCAGTTATCATATATCATACCGGTCACCTCAACCCCTACACCTACCAGGGCGAATACCAGAAATATTTTATCAGCACCGGCGATTATATCAGGGGCATTGCCTTTGATACTTCGATCACCAACGCTGTTTTGAATGCTTTTGGTGTGATCTATTTCCTCAGCAAAAAAAATACGGTCATGCTGCTTGTCTGCATGACCGTTATGCTGCTTACCGGGAGTAATTTTATTGACATCCTGCTGCTGATTATCCTGGTTGTATGGTTTATTTTTAAAAGCACCCGCAACCAAAAAAGCCTGATAGTAATATGCCTGATGTTCTTACTGGTTTTCATGGCCAGGATATCGCCTCAAAACTACATCTACCTTCACGAAACCATCAAGAATAATTTCTTCCCGTTACCGGGCGATTATAGCGCTGCCGCCCAACCTAAACAGCTGCCATATATCACGCTGCGACCTGATAGCACGCTTACGTCTGACGAAAAGAAAGAAAAAACTGCCAGGGCCTACCTCGACAGTATTTATATCGCAAAACATCCAAACACGGCCACACATAAGGAATATCCTATTATTACGGATGCCGGACGGATTATTACTCCGGGTACCAATACCAATTTAAAGCCTTACCAACACGTCACCGACACAACTCCATATCAGAAAAAATTATTGACTTTCATAAACGCACACAAAACGAGCCTGCCACTTTCGGAAAGCAATAATCCAAATCAGCATAAAACCGGGAAGACGTTGTGTATAGCACAAACACTAACTTTTTTAAAGCAGCATCCAGCAAAAATCATCACCGGTGATGGCATCGGAAACTTTTCGTCCAAGCTGGCATTCAAAGCAACAGGCCTCGGAATTGCGGGCGGCTATCCACAAAAATATGCTTATATCAATTCCGATTTTTTGTCGAACCACCTGGATATTTATCTGAATTTCTTTAGCAAGAACTCCGATAATCATTCGCTTACCAACAACCCGGGGTCGGTGTATGAGCAGTTACTGGCCGAGTACGGGCTGGCCGGCATCGCGGTTTTTTTGATATGGTACCTGGGGTATTTCCTAAAGCAATACAAAAACCTCACGTATGGCCTGCCAATCATCGCTGTATTGATGGCCGTATTTTTTATTGATTACTGGTTTGAGCAATTGTCTATCATCCTATTTTTCGAACTCTTGCTGCTTTTGAATATTAAAGAACGTTCAACCCTAACTATCCAGACACATGCAAATTGAGCAACCCGAAATAACGGTCTTGATGCCTGCATATAATGCGGGGAAATATATCCGTGAGGCTATAAAGTCGGTATTGCAGCAAAGCTTCGGGAATTTTGAATTGCTTATCATCAATGATGGCTCCACGGACGACACGCTTAGTATAGCACTGTCTTTTAATGACCCACGCGTTGTGGTGGTGAACAAGGAACACGAAGGCATAGTTGTTGCCCTAAACACCGGCCTGAAGCTGGCAAGCGCTCCCTATATCGCGCGTTTTGACGCAGATGACATTTGCATGCCCGACCGCCTTGAAAAGCAGGTCAATTTTTTACATGACCATCCTGACTATGTGTTGGTCGGCAGTGATGCTGAATATATTTTAGATAGCGGCGAGTTCCTGTTCAGTTTTAAATGTATTGCACATTCCAATGATGAGGTGCAGAATAATTTGTATGTGTATTGTCCCTTTATACATTCATCGGTCATGTACAGGCGGAAGGATGTACTTAAGGCCGGAGGGTATAATATTCATGCACACAACTTTGAGGACTATTTGCTTTGGACCAACCTGGCTAAAACAGGCAAAATGCAAAACCTTCGCGAGCCTTTAATCAAAGTGCGGCTTAGTGCAGCATCATCAACTATTGATGAGAAATGGCGTGGTGAACGGTTCAGGCAGTTGAAGCGGCAGGCTACCACGCGGGGTTCCATTACCGAGGAAGAAGGCAATGAGCTGCTAGAAATCATTGAAAAGCAAAACGTCCGCAAAATAAAGGAAGGCGCTTATCACGCGCTGTGCGGAAAGAAGTTTTTGGCAAACAATTACCAGCCAAAAAAAGCGCGCAGCCACGTGCGGCAGGCCATCAGTATACGCCCTTTACGCTTTGATAATTACCTGCTGTATGCGGTTAGCTATTTTCCGGAATCGCTGATATTATGGTTGCATAAGTTAAGTCCTAATAAATTATAAAGCATGGGAGCGCCGGACATGAAAGTGGCTTTTATTACACGGTCTACGTTGTACACGGTCCCCGGAGGTGATACGGTGCAGGTGCTGGAAACTGCCCGTAATCTTGCAAAAATGGGCGTATCGACGGAAATAAAGCTGGCTAACGAAGTGGTGGACTACACACAATATGACCTGCTGCACTTTTTTAATTTGACAAGACCTGCAGATATCCTGTTTCACAGCCGAAAAGCGCAAAAACCATTTGTGGTATCAACCATACTGTGCAATTATAGTGAGTATGATAAAAATCACCGTAAGGGCATTATGTCTTTGTTTAGTTTTTTGCCGACCGACAAAATTGAATACCTGAAAACCGTCGCCCGTTGGCTAAAAGGCGGTGATACGCTTGCCAGCAAGGAATATTTATGGAAAGGGCAGCGCAGCAGCATCATCAAAGTGTTGAAAACGGCCGGTATGATACTACCCAATTCTGTATCAGAATACAAACGTATTACGCAAACCTACCCCTGCAGCGCCAATTATTCTATCATTCCAAACGGAGTAGATACCCACCTTTTCCAAAGGAATTATTTTCTGGGCAGGAATAATAATTTGGTCCTCTGTGTAGCCCGGATCGAGGGGATAAAAAACCAATTAAACCTTATTAAAGCATTAAACAACACAAAGTTCAGGTTGCTTGTCGTAGGCTCCCATGCTCCTAATCAAAAGGCCTATTACGATGAATGCCGGGGCATAGCAGCAGCTAACGTTACTTTCATCAATCATGTTTCGCAACAAGAGCTGGTGAAATATTACCAGCAAGCCAAAGTACATGTGCTGCCAAGCTGGTTCGAAACTACAGGTTTAAGCTCGCTGGAGGCTGCTGTAATGGGTTGCAATGTTGTGATAACCGATAAGGGCGATGCTAAGGAATATTTTGGCACCAATGCCTTTTACTGTAACCCGGCAGAACCGGAAAGCATACTGGAAGCTATCGAAAAAGCAAGTAGAAGCATATATAATGAAGATTTACACGACACGATTATAAAAAGGTACACCTGGAAACGGGCGGCCCTGCAAACCTATAAAGCATACCAGACCGTTACCGTATGAGAAATTTGAGAATTGCCATATTAGGCACAAGAGGAATACCCAATCATTATGGTGGATTTGAACATATTTCGGAATATGTTTCGGAGGGGTTGGTTAAAAAGGGGCATTCTGTAACCGTTTATAACTCGCATAATCATCCCTACACTGCTGATACCTGGAACGGGGTTAAAATCAAACATTGTTATGATCCGGAGTTTCTTATCGGCACAGCAGGGCAGTTTGTATATGACTTGAACTGCCTGATGGATGCCCGTAAGCAAAAGTTCGATGTGGTTTTATTGATGGGTTATACCAGCAGTTCAATATGGGGTAAGCTGTATCCTAAAAGCAGCGCCATCATTACCAATATGGATGGACTGGAATGGAAACGGTCGAAATATTCAAAACCTGTTCAGCAATTTTTGAAATATGCAGAGAAGCTCGCGGTAAAATACAGCGAGTTTTATATCTCTGATTCAAGAGTAATTAAGGATTACCTCGAAAATAAGTACCATATCAACAGTGAGTATATCCCCTATGGCGCCGATGTGTATACCGAACTGGAACGGGAGCAATTGACAACCAAAAATGCTTTGAAAGAGGATTACTTCCTGCTGATGGCGCGTATGGAACCCGAAAATAATATTGAAACTATACTGGAAGGGTTCAACAACAGCAACTCGCGCAAGCAATTTAAGGTGCTTGGGGACACCGGTAACCGTTTCGGGAAATTTATCAGGGCGCGTTTTAAGAATGATGAGCGCATCCAATTTAAGGGAGCCATATTTGATAACGCCAAAGTAAGGTCACTGCAAAACAACTCCTATCTCTATTTTCATGGGCATAGCGTGGGCGGCACTAACCCGTCCCTGCTTGAAGCCATGGCCAGCGAGGCATTGATAGCCGCTCACAATAATCCTTTTAACAAATCTGTGCTCAGCTCAGATGCCTATTATTTTTCAAATGCGCATGAGGTACGCGAAATAGTTGAAACAGTCCGGCGTAACGCAAACGAGCGAATAATGGTAAAGAATAACCTGTATAAGATTGCTTTCCAGTTTAATTGGAACAAGATAGTTGACGAATACGAATCGTTCATTTTGGAATGTTACGAGAATAAAAACCATGAGAGAATTATTTCTGATCAGGGATAACCTGGCGAATAAAATAAGCTACTACCACCTGGTGCTTTTCCTGCTCAGCCTGCCATTTGACCGTTTTTACAGTCATTTGATACTGATCAGTTTTGCCATACATACCCTGATACATTTTAACCTGCTCGTGGCAAAGCCAATATTTACCCGGCGCACATTAATGCTGCAATCGGTGTTTTTTGTAACGGTAATCAGCACTATTTACGCCACAAATAAATCATTGGCATTTAGGGAGTGGGGCCTGGACATCACTATGTTCCTAGTACCGATATTGTTTTGCCTCAACCCACTCGACCTGAAGAAATACCGCCAGCAATTGCTTTTGCTATTTTCCATGGGCAGCGCGGCAACTATCTTATACCTGTTTATCAACGCAGTCCTTACGCTACAGTTTTATGGACTGCCCCTCTCTTTGTTATTTACGCAGGCATTTACCAATCATAATTTTGCGCAGCCTATTGATATGCACGCCACCTTTTTTTCGTTGCAAATAGCTGTTGCCCTGATGTATATCATTTCAGCGTTGATAAAGGAACCAAAGACATTCAATAGGATATTTTATGCGGTGATTGCGTTAGTGCTGCTTGCCGGAAATATCCAGTTAAGTTCGAAATCCGTTTTTGTCGCGCTGGTTCTAACGCTGGTCATCGCCCTACCTTATTTGATGCTACAGGGTACTCGTCGCAAACGCTTTATGATCGTAGCTGCTTTATCAACCTTATTAATCGCCATAGGTATTGCAGCAACGCCGGCCTTCCGCGACCGCTATTTGACAGAACTGCATGATGACTTTTCGGCCAGGACTAGCGAAACCGTCGAACCAAGAATAGTAAGATGGCAGATAGCTGCTGACCTGATAAAAAAATCGCCGGTGATCGGATACGGCGCCGGTTCGGAAATACCGTTGTTGCAGGAAAAATATTTTGAAAAGAAATTTTACACCTCCTACCTACACCGCTTAAATGCTCATAACGAATATATGAGTTTTATGATCAAATCAGGTGTCTGGGGGCTGACCATTTACCTGGCGACTTTGGTTTATGGCTTTAGGATGGCTATCCGGAAAAAGGATATTGTGTTCGTCGGTTTTATGATGCTGCTGGCAGTGGTTTCACTGTCGGAGAACATTTTAGATGTGGATAAGGGCGTGATATTTTACAGTTTCTTCTTACCGTTTTTCGTGTTTATATCCGAACAAAGGGAAAGTCTGCCGATACCCATAAAAAGGAATAGAAATTTAAGAAAGGTGGCAACCAATCGCATGGCTGACCCGTCATTAGTATAAAGGTAATCCGATAATATTTTGTTAGAAATTAAAAGAAACATATTAGCTACGCTCGCCTATTTCGACCTGTTTAATTACCCGTTGACGATGGACGAGGTGTACCATTTTCTGCCCGCTAAATATGACCAGGGAGAGTTTGCGTACACCTTACGCTCATTGGTAATAGACCGACTGCTTTATAAATTCGACAAATACTACACCCTCAAAAACGACCCATTCCTTATTGAGCGTCGCGAAAAAGGGAACGCCCAAGCTACCGAGATGATAGCTATCGCCCGCAAGGTAGGCGACTTGCTCATCCGCTTCCCATATGTAAGGGGTATTGCCATATCGGGTTCGCTGTCCAAGAATTTTGCTGATGATGATTCAGATATTGACCTGTTTATTATTACCACCAAAAACAGGTTGTGGATAGCACGCACCATCATGCATTGTTTTAAAAAATTGACCTTTCTTTTCAAAAAGGAGCACTACTTCTGCATGAATTACTATATTGATGAACAAGACCTGCTCATACACGAAAAAAATATCTATACTGCTACAGAAGTAGCCACGATGATGCCGTTACATGGCGAAACCGTGTTTGAACAGTTCTATTCTGCAAATGGCTGGACGAGGGCTTACCTACCAAATAAATGTTTACGGGTAGCCACGGCAAAGCCTGTGAAAAGTTCATTTTTAAAAAAATCTGTTGAATGGTTTTTTAATAATCGGCTGGGTAACTCATTGGACAATATGCTGATGAGGATTACCTCAAAGCGCTGGCTGAAGAAGATGCTACAAAAAAAGCGCAACAACCGGGGAATCATAATGGCGATGGATGCCGGCAAACACTACGCAAAACCCGATCCGGTTAATTTCCAGGCGAAATTGATCGTGAGTTATCAAAATAAAGTATTGCAGGTTATGGAAAGATGCGCGGATAGTGTCGCGCATTAGAGTCATTGCTGCTTTTTCCTTAGCGAAATAATATAATAATCCCCGATATACTTCCAGGGCCATTTGGCTTTCAGCCGGTTTTCCCATTTGCGCAGGAACTTAAATGATGACGGGTGCTTTTCGGCAAAGCCTTCCATGTAGGATGGAGGCACGATGGTACATAAACCTTCTATCCCTATCAAATCAAAATCCTCTTTTAATCGTTGGGTAATATATGATGGATTGTAATACCAGCATTTGAAATAATTTCCTTCAACGCGGGCCTTTCTGCCCCTGCCGCTAAAAAACCTTCGAAAAGCCGTACGGAATTTCCCTTTAAACAATAACAATGTTTCCCATAAACAAAACTTGGGCAATATGACGAATGTCACCAGGCCGTTTGGATTCAATAAGGCTGATAACGAGGTCAAAACCTTGTCCAGGTCACCGGTACAATTTAGTCCGGCAAAGTTTGAGAAAATCATGTCGAAAGGGCCTTTGTTCTTAAGCTCTTCGAGATGAGTGTAGGAGCACAATTCAAAACTTACCTTTTTGTTCATTTTATGCTTTTCGACCTTTTGGACCAGTTGGTAAAGCATCCCACCAGATATATCTGTAGCATGCACCTTATAACCTTTCCCGGCAAAATAGATGGCGTCTTCGCCGGTACCACAATTAAGCTCGAGTATTGAACTTCCAGGTGTAAGATTTCTTAAAATGTGCTTGCGGACCCGGTCCCGTTTGTAATTGATGATCGTGTCCGGATTGTACAACTCGTCAAACACCGGGGCCTGTCCGGAAAATGCAACAGCAGCTTTTTGCTCATTTGTCGAGGTCATGACAATGCCTTCTCCAGCCTGTTTAGTTTGAATTTTTCAATTACCACAGCAGGCGTATAGTAAAAAACGGATAATGCTTTTTTTACGCTGGATATATTGGCTTTGAAAGGCTTTTTGAGCAATTGAGCTAAACTATTTTTCGCCAGGTGCTGATGGTAATTCTGGTGCACATAGCGGTGCAATTGTTTATAATAAGTCGGCGGAAACGTATTGTGAAACATCAATGCCATCTCGTCAGAGTCTGTCCAGTTAGTTTTGGTTTTCAGATCGGCTTTTACTCTATCATAGAACACGGTACCGGGCAATGGGTATGAAACTGAAATACCTATCTCATGAGGCAGCAATTCGTTTATCATACCAATGGTTTGCTCGATATCTTCTTTCACTTCGCCGGGATAACCGAACTGGATAAAAAAGGATGGTTTAATACCGTGCTGCTTCATCAGCAGGGTTGAGGTATGTATCTGCTCCACCCTGGTACCCTTATCCATGGCGTCCAGTATTTTTTGCGAACCGCTTTCGGCGCCTATCCAGGCGATTTCACAGCCCGATTCAGCTAACGCATTAACAGTGCCTTTGTCTACCAGTAGGTCGGCCCTTGACTGTATTTTAAACCTTATTTTTATATGCTCCTTCTTTATCAGCCGGGCGAATTCCTGTACCCAGCCCGGCTTTAGGCCGAAGATGTCATCACAAAACCAGATGTGGTCCATTCCGAACCAGCTCTTCATCATTTTGATCTCGTCGACTACATTTTCGGGACTGCGCGAGTTATACCGGTTGCCATAAATAGGTTTCGCACACCAGTTACATTTGAAAGGGCATCCACGGGTGGTGCTCATATTCAACGAAAAATAACCTGTATGCTTTAACCAGGTCTCGCGGTATTGCGGTATATTAACCAAATCCCAGGCGGGGAATGGTAAGCTATCGAGATCTTTTAAAACCGGCCTGCCCGATGTTTTAACAACCTTATCACCATTGTTAAAGGCTAAACCGGGAATCGCTGAATAATCAGTTTCTCCTTTTGTGATGGCCTGCGCTAATTCCAACAGCGTCATTTCCCCTTCGCCGATAATTACAAAATCGGCACCTTCATCCAAATATTTTTGGTAACGGTCGGTAGAATCCGAGCTGCAAACTATTACCTTGCATCCTTTTGCTTTTGCCAGTTTACACATACTGAATGCTGCCTCGCGCATATTGGTGAGGCACATTTTGGTGAGGTAGTTGAACCCATCGTCATAAACCACAAAAAAATCCGGCTTATCCCTGGTCAATGCGGCTTCAACTTCTTCGGGCCCAGTGGTAAACATGGTATCAAACAATGACACCCGGAACCAGTTTTTGCGCATGAGCGCAGCAGCATACAGTGTACCCAAGGGAGGATACGGTTGTCCCAGCGCCCACTGTTTTGGGTCGAAGCGTAAAAAATAAGAGTGGGTAAACAGAATGCTGTTTTGCTGCATCATTATACCAACTACGTTTATGCCCGTGGTTCGGTTGCCCTGCTGTAATTTTTAATATTAGTTTTACCGTGGTGCTTTGCGGTAGATGGTATAGTTGTACATGCACTGGTCCTGGTAGTAATCTTTGAGTACCATATTATCAATGATCAACTGTATATGCGGATCCACCAATTCGCGATAGTCAAAATACAACGGTACCAGTATCATGGCGGATTCGTTTTGTTTTAAATCCTCAAAAAAACGCTTTTTTGCCACTTCCGTCTGCGTTACATTGAAGTAAACGGAAGGCGACAACCGCTCCGAATATACCTGCACCTGTGCACCAAAACCAGCTACCAAAACTTTTTGCTGCTCGCCCGTATTGGCCTTTACCCATAGTCCGAGTCTTTTTAGATCGCCCTCATCAGGTTTGATGTAGGGTTCCACACAATACCTGGGCTGTTTCATTTTTGTGCCCATTACCAATCTCTTCAAATTGCTAATGGGTTCAAATAAATTGGGTAGAAAAACTATGCAAATGATGACAAAAACAGCTTTGAGCGATATGCTGTATACCTTAACCAAATGAGCAACGGCAAAAGCACTCATCAAAGCTAACGGGGGCAATACTTCTTTTAGATGGACGGAATCGTAAATTCCTACAACATTGATCCCAATGAAAGCCACGATAAGCCATAAGACGAACAGGTCGGGTTTCCTCTTAATAAACAGATAACTCAGAACCAGGGGATAAAATAATATCATTCCTGAATAGATAAACTTAGCTCCCAGGCTATGCAACCGCCAGGCGAAATCGTGATCCGTAGCGCTGCCGGAGCCAAAGTTATCCGCCAGCATATAAGTGTAGATATTATGCAAATCGATACCGGCAAGCAATGCTATCAACAGCAATAAGACTATACCTGATAAAACGCCGACGCAATACATTAAAATGTTCAATTTATCTTTGCGCAACGATGCCATGAACAGTGTTGCAATAGCAAAAGAAGCTGTTAAACGAAAGCCTAATGCTATTCCTGCCAAAAAGCCACTAAGGAAAAAATTACGTTTATTTTGAGCAGTGATGAACCGGTAAAAGGCGGTGATTATAAACATTGTCGAGTAAGTCTCGGTATAGGATACGTATTTGCCGCCTGTTGTGTGCCAAAGGAGGGCAAGGCCATAAAATAACATGCCCAGCATACCTGCTTCCCTGCCCGCCATATGTTTGGCGATTTTATAGATGTAATATATCCCTACCGACTGGCACAAGGTGCCCAATACTCGCGGAAACCAATAATTTACACCGAAAAGTTTATCGGAAAGTCCAAAAATAGCGAAGATGAGTGGCGATTTATTATCAACGCCGCCGGTATAGGGAACCAAACCGTACCTGAACCAGTTGCGGCCGATGTAGTGCCACATGGCTTCGTCGAACGAAAGTACAAATCCATTGCTGAAGAGCGTGACCAGTAACTGCGCCAGGATGAGTACTAAAAGTAAATGCAGCGGACCTGGTTTCCAGGACCGGATTTGGGTTGTAGTCATGCCAGCGTAACGGATATATTAATGTGCAACCGGGTTCATCCGCGGAGGTAAATTTAACGAGCACACACATTTAACACAAGTACTATTTGTACTCATATTTAACGTCCTTCTGAAATCGATGGCCGTGTCGCTGTTTAATATATCGGTTAGCGATGTTTCGCGAATGTTGCCCATCACATCATGGAAAAAACAGGGGCGCACATTGCCATCAGCCTCAATTACTGTGGATACCCATGGCGCGTTACATTTTTTAAAAGGAAAGGGATTAAGCCCATAAAAAGCAGCGTAATAATCATATATCTGCATAATTTTTTCTGGGGATTCCGCGATAAAACCGCTGTTGAAATCGTTACGATTGTCCGATATCAACCTATCGATTATAGCCTTCAATTCGGGCAGTTCCTTTTCAGTCAATAATATTTCATGATGACGGGGCTCCTCCCACGCCATTTGCCGGTTAAATGCATGGCTGCTTACATCGGCCGGCAGAAAGCTAACCTGGCGAATACCTACAAGTCTTGCCTCTTTAATGATGGACGCCCAGTTCCTGAAATTAAGACGGTGTATAACCGTGCGCGCAGTTATTTTATAGTTAGGGTCTAAACGGTGCAGGTACTGTACACCGTCTTTCAATTTTTGGAATGCGCCGGGAATATTACGAATAGCATCATGCAGTTGCTGGTCGCCATCAAGAGACACGACAACATCATGAACCCATTTGATCAACTGTTCAGCGTGATGTTTTATAGTTAACCCGGTGGTAAGCAACGATACTTTTATACCCACTTTGTTCAGCATTTCGCACAGCCTGAAGAAGTTCTGATTGAGCAGGGCCTCGCCTCCCGACATCACCACCAGTTTTGTTTCCAATTCCATGAGCGACCGGAGCAATCCGGCAATGTCGTCCGCCGTTAATTGCTGCAGGTTTTTATTGTCCTTCCATATATCGCACATCACACAACGGCAGTTGCAGGCGCTGTGCGGCATCAGTATTACTATTGGCAGTGCCGTAATGCGATGCGTACGCAGGGTTTTGTACCGCTGATAGGTATGCAGGGGTGATATCACTTTATTGATTTATGGTTATCCAATGAAAAGGCCCTCTTGTGCCCAACAGGTTAAGGATGCTATCGGGATTTAACAAAATATGATGTTTGAGTCCTGATAATTCATCTATTGAATGATGGAAATACTGTTCGGCCATTTGCGGATAGCCCAGGCTATTATAATAATTTCGGGTGCGGGCATAAGCTTTGCTTATTTCGTCGGATTTATAAAAATGCGTATCCATGATATGAACCTCACCTCCCGGATTAAGCTGTGAAAGTGCCTGGTCCATTATTGCCGTTACAGATGGAAAATATTGTAAAGAAGCTGCAAATACGATCACATCAAATTTTACCCCGGGGAAAGTGTCCTCGTTAAAAGTATCATAAACAAAATCCAGGTTCTCTTTATCAAAAACCCGGCAAGCCTGATCAATTTCAACCTCATTTATATCGAGCCCGGTTACCAATGAACCCGGTATACCGGATAATTTGGATGACAACCAGCCGTTCCCGCAACCCACCTCGAGTATCCTTAGCGACCGATTCTTTTTAAACAGATAAAACAGCAAGCGTAGGCATGACTTTTTCCTTACCTTCCATTCGGGCGCATGAATGTGCAAAGGGTCAATATCAGGAAGCATACGCAATTGGTCATCGGTATATATCCTTTTTTCCCTTTGCCGTACTACAAGGTAAAGTTCTTCAAAATCCGTTTTGGCCGTCCGCGCTGGTTTAGCTATCATAGATTGACATCTGCTTAAAATCCGGATATCTCAGGCTGGCGATACTTCCACAGCCGTTGTAGTAGTTTTATTTCGTAAGGGTATTGATAGATGTTGACTTTGTAACGCATCCCGGCAACTAATTTTATGGCTCTGCGTTTCAGGTCATTCAGGCGGATATCGGTAACAGTGGGATACACGCCGTTTAACACCGTTTCAAAATTTCTTATCTTATCAATCATTTCAGCAGTGAGCCATGGCGTAAGTGGGTTTTTGCGCATATCAAAATTTTCCCAGGCGGGGCTTACCCAATCCTCAAGGGTCTGCGGATATTTAAACCCCGAGGCCAAAACCTGTTTGTATAAGGTTGAACCCTCAGTAGGTACAGGGCTGTAGGTATAAAGCACTATCTCGGTGCGCGGGTTAACCGCTTTTACCTGTTTTATAAAATCTATCTCGAAATCTATCTGGTCCTGCACCTGTTTAGCAGTTGGTGCAGGTGTGCCCAGCACAAAAGAATATTCGGGTATAATGTCGAATTTTTTCAAACGTTCCGCAAAACGGATGATTTGGTCACCGGTTTGTGTGCCGCCTTTATCCAGTTGTTCCAGTATGAGATTGTTGCCGCTTTCGGCGCCGAAGAATATGATCTTACAGCCGCCTTCGCGTACTGCTTCCAGCGACGAATCTTTGAACTTGTCCATCGTATCAATGCGCGCCATCCCCCACCACGACATTTTTTCAGGTTTGATCAGTTTTGAAAACTCAACTGTGCGCTTTTCTGATACAAAGAAGTTATTGTCATGAAACTCAATCGCATCGGCACCCCATTTATCTTTGATGTATTTGATATCCTTATAAACATTCTGCGCTGATTTGGCTTTCCACCTCGCTTCAAAAATCGGCACCACTGCACAAAACGAGCAGGTAAACGGGCAACCGATGCTGGAATGGTAAGCCATTGTTTTTTCGCCCAGGTAAGTTTTGCCCAAGTACCATTTATCAATGCCGTAAAATGTGTTTAACTTATCATAAGGCAATGGCGGCAGGGGATCCTGTTCAAACAGGTCCTCTTTGGGATTTTTAATAACGTCGCCATTGGCGTAATAAATCACATTCTTAATAAACTCGTAGGGGGTGTTGTCTTCCAACGAATCGATCAGAGCAGGAAATGCATGGTCACCGGGGCCGTTAATTACAAAATCCACATAGCCCGAACTTAAAACAGCGTTGGGTTGAGTCGAGGGAAAATAACCGCCCCATATCATTAATGTATTCGGAAATTTTTCTTTGATCGCTTTTGCCAGCGGAACGGACTCCCTCAATTGCGGACCGGGCATTACCGTAAAGCCAATGTATTTGTATTCCCCGGTTTGAAGGTAGCTTTCTATTTTAGCCAGGGGATCAGTTTCGCAATTACCGTCAACAATTACCCATTCATATTTGCCTTCCACTGAAGCGGCAATACTCATTATGGAATTCGGAATGCGGTGCTTGGCGACTGCGCTTTTAGGATTAAATAATAGTATCTTATTCATGTTAAGGGATCACGTGATACTTCCGGCAGAATGGGGATTACTCCCCATTGCCTACCAGAAGTCATTCAAACTATCTACTACAACGCTCATGATAATTACGGGTTTAAAAAAGGCTTGGTTGCCTCTAAAATCAAATAAAATTCGAATTGGCAACCCTTATTTAAAACTGCGCGTATTTCCATTATAAGATTCAAACCCCTTGATCCCTGCAATTAAAAACTATATCAGCGAACGCCTGTTAAACCGCACGGTTGCCGAGAAAGATTCTGCGGAAGCATACGATCTATGGTCGTCTGATTATGATCTGCAGCCCGGCAATCTGATGCTCGACCTGGATGAAATCCTGTTTGCCCAGTTACTTGAGAAAATCAACCTGGAAAACAAAAAAGTGGCCGATATAGGTTGTGGCACCGGCAGGCACTGGAACAAAATATTGCAGAAAGGGCCTTTGAGTTTAACCGGCTTTGATGTATCGCAGGGGATGCTGAACAGGCTCAAGGAGAAGTTCCCGGTAGCAAATGTTTGTAAGATCGATGACGACTTATTTGCCGATGTCCCGTACGCACCATTTGACATTATTGTATCCACCCTTACGGTCGCACATCTTGAAAACATAGGTCATGCCTTAAACGCATGGTGCGGGATGCTTAAGGCAAATGCTGAGATCATCATTACTGATTTCCACCCCAAAATGCTGGCCTTTGGCGGTAAACGGACATTCAAGCATAAAAACAGGCCCTTAGCCGTAAAAAATTATGTTTACCACATCCATACCATAAAAAACATATTACAGGATAATGGCTTTCGGCTGGTTACGGAAGAAGAGTTCAGAATTGATAAAACGGTAAGGCATTATTACGAGGCACAAAATGCATTGCCGGTGTATGAACAGTTCGTGGGCTTCCCGGTGATATATGGTATTCACTTAAAACGGGGCAATGATCCTGAATAATTTAAAGATGGCTTTAACAGGCGACCCTGTAAATATCAGGATCACCAGTGGGAGGATAGCGGAAGTTTTGCCTTCGCGCTTTGATACCTGGCCAGGCAAATTGAATCTCGATTTTGATGGGGCCATAGTGTTCCCGGGACTGGTTAATTCGCATGACCATCTTGACTTTAACCTCTTCCAGCCTTTGGGTGATAGAATTTATAGCAACTATACAGAGTGGGGCCGCTACATCCATGCAAATTACAAGGAGGATATCAATAAAGTGCTCCAGGTACCGACGGCATTACGCGAACAATGGGGCGTTTACAAAAACCTGCTCAACGGGGTTACAACGGTTATCAATCATGGAAAGAAGATAAAGAAAGCAGCCAGTCCTATCACTGTTTATGAAGATTGCCAGTGTATCCACTCCGTCCGGTTCGAAAAAAAATGGTGGCTCGCATTGAATAACCCGCTTAAAAAAAATGTCCCGGTGGCTATTCATACGGGTGAGGGAACTGATATATCCTCCAAAGATGAAATTGATAGGCTGCTCAAACGTAATTTGCTGAAAAGGCCCCTGGTGGGGATACATGGCGTTGCTATGAACAAGGAACAGGCAAATTCTTTCGAAGCCCTGGTTTGGTGCCCTGAATCGAATGATTTTCTGCTTAACGCGACTGCCCCTATAAACTGCTTAAAAAAACATGTTCCAATATTGTTCGGAACAGACTCGACATTAACAGGAAGCTGGAATATTTGGGACCATATACGCAGGGCGCGGGAAACACATTACATGACTGACAAGGAATTAATAAGCACCCTGACCATAAACGCAGCAAAGGCGTGGCAACTCGGGTGCGGAGAAATTGCACCCTACAAATCTGCCGACCTGGTAATAGCAAACAATAAGGGTAATAATTCTGATGCCTTTTTCAGCCTTAATCCCGAAGACATTTTAATGGTAATAAGTAAGGGCGCCATAAGCTTGTTTGACGAAGAATTGCACAAACAACTGAAAAACATCAATTCTGATAATTATAGGAAGATATACATAAAAGGCCGCTGCAAATATGTCACAGGTGATTTGCCGCAATTGATGCAAAATATAAAACACTACTATCCTGAGGCCAATTTCCCCGTTAAATAAAAATCATTTATGACACTGACCCAAAAAATTGCTTCAAAACTATGCCGCGAATCGAAGTATCTGCGCAGGGATTTAACGCATTTATCGGGTTTTGACGAAAAATTTTACAGGAACGCGCGAGGGAGCCGAATATTGATCTATCACGGCATATGCCTCACAGATCACACCCGGTTCAATCCTATTTTCCTTAAACTGAAAACGTTTGAACAACATTTACAATTTTATACAAAATACTTTAATGTCGTAAGTCTTGACGATTACTACCAGGGCAACTTCAGCAATGATAAATTTAATGTTTGCATCACGTTCGACGACGGGTATGCAAATAATCATAAGTATGTGTTATCTTTATTAAAGAAATACCAATTACCTGCTACCTTTTTTATTACCGCGGTCAGGGATGCAGGCCATGATATCTTGTGGAACGATTTTTTAGGAATTATAGGCAAATACGGCCCTAAAGCAATAAGCTATAAAGAGGAGCTGTTTCGGAAAGGCCTGTTTAACAGGTATATTTCTGAAAAAAACGGTAAAAACCTGGCGGATATATTGCGCTCGGGTGGTTTTGATGTTAAAGCAGAAATGATGGAGCTTTTGTACCCCCTGGTCCCCTTCAGAGAAAGCAAACCGAATGATGTTGACTACTGGTTGCAGATGACCACGGAGCAGATAAGGGAATTATCCTCCGCTCCATTCGCATCTATTGGCTCACACGGTCATTATCACAACGACCTTTCCCTTATCCCAACACAAGATGCTGTAAATGAGATGCATCACTCCAAACAATTTCTGGAAAATATAGTTGATAAACCTGTAAACAGTTTTGCATTCCCATATGGCAGTTACGCGCCACAGGTGGTAAAAGAAGCCAAAAATATCGGCTACTACCAATTGCTTGCAATGGATTTTAAGTTTGCGGAAGATTACAAGAACCCGGCGATGAGAGAAAGATTTACTATTAACCCGTTTATATCGCCTGCTAATCAGATGCATGCAACAATAACCCGGAGTTATGAGCGATAATACAAACGGCAAAGAATACACTATTGAGCGCTTGGGTAAGAACAAACTGTGCGACCTGGATAAACTGCATGCTGTTGTTTACGGCAAGCATCAGCCGGCCGGTTATTTCGAAAAAAAATATGATACCGCTTACCTTGGTGTTGAATATATAGGCTACATAGCATACGACCTTAACCGGGTACCCATTGCGTACTACGGTGTTGTTCCGTGTTTTATAAGGTACAACTCCCAACTATACTTAGGTGCACAATCCGTTGATACCATGACCCACCAAAAATATCGGTTCAAAGGCTTGTTTGTGCAATTAGCTAATCTTACCTACGATTTAGCCGCGGAGGAGGGTATAAGTTTCATATTTGGCTTCCCTAACCAGAATTCGTTACATGGCTTCCTGGTAAAGCTCAAGTGGCAGATGACCGAAATGATGGATTGCTACATTATACCGGTTGGTATAATCCCAACAGAGGGAATTGCAAATAAGGTACCTTTTACTAAAAAACTTTACAAAAAGTATCAGCAATACATGCTTAAAGATTACTTGGTTGATGCCAGGGGGGTAGAGAACTCCGCTTTTAAGGACCATTTTGGCGGTGTAAACCGTAATGCAGGTTATCTGCAATACCACACTTATAACGAAACAATGGTGATCAAAGTTGGCAAAGCCCTGTTATGGATAAAAATCCATAACGGATTAATAATAGGTGATATCAATTGCGAAGCAGCCGATTTTGATGATATGATGGAAAAGTTATACAAACTCGCATTTAAACTGGGGCTAAAGAATATCCAGTTTCATACGAGTCATCAAACGCAATTAGCTGCATTGTTTTCAGAAAGGTATGAGGCGCAGCCTTCATTCTATGTACTTTTTAAAAACCTCGGTTCAAACCTGCCGCTTGACAAAATAAAGTTCACTTTTGCAGATATTGACATTTTTTAAAGCAAGAAAGCCCATAAATATCTCCTATGAGTTTGCCCATAAGAAAGCTTTTTTTTAAGGATCCTATCATAAGAACCTTTTATATTACCCGTCTCCACGAGGATGAAATTGAAGAAAAGGTGTTTCTGAAACAAAGCAAACAAAACATCGATATCACTAAACACCAGGGTATGATTTGCCTGGATCCCTTTTGCATGGCGGTTTGGTTACCCGAGAATGATCTTAATTTAATTGACCCGGATAAAGTGGATATCCGGTTTATGAAGGGGGCTAAATTAAATGCATCTATCAAAGTGTCCCTCATCGAAAAAATTGCGACAGCACAAGGCGCTTTACTTCTGTATAAGATAGAGGCGATAAAGAACTACCAGTTGAGCGCTCTGCACCGGTTGGTATTGTTTGGCTATTTCCTTCGCTCCAAAAAAAATACATATCACCACAGGAAGGTAATTAGCGCGTTGTATTCGTACCCAAGACGGATTATTATAGTATCCTACCAGGATGCTGAATATTACAACATATTCCCAATGGATATACAGGGATATATACAGGAAGAGGGCGTTTATATACTCGGGTTACGGACAACCAATGTGACCTTGAATAAAATATTAGAGGCGAAAAAAGTTGTGGTTTGCGATACCGATGCGGTTGATATTAACACGGTTTATGACCTGGGGAAACATTCAAGCACGTCGCCAACCGCTAAAGAAAAGCTTCCGTTTGGTACTACCGATAGCGAATTGTTTGGATTCCCGGTCCCGGACTTTACCGGTTCGTACAAGGAAATTGAGATCATCCAGCATAGAAAAATGGGCTATCACATGCTGATGGTGGGTAAAGTGTTAAACGAAAAAAAAATCAAACCCAACCCAGCTTCACTGCACCATGTCGGCTTTTTACAGTTCCAGATGGGTAATTATAAAAATATTGAGGGGTTGTTCTGATGAAGTACGTTTCGGTCACATTTAGTCCTTCGTTGAACTTCGATTCACCCCAAAGCTGGTTCGAAAGGACGGCAGGATATGCTGGTGTATTATTCTGCCTGGCAAAAAATAATACCGTCATTAATATTAAGCAGATTAATTATGAAGGTGATTGTATGCACCATGGCGTTCACTATTACTTCCCAAATTTCAGGAGAAAGGACACTTATTTTCCCGGTGAATTGAACCGTTTTGTAAAAAACCTAAAGCCTGATATTGTATTTGTGCAGGGATTGCATAAGCCGTTACAATTAATCCAATTGGGTGTACGACTAAACAAAACGGCTAAAATAATTGTCCAGCACCATGCCGAAAAACCATCGTCGGGGATCAAAAAGTTCTTCCAGAAAATGGCTGATAAACTGACGGATGCCTATTTATTTGCTTCACATGAGTTAGGTGCAGAGTGGGTGGAAAAGGGGATCATTTCGTCCGCCCAAAAGATACATGAGGTAATGGAAGTATCCTCCATATTTTCTCCTATGAATAAGGCTTTGGCCAGGTTAACAACAGGTACGAAAGGCTCAACTGTATTTTTATGGGTGGGACGGCTTAACGATAACAAGGACCCATTAACAGTAATAAAGGCTTTTTTGCGTTTTGCGGAATTTAATCCTGAAGCGCGGTTATACATGATCTATCACACCGACGAATTATTGGGAAAGGTAAATGAACTGCTCAGCCAGTCGCCCAAAAAAGATGCAATAACTTTGGTCGGCAAAATTCCTCACGGCGACTTACAATACTGGTTTAACAGTGCGGATATTATATTATCCGGTTCTCATTACGAAGGTAGCGGCACAGCGGTTTGCGAAGCGATGTCGTGCGGATGTATGCCCATCGTAACTGATATTTCATCCTTCAGGATGATAACCGACAATGGCCGGTGTGGTTTATTGTACGAGCCCGGAAATGAGGAAGCTTTATTTTCAGCTTTAAAACAGACCGCTGAAATAGACCTCCCTGCAAAACAACAAATATCCCTGGAATATTTCCAATCAAACCTCTCATTTGAGGCTATAGCCAAACGAATTCAGGAAGTCGCGGCCTCGTTATAGTCGAATAATCTCATCATCGTTAGGTTGCTGTCTCTCACCAGGTGAGGGGCAACTGAATTATGATTAAGCCCGGTTTCTTCCAGCAGGCCTTTAATAATTTCGACCATATCGTCCTGCATATAAGCAAAATGCCAGTTTTTAATGGCAGCATTCATCGGCCGTACAAAACTCACTACCTGAGCCCCGGCATACAAGGCTTCAAGGCAGACCACTCCAAAACCTTCGTAGGCCGATGGGTGCACGAATACTTTTGTGCGCTGCATTAACTTTAATACTTCGATATGCGGCAGTTCGCCAACCAGCGTAACATTATCCTGCAAATCAAGATTTTTAATCATGATCTTTAAAGGCTCCATCTCCGGACCTTTACCGCATATTGCAGCTTTTACATTTGGGAAAGTATAATGTAAGATGCTGACAATATTCACCAGCAGGTAATACTGTTTTAGCGGTATCAACGAGCCTGCACCCAAAATATCAATGTCCCTTTCGCTATTATGTGTACCAAACATTGCCGGGTCGATGCCGGTAGTTATCACATGTGCCGGCCTTACCTGGTAATTTCTGTCAAATTCATCAGCGATAAAATCCGATAACGCAATCAACTCATCAGCATTTGGCTCAATATAATTAAAATACTTATTCCAGGGCTTAGCATCCTGTCCCAGTATCCAGCTGTAATGTCTCAACTTATTTTTTTTGGCGAACCGGCTCCCTATTAGCGCACATTCTCCCATCCAAAAACTTAATAATCCGATAATATGGTACTGCCTGTTTAATTGCCGGAGTTTTCGCCGTACCCTTGTCCAATTAAAAATGCGAAACATGTTGCCCCTGTTTCGTCCTCCAAAAGAAATAACTTTTATACCATTCCACTGATATTCCGATGCGGAATAAGGGTATTGAAACGCTAACACGATGATGTTAACTTGAGGAAAATTCTGCTTCAAATTTCTCACAAATACCTGCTGGGCAGGGACGGCGGTACTGTCGTCTTCATTTGCCGGGAAACCCGGGGTCAAAACTATCAGCGTATCACCTTTGTTCATCGAATGATACTATTTTATCGCACCAGGATAAACTTTGCTTGTTATGTGTAATGAACAGGATCATCTTCCCCCCGATTGCAAGCAATTGTAATTTTTCCAAAATGGCGTTTTCTGATGCCTGGTCCATTTCACCGAAAGGTTCATCCAGTATCAGCAGGTCAAACCCATGATATAATGCCCTCGCCAGCATCAGTCGCTGCCTTTGGCCACCGCTCAGGTTTTTACCGTTTTCTGTTATTACACCGTTCCACCCCTCGGGGTATTGGTCCAGGATGACATCAAGGCCGCAAAAATCCTTTACCTCGTTTAGTTTACCGGCGTCATAATCCCCATCTGTTAAAGTGATGTTTTTTAGGATGGTATCATGAATAAGAAACGTTTGTTGTTTAATATACGATATCCTGTTCCAATAATCCTTGCGCTCATTTGCAGGCAGTATTTTATCATTGATACAAACCATTCCCTCATGCTGCTCTATAAAACCGAGCAATATGTTGATCAGTGTCGTTTTACCGCGACCGGAATTAGCAGATATGCCTGTAAAATCGCCCGGTTGCATTTCAAAACTTAATCCCTCCAAAAGTGGCTGACCATTATACCTGAAATGAATTTTCTCTAACCGGATCGATTCCAGGTCTTCTGCCGATTGCGCGAGTACATGTCGTTCATCATTATTTGAGCTGCTAAGGTCCTTAATAGTAAATTCGTACGTTTTCATCTGCCCGGCGCTATTCAATATCTTCACCACGCCCGGGATTATTTTATAAGCCGCAGCGAGGAATATGCCGATGGTCAGCAGGTCGATAGATGTATTGCCACCAGACCATTTATTAAGCACAATCAATACAAAAAAACCAAAAATGGTAAATACCTCAATCAGCCGGGATGGTAATTCCTGCAGCGTTTGCTGTACGCGAATATTATGGTTCATCATTTTTTGCTGGGTAAAATAGCGGTCGGCAAAAAAATCCTCTTTGTCATAAATATTACTTTCGGTGTAACCGGCTAGTGCTTCACGCAGGTTCTTTAAAGTGTGCTCACTTGTTTTTTTGATGTTATTGCGCACCTGTTTTAACCTGCGCTTTATTAGCCAGCCCAACGCTGCAACAGCAGGCATTAACAAAAGGAACAAGAGTACAAACAGGGTAACATGATAAAACAAAACAGCGCAGACCGTAAACAACACCAATGCGCTTTGCGACATGATTTGCTGAAAATTGGTAAGAATATAGGTACTGAATTCAATAGGTTGCTGACTTATTTTGCGAATATGGGCCGATGAATCAACATTGACATACTCCAAATATCCTGACCGAAGGTACTGGCGGATGTTGCATTCTGATAGCCGGGAAGCCACATTATAAATAAAACTATATTTTGAAGCAGACAAAAAATATGCAAAGATATTTTTTATACCGAATAGTATAAAGAAAACAGTTATCAGTAGTATGGAATTTTTGTCGGTAAGCTGACGCGGTAGAAATGAAAGATATGACAACCCCGCATTTTGGATATAGAAATTAACCACAAGCACGGTTAAGCCTAAGAAAACAATGTCAAGCGCACTGATAAGGATATCCCAAAAGATGAGCAAAAATAGTTTTACCCGCTCTTTTCGGTCCAGTACAGTCAAAATACCAGTCAAAAAATGCCTCAAGTGTATTTAAATAGGGTAACGACAGCAAACGTTATTACCGGGATTACGTGAGGATAATCGGGATGGTTGCCTTGACACGATTATGAGATTTGACCGATCGATAGGATTAAATCAACCAAAATCTTTAAAATCAGTCAATCGTGTTCAATAAGGAGAAGGGCTTGTGGCACTCCATCCGCCGTCAATAACCAGCGTTTGCCCGGTTATTTGCCTGGCGGCTGGTGAAACGAGGAACAATACCGCATTGGCTACATCTTCTACCGTTCCGGGGCGGCCCATCGGCGTGATGCGCGACCATATTTCTTCGTAGCCTTCATCCTGTAAAGTACGTTCGGTAAGTGTAGCTCCCGGTGCGATGGTATTGATAGTTATATTTAAAGGCGATAACTCCAGAACAAGACTCTTTGCCAACATTTCCAGGCCGGCCTTGGTCATGCCATAAGCAGCGAGGTTTTTATGGGCCTGGTGACCGGTAACTGACGACATCAGCAAAATGCTTCCCGCCCCGCCCTGTTTTTTCATTTGGATAGCTGCTTTCTGAGCCAAAAAGAAGGTCCCGAAGATATTAAGATTGATGACGCTTTGTAAATCTTCCGGTTTATACTCCAGGAATTTCCCGTAAGATGTTATACCAGCATTAGCGATAGCAATGGTTAGGAATCCAAACTTATTTACGGCCTCGTCTACCATTTGCTGGATGAAACTGATATCAGAGGCGTCGCCCGGCATGGGGTGGCATTTGCCACCCAGCGCATTGATAACTGCAGCGGCCCGGTTAGCCAGGCTCGCGTCGACATCATTCAGCAATACGGCCCCGCCTTGTACGGCAATTTGCCTTGCGATCTCGAAGCCTATGCCCTGCCCTGCTCCGGTAATGATGGCTACCTGATTGGTGAATTTGTTATCTTCCATATCAATGCGAATCCTTATGTATCTCGCTGCCGCTGCCACCTTTCAAAAAGTCGAGGTCGGCGCCTAAATGCGCCTGCTCCACATGCTGCTGGTAAAGGTAAACATAGCCACGAGTAGCCATATCGGTATTCAATTTTAAATTCTTTTTACGTTTAGCGATCTCTTCGTCCGCTAGTTCGACTGTCAGCGAGCCGGCATAAACATCCAGTTTGATTACATCCCCATCCTGTATCACTGCAATAGTTCCACCTGCAGATGCCTCTGGCGATACGTGCAATACAACCGTACCGAAGCCTGTACCGCTCATTCTACCATCGGAAAGTCGCACCATATCGTGCACGCCTTTATCCAATAGTTTTTTCGGGATGTTCATATTGCCTACCTCGGGCATACCTGGATAACCTTTAGGCCCGACATTTTTGAGTACCATCACACTGTTTTTATCAATATCCAGATCAGGGTCGTCAACACGGGTTTTGTAATCATCGATGTTCTCAAAAACCACTGCTTTGCCCGTATGCTGCATCAATGCAGGAGTTGCCGCCGACGGTTTAATAACAGCACCATGTTCGCAAATATTGCCCTTCAGTACCGTTATACCTGCAAGCGGGTTAAAAGGTGCCTCGACCGTCGCTATTACATCCCGGTTATAACATTCGGCCTTCCGGTAATTTTCCACCATCGGCTTACCGCTTACGGTTATGGTTTGCTCATATAAAAACTGGTCGAGTTCTTTCATCACAGCCGGGATACCGCCTGCGTAATAAAGGTCCTCCATAAAATATTTGCCTGATGGCTGCAGGTTGCCCAGCAAAGGAACACCTAATGCACTTGTGTTAAAATCATCAATAGTCAGGTCGACACCAATACGGCCGGCTATGGCCAATAAATGAATAATAAAATTGGTTGAACCGCCAATGGCAGCATTTGTTACGATGGCATTATCAAATGCCTCTCTCGTTAACACATCGGATAGTTTTAAATCCTCGCGCACCATATCCACGATACGCATGCCCGACATATGCGCCAGAACTTTCCGGCGTGAATCGGCAGCCGGAATAGCTGCGTTGTCGGGCAAAGTCAGACCCAAAGCTTCGGCCATTACAGCCATGGTAGATGCTGTGCCCATTACCGCGCAATGGCCCCTGCTGCGCGACATACAAGCTTCGGCAACGTTCATTTCTTCTTCGCTCATTCGCCCTGCGCGTTGCGCTTCCGAAAAGCGCCAAACATCCGAAGTCGCGATATCTTTTCCCTGGTATTTGCCTGTGAGCATAGCGCCGCCGGATACGACGATGGTCGGAATATCAACACTACATGCACCCATGATAAGCGCTGGCGTGGTTTTATCGCAGCCGCAAAGCAATACTACGCCATCCAGCGGGTTGGCGCGGATAGATTCCTCCACATCCATGCTTACCAAATTGCGGTAAAGCATGGCGGTAGGTTTAATCAACGTTTCGCCTAAGGACATAACCGGGAATTCCACCGGGAAACCGCCGGCTTCATAAATACCATGTTTAACTGATTCGGCCAGTTCACGGAAATGTGCGTTGCATGGCGTTAGTTCCGACCACGTATTGCAGATACCAATAACCGGTTTACCTTTAAACTCATGCGCCGGTATGCCCTGGTTCTTCATCCACGAGCGGTATATAAACCCGTCCTTACCTGTCCTGCCGAACCATTCGCTGCTGCGGAGTTTTTTGTTACTCATTAAACCTGTTTAATTATTTTGGTAAAGTTAAAAGATGTTATGGGTTCTATGAATTTTGATAAATATAAAAAGCCTCTTTATCATTTCCTTTCAAATTCGCATCTTAGTAACAGATGAAAAAGATTATCACCGCATTACTGATCTTGGTAACGATACATGCTTACGGTCAGTCATTTCAACCTGAGCAAAAATTTTCTCCGCAGCAACTAAAAGAAGATATTAATTTTTTAAAGCAGCAGTTTTTTAACGTCCATGCTTATCCTTTCCGGGAATTATCGAAGCACCAATACGAAATGCTATTTGATACGATAAATGGTAAGATAAAAGACTCATTAAATGCTACTGAGTTTTTAAAACTAGCAAAACCAGCCATCGCTTATTTGTGTGATGAGCATGCAGATATATCCTTGCAGAAAAAAATGCTTACGGAAAGCTACCAAAAAGAAGCCATTTACTTACCGCTTGTTTTATCCCGGCAGGGTAATAGCTACAAGGCGGCAAAAATTCTATTGGTGCAAAGCGATTTGCAGCCGGGTGAAACAATAACTCATATTGACGATCTGCCGATAGAAACTGTAATCAATAAATGCTCATTGTATACATCGGGTTATCCTGATCAGCGCAGGGAAAAAGCCTTAAAGGAATTTGGTTATTTGTATCCGCTATTAATGAATAGCGTTAAAAACGGCTTTGTTATCCGGACATCGTCAGGTAAAAACATAAAGGTGCCCGGTATTACTTTACAAGTTTGGCAGGATGAATTAAACAGTCAAACAGGCTGGGAAACGCCGTGCAATGAAAAGATATCCTATCAAAAATTTAACAATGCAGGGTATATCAATGCTTGTTCGTTTAACGTTGGCGGAAAGAAAATAGACTCGCTAAAAAACCGGATCAATGCGATATTTGAACAAATACAAAAAGATGATCTTAAATACTTATTTATAGATATCAGTAAAAATAGCGGCGGGAATTCGATTATCGGGAGTATATTGATCGATTATTTTTATGATAAGTCATATGGCACTTACCAATGTGACTGGAAAAAAAGCGAGGATTATTTAAAACTGATCAAATCGTGGCATATCGAACCCAGCGAGAGCTACAAGAATGCGAAAGACGGCCAGGTATTACACTTTGGCCCTGATACGGTTGATGCTGCAGATAACCCCTATCGTTTTCATGGGAAAGTATTTATAATAGTAGGTGACGGTACATTTTCAAGCGCCATCATGTTTGCTACTTTAGTAAAAGACAATCATATCGCCGAAATAGCGGGGGAAATACCTGCAAATGGACATCCAAACCATTTTGGCGAAATGTATAATACAGCGCTGCCTAATACTAAAATAGATCTGCGGTTTGGCGTAAAGGAATGGATTAGACCCAGCGGCGCAATCATTGATAATCAACTAACGCCTGACATTTTGGTCGACCCGACATTAAATAGCGAAGACCTGATGAAAATTATAATTGGAAAAATGAGGTAAGTTTTTTAGCTTATCGATCTATCCAGATGCGTGTACCCACCATCCACATGTATCAACTGCCCGGTAGTATGGCTCGATCTCTCTGATAATAAAAACGCAGCCATATTGGCAATTTCTTCAGCTGTGGTCATACGTTGCTCCAAAGGTATTTTGGAGATGATAGATTTTAGTTTTTCTTCCGGGTTAGGCAGTGTTTTTATCCAGTTCTCATACAAAGGCGTCCAGCATTCGGCCACAATAATTGCATTCACCCTGATGCCAAAAGGCAATAGTTCCACCGCCCACTCGCGTGTCAATGCATTACGGCCACCGTTTGCTGCCGCGTAAGCGGAAGTATTACCCTGGCCAGTCTCGGCGGTTTTGGATCCTATGTTGACTATTGCTCCCTTGCTCTTCTTTAGTTCCGGCAAGGCATAATGCGCCAGCAAATAGTAATGCACCAGGTTTTTATGCAGCGATGCGATAAACTTTTCGTAATTGCCGCTTTCCAGCCCAACGCCATCATTCACACCTGCATTGTTGACCAGGCCATCAATGCGCCCGAATTTCGCAATAACCGCTTTAATCGATTTTTCACAATCTTCCGGGTTGGTTAACTCGGCCACAAACTGTGCAGCTTTGCCATTCAATTCGTTAACTACTTTCAAATTATCCGCTTCACTACGCCCTATAATTACGGGTATTGCGCCCTCAGTAGCCAGCACTTTTACAATGCCTTCACCTATGCCTTTAGCGCCTCCGCTGACGATGATAATTTTATCTTTAAATTGTAAATCCATATTCTACAGGTTATAAAAATTGATCGCATTCCCACCAAAAAACCGCCCCTGTTCCTCCGGTGAAAACCTTGACAAATATATCTGCAATATCTCTAATGCACGGTTATAGCCACCAGCCAGCAAACATACCGGCCAGTCGGATCCGTACATCAAACGGCCCGTCCCGAAAGCGTGAAAAATCACATCCAGATAAGGCGTAAAATCGTCTGTTCGCCATCCATACCAGTCAGCCTCAGTCAGCATTCCCGAAACCTTGCAATGTACGTTTTGGTATTGGGCCAATTGCTCTATATCGTGGGCCCATTTATCTATGTCCCTATATTTGATATGCGGCTTGGCTAAATGGTCAACGACAAACTTTTGGTTGGGGAATTCTGCAACCAGCTCCGAAGCATATTTAATATGATTAGGATAGATGAGGATATCGTAGGTAAAGCCGAATTTGCTCAAGAATCCAATACCACGTTTGAAGCTGTCCTTCAACATAAATTGCTCATCCAGCTCGGCCTGCAGTACATGCCGAAAGCCTTTCATTTTAGGATGATTCTCATTATAGAATTTTAGGCGGTCCTCAACGTTCAAGGCCTGCAAGTTGACCCATCCAACCACCCCTTTTATAAAATAACTTTCATCCGCCAGTTGCAACATAAATTGATTATCCGACTCTGCCTGGCAGGTTTGAACCAATACCGTTCCATCTATTTCGTTCCGCTCCAGCAAAGGCTGTAAATCGGCGGGCATAAAATCACGCCTGATGACCGACATATCCTCTGTTATCCAGTTATCCCGAACCGGATCGAACTGCCAGCAATGCTGATGGGCATCAATTTTTAGCATATGGGATCAGTTTTTGAGTGGCCTTGCCCAATCCGTCGACTCCCAATTCTATAATATCGCCAGGTTTTAAATATAAATTCGGTTTCATACCAAGCCCAACGCCGGCCGGTGTTCCTGTAGAAATAATATCCCCAGGCAAAAGCGTCATAAAACGACTGGTATAAGCTATCAAATGCGGGATATTGAAAATAAAGTTTGATGTATTGCCATCCTGCATGATTTGGCCATTCAGTTTGAGCCATAGGCGCAGCTTATGCGGGTCGCTTATTTCATCAGCCGTAGCCAGGAAAGGACCCAGTGGCGCAAAAGTGTCACAGCCTTTTCCTTTATCCCAGGTACCGCTGCGTTCCAGTTGAAACTCGCGTTCTGATACATCATTGTGTAGTACATAACCTGCCACGTAATCCATGGCATCAGCCTCTTCCACGTAGCTGGCCTTTTTACCGATAACAACAGCCAGTTCAACTTCCCAGTCGGTTTTTACCGAATCTTTAGGGATCATAATATCATCATTCGGACCAACGATAGCAGTTGTGGATTTCATAAAGATAACCGGCTCGGGCGGTGGCGTCGCATTGGTTTCGCGGGCATGGTCAATATAGTTTAGGCCAATGCAAACGATCTTTGAAGGACGAGCAAGCGGACTGCCTAAACGGGCATCGTCGCTCACCTTTAAAAGGTTGCTGCTTTTTACAAAATCAGCTAAACGGTTTAAGCCGTCGGTCTCAAAAAATTGTTCATTGTAATCTTCGCCAAAAGCAGAGGTGTCGTAGCGTTGATCATCGATAATAACGCCTGTTTTTTCTTTGCCGGCTTCGCCAAAACGGATCAGTTTCATAGGGTGGTATTATATTAAATGTTCGTAAATGGATTGTCATCCTGAGCCTGTTAAAGGGTCGCGCATGAGGGCCGCCCCACATGCTTCGAGAGCCTCAGCATGACGCCCCTTTTTAATTAGTTGTTAGTTTAACAATCGTATCATAAGGGTCTGTTTCCAAACCTTTGGTGTACACAAAAACACCTTCCGCCTGCTGCTTAAATTTAAGCGAATTGCCATTGCCCATTACAATAACCTTTGTAACTTTCTTAGTGAGCGTTGGGATAAGGATGTAATCCTGCGCCGGCGCAGTTAACATGTGCGCGTAAAGCGTATTCCCATTAGCTGTCACTACACCCCATTGCTGCGGTGCGATCAAACTGCCGCGTGTGCCATAAATACTTTCGCCATTCTTTTGCAGCCAGGTACCTACTTTGGCCAGGGTATCTACAAATTCCTTTTGTATTTTACCGTTTGGCATCGGGCCAACATTCAGCAGGAAATTGGCGTTGCGCCCGGCGGCGTTCACCAGGTAATCTATGATCTGTTTTACTGATTTATAATTCCTGTCAGTAATGTTAAAGCCCCAGCTGTTGTTGATAGTTTCGCAGGTTTCCAATGGTAACTGGCCTATTTTAGCGTCCGCGCTGAATCCGGTAAGGTTATTCCCAGGAAGGTCCTTTTCAAACATCTGGAAATCCTCGCCAACCATCGGTGTCAAATGATGATTATTGCCGATCATTACGGCCGGATTGAGTTTATGTATCAAAGGATATATCTCTTCAAAATGCCAGTTTACGCTGCGGCGTTCCCATTCGCCATCAAACCAAATACCTTTTACACCGGGATAATTGGTAACCAGTTCGGTCAACTGGGTTTTCATGAAGTTAATGTAGCTATCCCAATCAGTATTTTCCGGTTTGCCGTTTACGATCGGCTGGCCAAAACCATAATCGGGCCGACCCCAATCCAAAAGCGAATAATAAAAATGCAGTTCGATGCCTTCCTTTTTGCATTCTTCGGCCAATTCCATTAAAGGGTCCTTATGATATGGTGTTGCGTCGAAAATATTGTATGGCGATGCTTTTGTTTTGAACATGCTGAAGCCATCGTGATGGCGCGAGGTGATGGTAATATATTTCATCCCGGCGGCCTTGGCTATGGCAACCCATTCTTTTGCGTTAAAATCATCAGGGCGGAAAAAATCAGCCAGGCGCATATAGTTATTGTAAGGAATATTGCGCTGGTGCATTACCCATTCTCCCGCGCCCAACTCGCTGTAAATACCCCAATGGATAAACATCCCAAACTTCATATCCTGGAAGTTTTTGCGTGTATCTAGGTTTTCCTGTGTTGGGATGTAAGGAGTAGTCTGCCCGTTTGTATCTTTTTGGGCCTTTCCTATCGTAGTCGCCAGACAAGCCAAACAAATAAACAGGAGTTTCCTTTTCATGGTTTAATTGTTAATTGTTATAAATCCGCCGTCGATCGGGTAATCGGTTCCCGTGATAAAACCAGCTTCATCAGAACATAAGTACAATGCAAGGGCAGCCACTTCTTCAGGTTTACCCATACGCCCGATAGGCTGACTTTTTGATAATTTATCGAATATCTCTTCCTGGTTATCCGGGTAATTTTTGGCGATAAAGCCATCCACAAAAGGGGTGTGGATACGTGCCGGGGAAATGCTGTTACAGCGGATATTATCGTGCAGGTAGTCGCGGGCAACGGATAAGGTCATAGCAAAAATGGCCCCTTTACTGGTTGAATACGCAAACCTGTCGGTTATACCTACGCTTGCCGCGATAGAGGCCGTGTTTAATATGACACCGCCGCCGTTTGCTTTCATTAACGGGATAGCTGCAAACAAACAATTATAGACGCCCTTTACGTTCACATTTATTACTTTATGAAAATCAGCTTCGCTCGTTGTATCGGCTTTACCAATGTGGGCTATCCCGGCGTTATTCACCAAAATATCAACCCTGCCAATGGATTTAAAAATCTCAACCATTTGCTGCTGATTGCTTACATCACCATGATAATGAAAAGCTAAACCATCAGTTTCTTCGTTGAAACCTTCTTTGTCATTTATTTCATTAAGCGTATCCAAGGCCGCTTTATCATCCATATCTATGATGAAGACCGAAGCGCCTTGATGTGCAAAAAGTACGGCAATGGCTTTTCCGATGCCGCTGCCGCCACCTGTTATAACTGCTGTTTTATTTTTTAGGCTGAACATTTCTTTTTAGGAATTACAAAGATACTCCCCGCTTCCAGGGTATAAAATCATCCTGCTCCAACTGCACTGCCTTGGGCTGCTCTTCGCCACTGGCTACTTTTATCACATAATCCAATATGCGCTCACCAGCTTCGTGTATAGTTTCGGTGCCTTCAATGATGGTCCCGCAATTGATATCAATAATATCCGGCATACGCTTGTACAGTGCAGTATTGGTCGACAGCTTGATCACCGGTGCAACGGGGTTACCGGTTGGCGTTCCCAATCCTGTAGTAAAGAGCACGATGTTGGCTCCCGAACCGACTTCAGCTGTCGTACTTTCCACATCGCTTCCAGGTGTGCAGAGTAAATTCAATCCCGGTTTGTTTGCCTTTTCAGGATAATCCAGCACAGCCATTACCGGCGATGTGCCGCCCTTTTTTGCCGCTCCTGCGGATTTGATGGCGTCGGTGATCAAACCGTCTTTAATATTTCCAAATGATGGATTGGCATAAAACCCCGAACCGCCCTCTTCGGCCCTTTTGTTATAGGTGACCATCAGGTCCATAAAACGTTTGGCGGTATCTTCGTTTACGCAACGATCGCTTAGCTCCTGCTCCACGCCGCATAGTTCCGGGAATTCTGAAAGAATAACGGAACCACCCATCGACACTAATATGTCTGAGACATAACCCAAAGCCGGATTAGCTGATATACCTGAGAAACCGTCCGAACCACCACACTCGAGGCCGATACAAAGCTTTGATATAGGCGCAGGTTTACGTTCGTTTTGATTAGCTGCTATCAGGCCTGCGAAGGTCTGCTTCAATGCCTGCTGTAACAGGTTTTTTTCGGTACCCAGCATTTGCTGTTCCAAAATAACCATCGGCTTTTTGAAATCCGGGTCGCGTTTGGCAATTTCAGCCTGTAAAATATGGCCCTGTGCATGCTGGCAACCTAAACTTAGCACTGTCGCACCTGCCACATTAGGATGGGTGATGTACCCAGCCAGTAACCCACATAAAGCCTGAGAATCCTGCTGGGTTCCACCACAACCTAAATCGTGCGTTAAAAACTTGATGCCATCAATGTTTTTGAATAGCCTTTTTGTATCCGCTTTTTGCGCAGTTACCTGCATGTCGGCGTTCAATATTTCCTGGGTCGATTTGCCGGTTTGATAAAGGCTCATCAACTGCTCTACTTCGCTTTCGTAGCTTTTAGCCTTTTTGTAGCCGAGTTTATCCACCAAAGCTTCCTTCATCACCTGGATATTACGGTTCTCACAAAAAACCAGCGGAATTACTATCCAATAGTTAGCTGTACCCACAGAATCATCTGCACGATGATAACCGTTAAATGTCCGACCTTCAAATTTGGAAGTATCCGGTTTATGCCAGTCCAGCTTGCGCTGACCTAAATGAAATTCACTTGAGGCGTGGTGTATATTTTCTGTAGAAACCAGTCCACCCTTGGGTATTTCTTTTGTCGCTTTGCCTACCAGAACACCATACATGTAGATGGAATCGTCAGGATGTAAAACCGTCAGGGCAAATTTATGTTTTGCAGCTACCTTGTCGACGAGCGTAAAAGTTTGTCCCTCAAATTCTATTGGCGTTCCTTGCTCCAGGTCGCGTAAAGCAACAAGGACGTTATCATTTTTATGTATTTTTAGATAGCTATGCATTACTAATTGATTACACTGATTTTGTTATGATGTCACCGATTGATCTCAATCAACCTAATCCAACTCAATCAACCATTCAACTCAAATATTTTATCCATCAACACCCATTTCTCACCAGGCTTTGTATTTTTCAATGGCTGCTGAAATTTCCACATCAATTGTTCCCATTCCTGGACTTTTTCGTTAGCCGTATCCATGGCTGCCTTCCGCTCAAAGGTAAAGGAATCATCTGTTTCCATTATCATGAAAAGATGGTTATCGAAACGGTAAATTTCCATATTTGTAATGCCCGAATCAAGAATACTTTTTTTTATTTCGGGCCATACCTCGCGATGATAGACTTCATATTCCGCAATCAATTCAGCATCATCTTTTAGGTCGACTGTAAGGCAATATCTTTTCATTGCTATCGCAGCATTAACTCAACCACAGGTATTTCATAACGCGGTTTAACTTTTGGCAATGTTAACTCTATGTCGCCATTTGCCGCCGTTTGATATTTTAATTCCGAATAATCGTTCAGGAATTGTGCATACTTAATTTTACCATCATATCCCGGTAAGATCAATTTGCCGTCAGCCGGATAATTGTACAGGTGCACATACATCCGTTTGGTTTTGGCATTAAAGGTGAGCCTTGTACCATCCGGAATTTTAAAGGTGTTTGGCGCGTACGTGCAATCATAAATTGCTTTGCTGTTGGCGTGCATCCAGTAGGCCAGGCTATCGAGCGCATTGGTAGCCCTGTAATCGAACTCACCTCTTGCGGTAGGGCCGACATTCAATATCAAATTACCCCCATTACTTACAGAAGTAATGAGCAGATCCAATAATTGGCGATGCGTTTTCCACGAATTTTCGTCGCGGTAATATCCCCACGAGCCAGAGAAGGTTTGGCAGGTTTCCCATGTCCGACCTTTATAAGGGTCTAGTTCTTTGGTGCTCACTTGTTCGGGCGTTTCAAAATCACCGCCATCAGCATACTCAGTCAGGCCGAGCCTGTTATTTACTATAATACCGGGCTGCAGTTGCCGAACCATTTTCAGTAACTCAACAGCCCCCCAATCCGCGCCGCGTTTACCACGCTTTGCGCCAACGTCCCACGACCAATCCAGCCACAACACATCTATCTTACCATAATTGGTCAATAATTCCCTTACCTGGTTTTTGAGGTAAAGTCGGTATTTGGCCATATCACGGCCTTTGTTCAATTTATCATAATTAGCCTGGGTCGTGTCTTTCTGTGTTAGCGGGTGCACATCGTCCATCGTATAATCAGGATGGTGCCAGTCGAGCAAGGAGTAATAGAAACCGACCTTCAAGCCTTCGGCCCTGAAGGCCTGCACATATTCCTTTACCAGGTCGCGTTTTGCCTGGGTATTGGTGGCTTTATAATCGGTGTATTTTGAATCGAACAGGCAAAAACCTTCGTGGTGCTTAGAAGTGAGCACGGCATATTTCATACCTGCAGCTTTTGCCGCCCTCGCCCATTTATGCGGGTCGAAATGATCAGGATTGAACATATCGAAATATTTTTGGTACTGCCCGTTGGTCAGGGCCTCGTTATGCTTAACCCATTCATGCCTGGCAGCTCCTGAATATAAACCCCAATGGATAAACATCCCAAAACGGGCGTCGGTCCACCATTCCATGCGCTTTTTCTTTTGCGCAGGGGTTTCGTGGCCGATCATTTTCTTTTGTGCGCTTGCAGAAGCGGCTAAAATTGTAACCAGGAGTAAAACCTGGATCTTGCGTAGTACCGCGTTTTTCATTTTGTTTTTTTTAGTGTCTGAATTCAACTTTTACAGGCTGGTCGTTATCCGATCCATTTTCTACCTTATAACCCCGCCAGCCATACCAGGCCACTATAATAAAACAAAATAGGGGAATAGAATAGGCTGTAGCTGTAGAATATTTTTCGGCCAGCAGGCCCATAGCATATGGCATAAGTGCCCCACCCACTATGGACATGATGATAAATGAAGATGCTTTTTTAGTATGATGCCCTAAATCCTTCACGCCCAATGCAAAAATGGTAGGGAACATAATAGATTCAAAAAAGAAAACCGCCATTAAAGCGTAAACTGAAAGCCAGTGATGACCCCAAATGACCAGAGAACATAACAAAACGTTCACAAGAGCGTAAATGGTTAATAATTTATTCGGTGCAATAACACGCATTAAAGCAGTGCCTATAAAACGACCTGTAGTGAATAATACCAGGCTACCAAAAAGCAGTCCCGATGCTTTTGCATCAGTTATCCCATTACCGCTTTCAGTGCAATAATTGATAAATAAAGCTGCTATACCCACCTGCGCTGCTACATAAAAAAATTGAGCGATAACTGCGCCGGTAAAATTGCTATGGTTAAGTAGGGGCTTCTTATCGAGTGCAACTGATGAAACTATTTCACTTTCTTTTATTTCTGGAAGTGCGGTACGAATGAATAATGCGGCAATAATTAGTACGACAACTCCTATAATGATGTATATGATTTTAACTGAATCGAGATTAGTGTGAGCGCCTTTTGCTCCGCCGAAAAATACATAAGCCGCGATAATGGGACCCAGGAAAGACCCTACCCCATTAAAACATTGCGAGAGGTTTAGCCGTGACTCGGACGTTTCCGGTTTTCCTAAAACGGTCACATATGGGTTGGCTGCCGTTTCTAAACAAGCAAGGCCTGATGCAATGATAAATAATGCCAACAGAAAGAAATTAAAGCTCAACTGTTCCGCGGCAGGGTAAAACAGAAATGCACCGGTAGCGTACAGAAACAAGCCCAGGATAATCCCTTTTTTATACCCGTATTTATTCATGAACATACCTGCCGGGAAGGCAATCAAAAAATAAGCTCCAAAATAGGCGCCCTGCAATAAGGTCGACCTGCTTTTTGTGATGTTTAGTGTTTCCTGGAAGTGTTTATTCAGCACGTCCAACAATCCGTAGGAAAAGCCCCACAGGAAGAATAGCGAAGTAACCAGTATTAAGGGTACCAAATAGCTTTTTTGCTGCCGGCTGTCGGTCATGGCGATGATTTTAGGTGTCTGCTCCCGCGCAAACGGGTTGATAATTGGTTATTACAAAGAAATAAAGATACCGGTAATAAACATCGCTTTTATTATCAAAATATTCAGCTATTTTGGCATTAAAATTAGCATTGTATCCTTTTAATTGTATTTAGGCGATAATTATGAAGCCACAGTTACTAAAAGTGCCCCATCAGCCCTTAACGTCATTCAGTGTGAGGCAGGACAAAGTGCCATACATTAACAACAAATGGCACTACCATACCGAGGCGGAACTGATCCATTTTAAAAAGGGAAACGGCACGCAATTTATAGGCGACCATATCCAGAACTTTAAAGATGGCGACGTGGTGCTGATCGGATCAAACCTGCCGCATTACTGGCGCTTTGACGATGCATACTTCACGTATGATAACCGTACAAATGCCGATGTGACCGTCGGGCATTTTTGCGAGGATTTTTGGGGGGCGCATTTCCTGAACCTGCCGGAGAACAAAGGCATCAAAACCATCCTTGAAAAAGCAAAAAGGGGAATTTGTATACAGGGTAAGCAAAAAGCAATTGTTGCCGGGTTACTGGAAAAGATGCTTTGCACAGAAGGCACACGACGCATCATGTTATTGGCTGAGGCACTGACAATAATTGCGGAAAGCAGCTTTGACCTGTTGGCGTCTATCGGCTTTAATAATGATTTTAAAGAGGTTGAAAATGAACGCATCAACTCTATCTATGAGTTTACGCTGGCTAATTTTAAGCGGCCTATTACTACCAAAGAGATAGCGGCTGTGGCTAATATTAGTCAGCATTCGTTTTGCAGGTATTTTAAGTCGAGGACACGGAAGACGTATTCGCAGTTTGTTAATGAGATCAAGGTGGGTCATGCCTGCAAGCATTTAATAGAAGATAAGATCAGCGTAAAGCAGATCTGTTTTGAGAGCGGGTTCCAGAATTTTGCCAGCTTTCATAAGTATTTTAAACACGCTATGGGGAAGAGTCCGTTACAGTATCAGAAACAGTTTTTGGTTGGGAAGGGTTTGGGCTGAGGTATTTTCAATTCCTACCTCAAACTTACTTTATTCAAATAGCTTTCCATGTAACCCCGCGGTGTAGCGTCCGTAACGCTTTTAAAGACACGATTGAAATTGGTAATGCTGGTAAATCCGCATTTATAAGCAACCACTGAAACGCTTTCGTACTTATTGCCGGCGAGTTTTTTACAGGCCTCGTTAATGCGCGTTTGGTTGAGGAAGGCGATAAAGGTTTGACGCGTGTGTTTTTTGAAATAACGGCAGAATGCCTGGGGTGTCATGCAGGCTTCGCGGGCCACGTCATCAAGGGTTAGCGCGCCGCTGTAATGCTGGAGTATATAGTTGTAAATGTTACTTATCCGGATGCCTTCACTTTCGGTAATGCCCGGTGAAATACCAAAAGACGAGAGTGGTTCTGGTTTTCCCGGCATGCCGCCCAAAATCCGCATCATTTGCAGAAAATATATCAGTTGGTCCGTTCCTGCGCTGTACTGTATATCCATCATGGCGATGGACACTTTATCGACATATGCAGCCGGCAGCATAAATCCCTGGCGGTGCTGATGTATAAAGTCACGTAAGGATTTCATCTCAGGCAATGCAAATACAGATGCCAATGCCCCATTCGGGTCAAAAAAAATGGTTAGGGCCTTGATATGCTTTTTGCTGTCCAGTGCAAAATAGTCCGGGTTGCTTTTAAAAAGATGAGGTTGGTCGGCGGCAAGGAAATAAATCTCACCGGCCTTAAAAGCATGCATGTTGTTCCCGGCTATAAGTGTACCCTCACCCTGCTGTATCCAGGTTACCTGCGCTTCTTTGTGGCGGTGCAGGTGCGGGTAAAAGTAGGGCTGATCCTCCTGCTGCGCTATAACGCTGCGGTCGTGAGCAACTGGGATAGTAAATTGTAAAACTTTCATCCGGCACAAATATTAGGCAAATATTACCACAATATTTTTTAAATTAATAAAAACCGGTTAAAATATAGCGGTTTTGTGCTTTCGTAAAACTAAATAGTCAAGTCGATATTTCTTATAATCAATGATTTAAACAAGTTTCATGGCAATTTCATGTTTGAACTTTAATTTAGTTATTGATTAATTAACAGATTTAACGTGTACATACTACAATTGTCAAATAGTCGTTACACTAATATTACCTACTAACTGAAAATGAAAATTCTGGCATTCCTTTTACTGACTTTCTTCACGCCGACTACTACCCCATGGTTAGGTGACATCAATACCGCTGTCGATCAGGCGAACAAAGAACACAAACTTATTGTCGTCAATTTTTCCGGTTCCGATTGGTGCGGCCCATGTATCAGGTTGCGCAAAGAGATCCTGGAGTCAGGGCTGTTTGAAAAATATGCGCAGGACCACCTGGTACTGGTAAGGGCCGATTTTCCGCGCCAAAAAAAGAACCAGCTGCCTGCCGACCAGGTTAAACGCAACGAAGCATTAGCGGATAAATATAATCCCGAAGGCAAATTTCCATTCACCTTACTGATCGATGAACATGGTAAGGTACTTAAATCATGGGATGGTTTTCCGGATGAAACACCAGAACAGTTCGTTTCGCAAATTGACGACCAGGCTAACACAATTCGTTAACCAGGCTCTAAATATGACTGGCAAGGAGAATTATTTACTTTATAGCGTTCTCGCCGCTTAAAATAATTCCCCTTTATCTATATCTACCCAGTAGGCGTTCCGGGTTTTCCCGGGCGCCTTTTTTATTGGAAAAAAAATTAAATTTTCTATTGATATTTACGCGCATCATTTTCGTAAATTTATTTTTTATTTAAAGTATCGTCATGCGCATTATCAGATTTATGGCCATCGGTGCCGCTGTCGGCTACGGCATCTACTACCTGACCAAAGAGAAAGAAAATGGTAAATCCATACTGGATGAACTATTGGAAAATGGCCCCGATTACGTCGACCGTACCAAAAAATACTTAGAATACACTGTCGACCAGATAGCCGAACGCCTGCATACCAAATAAAAACCTCCCGTTTGCGCCCTGTTCAACCCCGTTTTTGCCCGGTTGCAACTCTTTTTGTCCCGTTTGCGCCCGGTTTAGCCCGCTTGTTTTGAGCATTCTACTTTACATATAGCTTATTATCAATGACTTGACTTAAAATTAAGCAATTTTAGGCCATTTTTTGAAGCGTTTTTTAAGATTTTAATAGGGACCCACTATACCAATGACTATTGACCCAATGACTATTGACCCTATGACGTTACTACAATATACAAAAATTATCTGGCAATTAAAAGAACTATTTTATCACCACAATCCGGGAAATCACGATATAATTGTAGGAGCCATATACGCCGGTATCGCGTTTCCAAGTCAAACTCACATTGATCGGAAATTTAGTCGTATCACGTATAGCCAGCTTAGGCAGTGTGCCATCGAATAGATAATATGGCGGCGCATTTTTACTTGTATCGTTTTTAATATCTATTATCATACCTCCACATGAAGGAAGATTACACATACGCATATTGTATCCAACTAACACTCCCTGGCTTTGCACATACCCTGTCTGAGGGCCTATATGATTTTTTTTGCATCCCAGCGAGACAAAAACCAAGCAAGCGATGATTATAAATGAGTTTTTCATCAACAATTCCGCTTAATTAGCCAGCGCAATATGCGTAACAATGATATAATTGTAGCCGGCAAATCTTCCGGTGTCTGGCCGGTACGATAGGTTTACAGCTATCGGGAACTTAGGATTAGTGCCGTTGCCAAGCCCCAACTGCTCCAGGGTAGCATTGATAAGATAGAACGGTCGCGGGTTTTTAGCGGTATCATTTTTCAGGGTGACTACCAGGCCGCCACATCCCGGTGTTGGGCACATCCTCTGGTCATACCCAATTAAAGTGGCGTTACCCGATTTGGGTTTTACCGTACCTTTTTTGCACCCTGCAACTGCCAGGGCCATACATAAAATAACAAGAAATGTTTTCATAACCGCTTTGTTACCAATACGACAAGCCGCTTATTAGTGCTACACTTACACAAATATAATTGTATTTGTTTGTTGTCATGTTGATCCGCTGGCTAGCAGATCAACATCTTATACACAATGCATGGCGGATGCTTATCGTTTGTACAAGATTCTTCGCTATCGCTCAGAATGACAAAAAAGGAAGAAACAGCAGGCGGAAAACGCAAAAAAAAACGTTCCGGATCTCACCCCGGAACGCGATCAACTAAATCTCAGGCATCTCATGTTTAAAACGATTACCTGTCTTGCCATCTTTCTCAGGGATGGAAAGGTCTTTTATGTGGGAAGTTGATTGAGAGAGTGGTTGATTAGGTTTGTATATTATAGTAACCAAAGCAACTTAATCCAACCCAATCAACTTATTCAACTTAATCTAACTCACTCAACCCAAATCAATCAGCACTCGGGCCACCACCCGGAGGGCCACCAAAGCCACCGCCTCCCGGAGGGCCACCAGGGCCGCCGCCCGGGCCACGGAAACCACCAGGGCCACCAGGACCCATCTGCGGTGCCTTACCGGCAAATTTTTGCAGCCTCAGTGCAAACGTAAGCATGTAATACCTGCCCAAACGGTTTACATTGCTTTGCGAGTTGAATGTGGCGGTTTGCTGAGATGTGAAGCCTGTATTTTGATTAAATACATCGTTCACAGCAAAACGCAGCGTACCTACATTGCCCTTTAAAAAGCGGCGCTCAACATAGGTATTCAAAATATTAGGATTGGTAGACCCTTTGAATCCCTCGTAAATGGTTTTGGTATAATCGTAGCTCAGCGTCCAATCTTTAAAGATATAATGCTTGCCATTGGCACCAAGTGAAATGGTACGGTAGTTATTATTAACATTAGCCTGCTGTATCGAGTTATCCGAATGGTTGATGCTGTAACTGGCGTTTACTTCGGCATCGATCACATCAGTAATATCCATCCTGAAGCGGGCCCCTTGCGTGATCACCAGGTTTTTAGCAATGTTCTTCTGCGTTATTTCGTTAAACTGGGTGGTGTCGGCATTGCCTGCATTGCTTACATTACTGATGTACGAAATGTTATTGTTGTAAGCTATGTTGCCATTGATAAATAAGGTGTACTTACGCTTATCCCATGGCTTTGCATACAAATAAAACGCATTTGCCGAGTAGTAACCCGATGCATTAAGGTACTGCGTCAATATCGCATTTTTAAGATGGGTACTGGCTGGATAGTTAGAAGGGTAGCTGATACTGTTAGCTACTATCTTGTTATCAGTTTGGGTAAAGTTCAGGTTCGAGAAAAATACGTTACCCGATGCAAAATCAAACTTATTATAACGGATACTTAGGATATTGTTATATTCCGGGTTCAGGTTGGGGTTACCCTGTACGGGGAACTGGGCGCTTGAAAAATCGATAACCGGCTGCAGATAAGCGAAATTTGGTGTGCTACTTGCGCCGCTATAATTGACGCTTAATGCCTGGCTGCGCGAAAAGTTGTACACAAACCTGGCAACAGGCGAAACATTAAAAGTTGAGTTATGCGTAGGTGCGCTTACAGCAGATGAGCCTTCGAGCAGAGTAGGCTGCGCGGCCACACCCAGGGTATAGTTAAATTTTTTGTCGATATAACGGAAGTTTAGCCCGAAGCGGTTGGTGATAAAATTAAAGCTATAATTGTTGCTCAACAGATCATATTGATTGATCGAGCCGTCAGTTGCAGTAGTATCGGCTACCTTATCGGCGCTGGTATGCGCGTAATGGTAACCATAGTTTAACTCCAGATATGATAATTTACCGATCGGCTCAAGATAGGAGAACGAGGTCCCCACGCTATCCGTACGGCTATTGGTCGTAATTTGCTGATGCAATGGTGCATTAGGCTGACCTGCCAGGTAGGCGTAATTTGGCGCCTGGTACGCGTCGCTGGTCGAAGAGCCCGAAGTAACCAACACGCTAATGTTACGATGCGAAACAAAACGGTGGTTATATAACACACTCAAACCAAAATTTGGTGCTGATGAATGGCTCAATAACCCAAGCGAATAGATGGAGTTCCTGGTTGTATCAGGATAAGTATCTGTATACTGCGCATTTTGCGTGGTATGCAATCCGGCATACGCAAATGTTGGGGTTATTTTAAAATAGTCCAGGCTATCGGGCCTCCACTCAATATTAAAGTTAAAGCGATGATTTATCCTGTCGTCTTTTTGGATACTGTTGCTGCCCAGCGAACTTTGCTGACCTATCGAGGTATAATTTTGAGTCGAAAGCGTGGTGGTGTTTACTGTATTATCGGCAAAGCTATAACTGCCGTAAACGGTCACTTTTTTCCCCCAGCTGTCGCGGTAATTTAGCCCGAAAGAGCGTGCTGTATTCAAACCATTAACGTTGCTTGGGTTATTTCCGCCTGGCCCCCTGCCGCCGCCACCCGGTCCACCGCCACCAAAATTAAACAGGTTGGTATTGGTGTTATTAAAGTTTTCCGACCCTGATATCTGGCGATCACCGTTGAAGGAAAATACATTTGCTGTAGCCTGGTAACGGGTGGCATCTTTGGTACCGTCAACTTCGGGTATAGCATCGCGGCCGCCACCTACAGTTCCTTGCCCAAAATAGCCATAGTTTTTATCCTTGCGGATATTAATGTTTAGCACCTTTTGAGGGTCGCCGGTTTTAATACCTGTAATGTTAGCCTGGTCGCCGTAGTCGTCAACTACCTGCACACTCTGTACCAGGTCGGCAGGCAGGTTACGGGTTAAACTGGTTACGTCGCCGGCCATATAATCTTTACCGTTCAGGCGTACTTTGGTAACGCTTTTGCCCTGTGCGGTAATATTGCCATCCTTGTCTACATCTAAGCCGGGCATTTTTTTGATGGCATCCTCTACTACCGCACCCTCACGAACCTTATAGGCGGCAGCGTTATATTCAACGGTATCTTCTTTTAATTTGATGGCGTTCACGTCAACAATGTTTACCTGCGCCAGGGTACGCGAATCACTTTTCAGGACAATAACCCCAAGATCAGCATCTGCCTTTGGGTTGGGATTATTTAAATTATACTTGCGCTTCACACCTTGATAGCCTATCGAATAAATTGCGAGGCTAAACTGGTTAACGGTTACGCCCTGGAAAACAAACTTACCGTTAGCATCAGTAGCCACGGTTGTGCTGTCTTTCCCGGTCAGTATTTTTACAGTGGTACCCGGTAAAGTGGCTCCGGTGCTATCCTTTACTACACCCATTACTTGCCTGCCACCCTGCGCATATGCCTGTGCGGAGACGATAAAGAGAATTACAATTATTACGTATTTAAGTTTCATATCTGGTATCTTCAATTATGGTAGTGCAAAACAACCTTATTATTTCAATATGCTAAAACAGAATAGACAACCGCCCTCCAATTGTAGACAGAGGCACTGTTTTATACTATAAACCCTATGCTTTATTCGATGAATACCCGGGTGAGGCATTTAAAGATTGTATAAGGTTATTCGTCGGCAAAAATACCCTGCCCGGCGGTTTCAATTTGCCGATAAAATACTGATATGTAATATTGTAACTGGATTGTTGCACAATTCCGCTAAATGATTGTAAATTAACCCGTAATGACACCTTTAAAATCCAAAAGCAAGCTAATAACTGCCCTGGTCCATATCCTGGTATGGGGAGTATTCGCGCTTGCGATATTTTTTTACCAGCCCTTTCTCTCGGGTATTGATATACCTTACCAATTTTGGATAAAGCAAATAAACACGCTGGGCCTGCTGGTGATCGCGTTTTATGTCAATTCATTCGTACTTGTCCCCAGGTTTTTATTAAAAAACCATACCGGCTACTATTTTGCCATCATCATAGCCGTGGTAGTGGCCATTGTGTTTTTAAATGGATGGGTTGACAGGGCGCTTAACCTTCACCAATTGTTTGAAGAGGCTTTTCACAAACGAGGGCTAGCACAGGCTGCAAGACATCATGGACCACCTAAACCTGGTGGACGGGGTAATATGATAGATACGCTTACCATTGCCGTATGTGCTTTGGTACTCGGTATCAGCACCAGCATGACCACCATCCAAAAATGGCAAAAGGACAAACAGGAGCGCGAAGAACTGGAAAAGGACAAAGTAACGTCCGAACTATCCTTCCTTAAAGCGCAGATAAACCCGCACTTCTTTTTCAATACATTGAACAACATTTATGCACTTACGCAGGTTGATGCCGACGTAGCTGGTAAAGCCATTCACCAGCTATCGCGCATGATGCGCTATCTGTTGTACGATACCCAGCAGGGACATACTATGCTGAGCCAGGAAATTGCCTTTGTAAAGGATTATATCAGCCTGATGCAACTGCGCCTGACCGATGTGGTAAAAATAAATATTGATATCCCCTCAAACTTAAAAGATGTTCCGCTTGCGCCGATGTTATTCCTGCCTTTTGTCGAAAACGCCTTCAAGCATGGTGTTAGCGCCACGCAGCAAAGCCATATTGATATCATCATTTGGCAGCACGATGGGGTGATCGACCTGACGGTAAAAAATTCGATAATGAAGGATAATAGTGTTAGCTTAGATACCAATAGCGGTATCGGCCTGGTCAATACGCGCCGCCGTCTCGACCTGCTTTATCCCGGGAAATACACACTGGAAGTAAGCGAGCTGAATGCCAATAACGAGTACACCGTTCACCTAATTCTCGATCTGTCATGACGTTAAATTGTATAGCTGTTGACGACGAACCCCTGGCGCTTGGCCTGGTTTGCAAGTTTATTGAACAAACGCCATTTTTGAACCTTGTCGGGAAGTATTCCGGGGCAGTTGACGCATTAAAAGCAATACATTCGGAAAAGATCGACCTGATATTTTTGGACATCCAGATGCCCGACCTCAACGGCATCGAACTGGCACGCGTGCTGGATAAAGGCGCCGATAAACCGCGCATTATCTTCACCACAGCTTATAACCAATTTGCACTGGAAGGCTACAAAGTTGACGCATTGGATTACCTGTTAAAACCCTTCAACTACGAAGAGTTTTTACGGGCGGCACAAAAAGCCTACAACTATGCCGAGTTAATTAACAAACCGGCAACCGTAACAACTGTTGTTAATGAAGTGGAACGCGCGGATGATGAATATTTGTTCCTTAAAGTCGAGTACCAATTGGTGCGAATTGCCCTCGATGATATTTTATATATCGAAGGGTTAAAAGACTATGTAAAAGTTCACCTCAAAGGGGTCGAAAAAGCGGTATTATCGCTTACCAGCCTCAAAGCATTAGAAGAAAAATTGCCACACAAACGGTTTTTGCGCCTGCACCGCTCGTTTATCGTGGCTTTGGATAAGATTACCTCCATGACCAAAAACTCGGTCCAGATTGGTAAAATATACATCACCGTCGGCGATCAGTATAAAGATGCTTTCGGGCAGTTTTTAGGTAAGTGGATTTGAGGTTAGTTGATTCGGTTAGATTAAGTTGAATAAGTTGTATTAAGTTAAACGGCGGGTAATCCTGTCCATCTATAAAATCATATAAATCGTGTTCTCAAATGAAAAAGTTATCGTTAAGCATTGCCCTGCTCTTCGCAGCAGGTTCATTATTCGCACAAAAAACACAGGGCTATCATGTAGCCAAATCCTTTCCCATTAAAAGCAACGGCGGGTACGACTACATCACCGTCGACAGCACATCCGACAACCTGTACGTGTCGCATGGCACACAGGTAAATATCATCAGCAAAACCACCGGCGACTCCATTGGCGTTATCAAAACCACAAAGGATGTGCACGGCATTGCCCTGGTGCTTGATTTAGGGAAAGGCTATATCACCAACGGGGGCAATAACTGCGTTGTGGTATTTGATCTCAAAACAAACAAAGTGCTGGGAACTGTGCCGACCGGCCAGTTCGCCGATGGCATTTTTTATGATACGTTCTCCAAAAAAGTAATCTCGTGTAACGGCCGCAGCAAAAACATGACGGTAATTGACCCATCTAACGATACCGCTGTTGCGACTATCCAATTAACCGGTTGGCCCGAAACCGCAACAAGCGATGGCGCAGGCAAAATATACGTCAACAATGCCGAAAAAAGCGAGATAGATGTGATCGACGCCACAACTTTTAAAATCACAAATAGTTGGCCCATAGCGCCGGTAAAAGGACCGTCCGGCCTGGCAATGGACAGGGCCACCATGCGCTTATTCGCCGGCGGTGATAAGATGATGGCTGTGGTGGATGCCCGAAGCGGTAAAGTTGTAACTACTTTGCCTATTGGCGATGAGTGCGACGCCGTTGGTTTTGATATCAAACTGAAAACCGTTTTTTCTTCAAATGGTGATGGCACCCTTACGGTGATAAAAGAAGTATCACCCGATATATTTACAGTCGTTCAAAATGTAAAAACGGAGGAGGGTGCCCGCACCCTCGCTGTCGATCAAAAGACACATAAGTTATACCTGCCTACTGCCAAATTCAAACCGAAAGCAAAAGGTGATTTCAGGCCGGCTACAATACCCGGAACATTTAAGGTGCTGGTAGTCAACAAATAAAACTAAGCTGGTTACGGGGTTTATATAAATCCCGTAACCAGCTCATAATGTGGCTTCGTTATCCCCAATTTGGGCAATTGATTTTCCCGGTGTGGAATTTTTTCTAAGCATTTGGCCTCTTTTTAAGGTAATTCCGCTGTGGCGTAGATTTTGCCTTTATTCAGGCAAATACCAGTGCTATGCTTTATCTCACATTATTCACACTATTAGTTGCTGCAATTGCAGTCGTTACACATAAGTTAAATGCCAAAACCCCATGCGATCACAATTGGGTAGATAATGATCATTCTGCCAAATGCACCAAGTGCGGCAAAAAAATTCCGGGTTATCTTACAGCAAGTAACGAATCACTCAGCGACGCTGCATAAATAGTATTTCCTACTGTCACTTTAACTTCCTTTACTAATAAGGCCTTCAATTTGCACCGCAGGTGCAAAACGTCGGTGGCTAAAAAAATACAGCCGTTACCTCGCGTAACGGCTGATTATCCACTAAACTAAACTAACTATTAACCATTGGTCCTAGTTACCTTCGTTCACAAGGTATGCCCGGGCAGGCGCAGGAGAATGATTCTATTGAGAGGTTAACAAATTCAATTTTTAATATTCATGTTTCAAAAATTGGCAGCGGGACCGTTGCTTTACGCAACGGCCGCCACCAAACAAGCAGGAATTTAGACCCTAACTAATGATCCTGTTGTTTTGTCATAGGAATTATGTATCCCCATCCCATATCCATGTTTTTCATTCGGCATCATACACCGGTTAACACGTAAAGCAATTCAGCGCAGGCATAGTTAAGGTAAATGACCCGCCGCATGCTCCTTACAAATAACACAGTGATGATTAGCATAATTATTTAATTTATCCTGCACCAAAATTGTGCATAATCAAAATCAAAACAGGCAGTGCTTACACGGTATTTGATACGTGTTTTTACGCAAAATCACGACGTAAAAGGCGATAATGGCCCCTAAACCGACTTATTATCAAAAAAATTGATTATTGTGTTGTAAAGACGCAATGAATTGCTATCTTTCAGAATTCTATTCACAAAACCTAAAAAAACCATGCTAAACAGACGAAAATTCCTCATAGGTACAGGTGCGGCTGCCCTGGGCGCTATGGTAATACCCAAAATGGCATCCGCATTTTTTGACGGAGCCGGTCAGCACGCGCTCGGCGTACAGCTTTTTACCCTATTTGGCAAAATTGAAGACGATGTTAAAGGCAACCTGAAAAAAATAGCCGATATCGGTTATACCGAAGTAGAATCAGCCTTCAGTAAACTACCAAAGTATTATGGCATGGACCCTAAGGAATTTGCCGCCTTATGTAAGGAAGTAGGCTTAGGATGGAAGTCGCACCATGTACTGGGTGCACCGTTCAAAATGCCAAAAGGAATGACTATGCCAAAAGGCATGACCCTGCCTCCGCATATGAACAACCTAAGGGACGATATGCAAAAAATAGTAGACGAAGTGGCTGAAGGTGGTATCCCCTACCTGGTTTGCGCCAATATACCAACCGAAACATTGGATGATATCAAAAGCTCGATAGAAATACTCAACAAAACGGGCGAAGCCTGCCATAAAGCAAAAATTCAGCTTTGCTACCATAACCACGATATGGAGTTTAAGGCGGTAGAAGGCAAGATACCATATCATATGCTGCTGGAAGGCACCGATGCCAAACTGGTAAAAATGGAACTCGACCTGGCCTGGGCAACCAAAGCAGGCGTAAAACCGGTAGATCTGTTCAATGCGCACCCCGGCCGTTTCCCATTGCTGCATGTAAAGGATATCAGTGCAGATTTCAAAACGCTTGAGCCCGTAGGCGAAGGCGTGGTTGATTTTAAAGATGCATTCGCCAACGCTAAAATAGCGGGGGTTAAGCACTACTTCGTAGAACACGATATGCCTGCCGATGCTTTTGCCAGCATTGCTACGAGCTATAAAAATTTAAGGGCTATGGGGGTATAATTTTGTCTGAACACGATTTACAGGATTAACGGATTTTCATGATTTTAAAAATCATTATCTTGTTAATCTTAAAAATCTCGTAAATCGTGTTCAGACAATTGAGCATTTCAAACAATCACTTCCATGCACTTACCCCACTCCAAATACCTCATCCTGCTTTTCGCTACATTTACCCTATCGCTTTCGATAAGTAAAAAAGCTATGGCGCAGCAAAAACATCAAATGGTCAGGTTAGCAAAGATACAGGTGGACCCGGCACAACTGGACCGGTACAACGCTGCGCTAAAAGAGCAAATGACCACGGCTATCCGGGTGGAACCGGGCGTATTAACCTATTATGCTGTCGCTGATAAAAAGGACCCTTCGCACATCACCATCCTCGAAATATACGCCGATACCGCAGCCTACCAGGCACATGTCGAGACCCCTCATTTTAAGAAGTACAAGGAAACGGTTAAAAACATGGTCAAATCGCTGGAATTGGAAGATGTTACGCTGATTGGCGCTGCGAAGAAGCCGGGGATGTAAACGGTCTCTAAAGCATTTCAATGATTACCCGCCGAATCGGCCAAAGCCATATCATGCGCTATCTTCGATAAAGTTGCTTTCAAATAGGCAGTATCATTTTTCATTGCTTTTTCAACCTGCGCCAATGTTTTCACCTGGCTCGTCCGGTCGACTATTGAATTATTATATTCATAAATAGCAACATTAGAATCCAGGACACCCTTTTTAATAGAGTCTAAAGCTTGATTAACCCTTTGAACATTCATGTAGGCATCTTTGTACGTATCGCTTGCAAGCGCTCTTTTCATATACAGGGCCTGCTGTTCAGCTGCTGATTTTTTGCCGCTTTTCTGCTTGCACGAAAATAGGGCCAGTGGCATTAGGAGGCATATGAAATACTTCATCGCGGTAAGTTTTATCCGAAGTTACAAAATAAAATTCTCTCCAGTTTATTTCCAGTTTGTATGCCGAATTTCCCTTCATTTATAATTTAATCATCGTAAAATCATTTTAAATCCTAATAGGCCTATTATTGCGCTGTTTTAGTAACATTTACCGTAGCTGTACATCAAACAAAAAAATATAGATCATTGGAAACCATTCTGCACACATCCAACCTGGGCAAAACCTACCAAAGCGCGGGTAAAACATTAACCGTTCTCGATAATATCAACTTTTCGATAAGCGCCGGTTCAACCAACGCTATTGTCGGGCCATCGGGCAGCGGCAAGACTACCCTGCTGGGCCTGTGCGCCGGGCTCGACCGCCCATCAACCGGCATTGTCGAACTAAACGGCATTAACCTTGGCGAACTGAATGAAGATAAACGCGCCCTGGTTCGTAACCAATATGTGGGTTTCATCTTCCAGAATTTTCAGCTGCTATCGACTTTGACGGCTTTGGAAAATGTGATGGTCCCCCTCGAACTCAGAGGCGAAAAAAACATCAAGGCACGTGCGATGGAGCTTTTAGATAAGGTTGGCCTGACCGACCGCGGGCACCATTACCCTGCCCAGCTTTCGGGTGGCGAGCAGCAGCGTGTTTCGCTGGCAAGGGCGTTCAGCAACCAGCCCAAGATATTGTTTGCAGATGAGCCTACGGGTAACCTGGATTTTGAAACAAGCGAAAAAGTAGTCAAACTGATATTCGACCTGAACAGGGAGGCCGGCACAACGCTGGTTTTGGTTACGCACGATTTGGAGCTTGCTTCAAAAACGCAACGCATTTTGCGCATCAAAGGCGGCAAATTGGTTTCTGACGACTTAACAAACGCATAACCGGAACCATGGATAATACGCCCGTCAATTATAAAAGGAAGCTCAATATTCCCTGGCTGTTTCAAATGGCCTGGCGCGATAGTCGCCGCAACCGCTCCAGGCTGTTCCTATTTGTGTCGTCAATCGTTTTCGGTATCGCCGCACTGGTGGCCATCTATACCTTTGGCGTAAACCTGGATAAAGATGTCGACGCACAAGCGGCGACACTCATTGGCGCCGATCTGACCATCAACAGCGGCAAACCTATCGACGCCAAAATGAAGCCGCTTATCGACTCGCTGGGCGACCGCCGGTCCGAAGAGCGGGTATTCATGTCGATGACCTATTTCCCAAAATCCAAAGGGACAAGGCTGGTACAGGTTCATGCACTGCAGGGCGAATACCCATATTATGGCAGCCTCGAAACTACACCGTTAAAAGCCGGTAAAGATTTCCGCAACAGCAAAACGGCTTTAGTCGACCAAACCCTGATGCTGCAATTTAATGTCCATGTAAATGATTCAATAAAAGTAGGTAATGTTACTTTCCTCATAGCCGGAACGCTGAACAAGGCGCCCGGTCAAACCAATATGGCATCAGGGATAGCGCCCATGGTTTATATCCCTTTGCAATACCTGGAGCAAACCGGCCTGTCGCAACGGGGCAGCCGCATTGGTTATAATTTTTATTATAAGTTTGACCATAAGGTAGATGTAGAAGCGCTCACCAAAAAACTCGATCCCCGCCTTGAAAAAGCCGACCTGAACTACGATACCATCAAATCCCGTAAGGAAAGCACCGGCCGCGCTTTCGATGGTTTAACCAACTTCTTATCCCTTGTAGGGTTTATCGCTTTGCTTTTAGGTTGTGTTGGCGTGGCAAGTGCTATACATATTTATGTGCGCGAAAAAATTGCATCCATAGCCATTATGCGCTGTTTGGGCGTGAAAGCCTACGAGGCGTTTTTTATATACCTCATTCAAATTGTGGGTATAGGGTTAATTGGCTCCATTGCGGGCTCAGTATTGGGAACCTTTGTACAACACATTTTGCCGTTTATTTTTAAAGATTTTCTGCCAATTACCGTTTCTACGGATATATCATGGTGGGCCATCGGGCAGGGCGTTATTTTGGGTGTGATCATTTCCGTTCTGTTTGCGCTTTTACCGCTTATCGCCATCCGTAACATATCGCCTTTGAATACCCTGCGCATGTCGTACGAAAACATCAACCTGCTGCGCGATCCGTTCAGGTGGCTGGTTTACCTGCTGATAGGGCTTTTCATCCTCATATTTACGCACATCCAGTTACATAACTGGATGCCAAGCATATTCTTTACCGTGGGCATACTGGTGGCATTTTTGATCCTGACGCTGATAGCCAAGCTATTAATGTACCTGGTGAAAATATTTGTCAAAAGCACCTGGAGCTATCCCTGGCGGCAGGGTTTTGCTAACCTGTACCGGCCAAATAATCAAACAATTATCCTGATCGTCTCGATAGGTCTGAGTACTGCCTTTATCTGCACGTTGTTTTTTATCCAAACCATGCTGATCAAACAGGTTGCTATTACCTCCAGCACCAACCAGGCCAATATGATCCTGTTCGATATTCAAAACAAGCAGGAAAAACCCCTCGCCGAGCTCACCCGCAAACAACATCTGCCCGTTTTACAACAGGTTCCTATTGTGAGCATGAAGCTTGAAAAGGTCAATGGCAAAACGGAGGCTGATGTCAAAAAGGACACCTCGCTTAAAATCAGCGAACGTGTTTTCGCCTGGGAGTACCGGGTTACCTACCGCGATACGCTTACGCCGACAGAAAAGATAGTGGATGGCGAATGGATAGGCAAGGCGCCCGCATCCGGCGATGTGCCCGTATCGTTTGAGGACCGTTATGCCAAACGCAACAACCTTAAGGTGGGCGACAAAGTCGTATTCAATGTTCAGGGTATACAGATAAATGCTATAATTGCAAGCACCCGCCAGGTAAACTGGAACAAGATGCAAACCAATTTCCTGGTGGTATTCCCTAAGGGGGTTTTGGACGATGCGCCGCAGTTCCACGTATTGTTAACGCATGTGCCCTCAAAACCGGCATCAGCGGCCTACCAGCAGAAAGTAGTCCGGGCTTTCCCGAATGTATCCATCATCGACCTTGGCTTTGTACTCAGCGTATTGGAAAGCCTGGTGGACAGTGTTGGCGACATCATCCACTTTATGGCGATGTTTTGCATGGCTACGGCTATCGTGGTGCTCATTGCATCCGTTAGGATAAGCAAGTACCAGCGCCTGCAGGAAAGCGTGCTGTTGCGCACTATGGGTGCCAGCCGCAAGCAGATACTGGCTATTACGGTAATAGAATACCTTTTCCTGGGCACATTATCGGCATTTACTGGTGTCCTGATCGCCCTTGGCGGGAGCTGGCTGCTTGCCAAATACAGTTTCGATATACCCTTCAGCGCCAGTTCAGTGCCGGCAATGTTGTTTTTCCTGTCTATTGCCATACTAACGATAGCTATCGGCCTGTTAAATAGTCGCGGCACATTAACTAAGCCACCGCTGGAGATTTTGCGGGGAGAATAGGCAGCCAGCTTAATGTTTTTCATTAACTTTAATGATTATGCGAATCTTTAATTTTAGTCTGAAGTCGGAAGTCAGAAGTCGGAAGTCACGCTTAGGACTCAAGACTTTAAACTTCGGACTAATACTGGTTTTCAGCTTGATGCTAATGTTATTAAGCTGCGGCAACAACAATACGTCGTCTTCTGATACCAAGTCCGATTCTGCAACTACTACCTCTGCCCCATCCAATAAAAAGAATATCTTATTTTTTGGCGACAGCTTGACTGCAGGTTATGGTTTAACCGACCCAACCGATGACGCCTACCCCGCCGTAATTCAGCATAAAATTGATTCGCTAAAACTACCCTATAACGTCATCAACGCAGGCAACAGCGGAGAAACAAGCGCGGGCGGCCTCGGCCGTATCGACTGGGTACTTAAACAAAAGGTCGATATTTTTATCCTTGAGCTTGGCGCAAATGACGGCCTGCGCGGCATCCCTGTTGAGGAGACCCGCAGAAACCTGCAGGCCATAATTGGTAAAGTAAAAGCCAAATACCCAACCGCTAAGATCATACTCACAGGCATGCAGGTACCGCCAAGCATGGGTGCAGATTACGCCAATAATTTTAAAGCCACATTCCCGCAACTAGCCCAAAAGAATAAGATCGACCTCGTGCCTTTTCTTTTGACAAACGTGGGCGGCATTCCCAAACTGAACCAGCGCGATGGCATACACCCTACCGCCGAAGGCGCTAAAATTGTGGCCAATAACGTTTGGGCAGTATTGAAGGGGGTTTTATAGTATGACAACGCAAGTATTACTTAACTCGACCATAACCTGCCCAAATTGCGGGTACAACAAGCAGGAAACTATGCCAACAGACTCCTGCCTGTATTTTTACGTCTGCGAAAGCTGCGGCGCACATTTAAAACCCCATGCAGGCGACTGCTGCGTGTTTTGCAGTTATGGAACTATAAAGTGCCCGCCCATTCAAGCTGGTAATTCTTGTTGTAAGTAATTCTGGCCGCCGGTTCAAGTGTTCGCACTTGAACCACAATGACATATCATTTATTCACATACACTACGCCGCCCTTCATCACAAAGTGAACGTTTAAGATGGCGCGTATATCGGTATCAACATTGCTGTCCACAGCAATAATATCGGCCAGGAAGCCTTTTTTAACCTGGCCAATATCCTTATCCCAGGCCAGTTGCTTACTTGCGTTTATGGTGGCAAATTGAAGTACCTGCGGGATGGGAATGCCGTCCTCGGCATAACCAATGATATTGTGTACCGAAGGTTGCCCAAAGGGCCATGCGACATCAAGGTAATCATCGGCGCCTGAGGCTATCGTAACACCAGCTTTAATGGCGCGCTTCAATCGGTCGGCGCTACGCTTACGTGCTCCCGGTATTTGGTTTAATACATCCTTATTATCCGGGTAAAGTATTTTGATGATGGCGGTATAGTAGTCATTATCCCCATCGGTGGGAATCATTATAACCTTCTTTTTAGCCATAAGGGCAAGGGTCGAGTCGGCTACCTGGTAACAATGTTCAATGCCATCCACCCCAGCTACCGTCGCGTTGTACACCGCCTGGTTATCTGTCGCATGCGCGGTAACCCGCAACCCGTAGCGGTGGGCCTCTTTTACAATGGCTTGCATTTCCTCGACCGAAAGCGCTGTTTTATTTGGCGTGTTGTTGGAATATATCTTGATCACGTCTGCCCCCTGGGTCACATTTTCACGCACTGCCTGAATAGCGTCCGCGGGGCTCGTCACAATACGGTACTCGTCATTAACAATGTTGCGGTGCTGGTAAATAAGGTCGGGTAATTGTCCGCCCTCGCTTGCCAGTCCCTGCCCGGCGCAACGCATACGGGGGCCAATTACAAGTCCTTCACCAATGGCCCTGCGTAAGGCTATGTCGGCAAATTTTCCCGAATTGCCCAAATCCTGCACTGCTGTAATACCACTCTCCAGGTACCCTTTTGCCTTTACACTCCCGTAAATAGCCCGGTAAGCATCGCCGTACATTGTAAGCATTTTTTCCATGTCCAGCCCGGGAAGGTCGTTGCCCGGGTGCAGTTGTTCCTTATTGAGTATGTGTGTATGACAATCGATCAGCCCTGGCATGACGGTGTACGCCGAAAGGTCTATCAGCTTATAGGCGCTTTTTTCGTCTGCTGTTACATCTTTTTCAGCCTTTACCGCATCAATAACTTCCCCGCTCACCAGTATATCCATGCCGGTTTTAAACTGCCCCGATTCGCTGTCGAAAAGCTTCCCTGCTTTGATGAGGTACTTTTGAGTCGGCGGAGACGGTTGCGGCGGTTGTGCAAAAAGCAATGCCGGTACTAACGCGAGCAAAACAACAAGTAGTTTTTTCATAATAATTTGGCCAGGCGTGATAATTAAAAAGGTTAACGACGTGGCTAAAATTAATAAATTTTAATTCGAATTACATTGGTAGGGTGAAGTTTTGGTCACCACCGCCGGCTCAGGTGTCCGCACTTGAACCGCATAGTATATTTTTGTTACTTTGGCAATAATCTTCGCTTCCCATGCAACCCCATCTCAAACAACTTTTCGGCAATATCGATATCTACCTGTTCGACCAGCTGTTAAAGGGCACCTATGATAATTGCAACAAGGTTTTGGACGCAGGTTGCGGCGGCGGGCGCAACCTGGTTTATTTATTGCAAAACGGGTTCGAAGTTTATGGTATAGATCCGGATACCGGAGCTGTTGAGGCGGTAAAGGCGCTTTCCCAAAAGCTATCACCCGGTAATTCTTTGGATAATTTTAGGGTGGCTTTCGCCGAGGACCTGCCATTTGAAGATGCTTATTTTGACGTGGTCATCTGCAACACCGTACTCCATTTTGCCGATAACCCGGAGCATTTCGACCGGATGATGCGCTCCCTATGGCGGGTGCTAAAACCCGGCGGTTATTTCTTCTCCCGGCTGGCTTCGGATATTGGTATCGAAGCGCTTGTGCAGCCCCTGGGCAATGGCCGCTACCATTTACCCGATGGCTCCGACCGTTTCCTCGTTAATCAACAGTTTTTGCTGGATTATACCCAAACCCTCGGCGCACAACTGCACGAACCTATTAAAACTACCAATGTTCAAAATATTAGGGCGATGACGACCTGGTGTTTGAGGAAGGGGGTTTAGCCAACTATCTCTCAATCTGGTTTGAGATCAAATCTTTCTTAAACAATGAAAGCACGGTATCCTTTTTCGAAAAAGGCTCTATTCCATTATCTGAAATAAAAATTGTGTACAGCGCATTATCTTTTTTAAGGAAGATCAGTTTACCATGATCGTGTGTAAAATACATTTGGCTGCCCCAAGCCCGAAATTCACTACCATTGTCATAAGCTATGCTAAATTTTTTAAAACCAATATCATAGTAAAGCAGATTATCCTGGCGGCGGTTTAATTTAAAAGAATCACCATTAAAACTAAAAACCACTTTGGAAACTTGTTCAGCTGACCCATCTTTGTATTTTAAATAGACTTCCCCGCTCAATAACCTTGTAAAAGAGGTATCGGCGTCGCGGGTAAGTGTATCAGGTTTAATCGCTATAATTTGGCCAAGTGGCTCATTTCCTTTTAGTTCGACTTTAAATATTTCCATAAAATACCCGTTTGTGTGCCCATGGGTTTGATAAATATACGACAGGCCTGAAGATGCTAAGCCTGATTTCATTTCAAAAGTTGTTAAGTTTTTTAACTGCTTCCTGGTCTGGCTTGTAAACATTTCCAGATATTCTTCAGGAACTGACCAGACCACTTTTTTAACGCCTGGCTGTGAGTGGTTCTCCCTCACACACGCAGAAATTGAAATCAGCATAAAAAATGCAACCAGGATAACAGCAGATTTTTTCATCAATGCTTTGATTTTAGGTTTAGGAAATCAAATATGCACAATTGATACCCCACTAACAAGTGCCGGCGTTTGAACCCACAAGGAAGTTCATCCGCACATCTGAAATCTGCACATCAAATCTACTTCTGCTGCACATCCACATTGCCCGATTTTTTATCAAAGGCAAGAGAAATACTCGCCCTGAAAAGCGAATTATCAAAGCGGTAAATATTGCTGGTGAGATCGGCACCCTGGAAAACCGGGGTAAGGTTTGATTTTTTGGCTTCGGCAAGCAGGTTGTCCAGGTCGGCAGATTGCGAAGTGTTAAATATAATTTCGTGGGAGAGAACGCCGGTGGCGCTCTTTACCGCCGCTCCAACCAGCACGCTTTCGTTTTTGTCGGGCGTGCCCTTGGTTACTTTGGTATATTGGGCGTAAGTTTTGCCGTTAAGCGTTATGTTGCCAGTTGCTTTAAAGCCTTTGGATGACGCCAGCATATCGCGCGACTGTGCATCGGCCATGCTGGTAAGGTTCAGCAAATCGCCGAACGACAGGCTTTGGGCATACGCACCGGTACCGGCAAAAAACAATAGGGCAGCAATAAAGTATCGTTTCATCATTAGGGGGTATTTTCAAATATATATTTATTCCTGTAAGTTTTATTCGCCGGGGTGATAACTTCTTTCAACATGTTTCAACACATCTTCTTTATAAAACAGCACATCCTTAAACCGGCCATTGATATAACCATCGGCCTGGTCGGTAAAGTGCTTTGATGCCGGGTCGAACGACTCGCCGCCGGTAACAATACTCTTCGCCTTTATGCGCGGACCAAACTCCACCGCAGCTATAAAACTGTTGCCGCTGTATCCATACCGTTTCTGCGTATTCATGGTACGGCTCTGGAACGATGGCAATTGCCCAAACTGCGACCCGACCAACCCTACGGGTGTGCTGGGTAAAGTATCGGCAAAGGTCATGCCATCAGCCGGGCGCTGGTAGCGGTTAATGTCGCCCCACTCCGTTTTCCACGTCCCACAGCGCTGATTGAGGCTTTTTACCGATGCATCGAGCATTTCTACCATTTTGCGCGGCAACATGATTTTCGTGATTTCGGCCATTCTTGCGGTCTGATAGGTACTCTCTTCCACAGTTTGGGCACGCGATAGCGCCGCCATCATGCGTGTCCCCCAGTCGACAGCCAGTGTAGTAGCGACAGAATGTACCGCCGAACGGCGGTCCCAATCCCGTAATATTTTGATGGGTTCGGCTAACGATTGTTGGGTTGAGTCGGGGGCAGCATCATAAGCTTTGAAAAGTGCCGGCAGCAATACATCAAAGGCAGTAAGGTAATGATCATACCCTTTAGTGATCAATTGTTGCATTGTTATATTGTTGGCATTGTTGAATAGTTTTTGGGCGTTCAAGGCTCTATAATTCTCACCATCGGGAGCCATATACGCCGGGTATTTGCTTTTATCCGGACTTGCCGTACCCGAACAGGTGTACGGCGTCGAATTACAATTCTCGATCCACCCCGTTGACGGGTTATACACATGCACGATCTCGTCCAGTGCATGTACACCCTGCCATTCTGTAGCCGAAATACTGCCATCAACAGGCAGGCTCCACTCTAATTTGGGGTCACGTTTGGGCATAAAGTTGCCGTACCAAAACGCAATATTCCCCTTATCGTCGGCATAAACGGTGTTGTTGCTGTTGTTGGATAGCAGGTTCATTGCTTTTTTATATTCTGCAAAAGTTTTGGCTTTGGTAATGAGCCATGATTCGAGCAACGCATTGTACGAACGGTTATTGGCCTTTAGCGAAAGCCATTTACCATCCCTGCTACCCAACACAGGGCCATGACCGGTATAATATCCTATAATGGTTTTTTGTTCGACTCTTCCATCTGTTTTGATGTTAAACGTCAGCTGCCTCGTTATTACCAGCTTTTGCTGACCATCATATTCGTAAAACCATTTACCATCTTTTTTGGTGACTTTCTCGGCATACAGGTCGGCCACATCCGCGTAACTTGAGGTGTGCATCCAGCCACAATGCGGGTTAAAACCCTGGTATACGAAAAACTGCCCCCAGGTAACCGCGCCATAAACATCCAGTCCCTCGTCGCTTATCATCTGCACCTCATCACGAAAATAAAACGGTACATGCGGGTTAATATACAGCATAGCATGCCCCGAGGCCGTTTTTGACGGCGCCAGCGCAAAGCCGTTGGAGCCAATTTCCCTTTCGGGGAATATATTGTCCGTTGTATGGATCTGATGCAAGGCACCCGAAGCGTCCGGCCCTTTGCCGTAAAAGTTTGCAGTTTCGCTTAAATTAATTCCACCTGTTTCCGTAGCTGATACGCTCCCGTCCGTAAACATCAGGGCGTACCAGGGCTCAAAATGATGAAAAACCCGCGGCTTTACTTCCGGGTGTTTGTATAAGTAATAATTGACCCCATCTGCAAAGGCGTCCATCAGTTTTTTAAACCAGGGGGCGCTGTTTTGATAATCCTTAATGGCATCGGTGCTGTCGGCGACTAATTGCAATTGCACATCGGTGTACAAATTGCTCTCGCCATCCGCCTCCGACTGTTTACCCAACTGGTACAGGTAATTGCGTTCGACACCTTTAAAATTCTCCTCGCACTGCGCATACATCAACCCGAAAACAGCTGCTGCATCCGTCTTACCATAAATATGCGGCACGCCATAATTATCGCGGATGATGGTTACCGATTTGGCTTCAGTTTGGTAGCGCTGTATTTCCTCTTTGCTGAATTTTTGCGCATATCCTGCAAAAGGGGAAATAAACAACGTCAAAAGTACGAGGTGTTTTATTGTAACAAAAAAATTACAGTAACGTTTTGGCATTTGTAAGTGTCTAAAAAACATTAAATAATGATAAAAAACCTATATTTGTCGCGATGACATTTATATTTTTGTTGTCATAAAAGGGGAAGTTACCGCTTTAACACAATTTTTAAAACAAACTTCTGTTCATATTAATGGTTTTGTATAAGCGACGGAGTTAATACAATTTCAATTTGCTGGTTTACAACAATATAAAGCCATTTAAAGTATAAATAAAAAAAGATCAAATACGATCATAAAGAGCTTGGATCAATATCAAACATGTTATCTGAGATTTAGTTGACTCAACATTATTTGTTGATGGTGCGTTCCGGGGTGAGATACGGAACGCATTTTTTTTTTATTAGTCCGGAAGACCAAAAGTCCGCATAAGTCCGAAAGACAATGACTGCTACCGCTACTTAGAAGGCAGCACCGCCCGCAGCATCAAATAATGCTCATAATGGTTAATGGTAGCTGCAGGATCATTCTTTGTAAAGTTGAGCAACTCCTCTTCGTTTTCCGCTTCCACAACACCCATCCCATAAACACCGGCAGGGTCGGCCACCGGGCCAAACACGGCTAATTTTCCTTTGTCCATCAAATCCATCCAGTAAGCGATGTGCTGTGTCATGATGGCGCGTTCTTCGGGCGTCATATCCTGCGAAAAGGTTGGTCGGCGGGGTACTAGTTTTAAAAAATAGTGTGGCATGGTTAATTGGGTTGATTGATAATCAAATATATTAATTGTGAAATCATTTCAGTCTGGATGAAATATCAAAATATTCAATATCTACTTAATATATAGAATTTGTAGAATTAAAATATTTAACATAGTTTTGAGGCTGATAACCATTACAATTTCCAACTTCATAAAAAAGACATGCATCACAATTTCAAAAAATCCATAGCCATTGCAGCGATATTGGCTTTATTTGCTTATGCGAACACCGCATCGGCAGATGTAGTTACCGACTGGAACCTCATTACCATAAAAGCCACCAAAGTCGCCAAATACAACAGCAACCTCGGCTCACGCATCGAAGCCATCGAAGCAATTGCCGTTTACGACGCGGTAAATTCCATCAAAAAGATTGGTACGCCCTACCATTTTTATGCTCCGCCAAAGGGCCCGGCATCGGTGCAGGCAGCAGTGGCACAAGCCGCGCACGATGTACTGGTGAATTATTTCCCGGCACAAAAGGGACTGCTTGACTCAGCTTTGACCAATAGTCTTGCTTTGGCCAACGACGGCCCTATTGATGCAGGCAAAACCGTTGGCGCCGCATCGGCTGCCGATATTATCGCACTGCGGGCGAATGATGGCTCTGAGCCAAACAGCACTTACCCCGGTTCGGGCAAACCCGGTGTCGGCCAGTACCGCCCTACCCCGCCGGCATTAGCGCCTGGTATCAACCAGCAATGGGGAACTGTAAAACCTTTCCTGTTAAAATCGGACAATCAGTTTCGCCCCGTACCGCCGCCTGCCGTAGGCAGTGATGAATACAAAAAAGCGCTTGCCGATGTAGCTGAATGGGGCTCGGCTACCAGTACCAAACGTTCGGAAGATCAAACCCATATCGCGCAATTTTACAAACAGGATGCGGAGCTAACCGTCAACGAAGCGGCCAGGCTTTTAGCCATCGCCCATAAAACCACTACAGAGCAAAATGCACTGATTTTTGTTCTGACCGACATCGCGGAAGCAGACGCCCGCATCGCCATCTGGGATGCCAAGTATCATTACCTGTACTGGAGGCCTGTTACCGCCTTGAACGCTGATGAGGACGGCGGTGTGACCAACAACTATGCAAAGTGGACTCCACTATTAGCTACTCCGCCACACCCATCCTACCCTTGCGGGCATTGCGGTACGGTGCAGGCAGGATTTGACATATTGAAAAAATTCTTCGGCGATAGCAATACCATCGAATTGCACACAACAACGGCCGGCGAACCTGCCCGCACCATCAAATCATTAAGTGATGGCGAATCCGAAAATAGCTGGAGCCGCGTGTATGGCGGTATACATTACCCTACCGACAATGATGCTTCAACCAAATTGGGCAGGCAGGTAGCCGAGTACGTGTTGGCGAATGGGCCACGAAAGAAATAAAAAAGTCCGGAAGTCCGCGAAAGTCCGAAAGAATTACCCGTTTATTCTTTCGGACTTTCTGACTTTACTGACTTCCGGACTATTATATTTGCTTCATGGAACTCAACCTTTTTGAAAAGCAGGTTTACGCCTCCCGCAGGCAGGTACTAAAGCAAAATTTTGGTAACGATGGCCTCATCCTGCTGTTAGGAAACGAAGACAGCAGCATGAACTATAAGGACAACACTTACCTGTTTCGCCAGGACAGCAGTTTTCTTTACTATTTCGGACTGGATGTGCCTGTTTTAGCTGCGATCATTGATACCGAAACCGGCGAAGAAGTGATATTTGGCAACGAATTGACTATTGACGATATCGTATGGACAGGCACCTTACCTACTGTCAGCGAAATGGCTTCAATGGTGGGCATCAACGAGACAAAACCCTATGCGGATATATTCCATTATGTACACAAGGCTTTAACCTACGGGCGAAAGGTGCATATTTTGCCGCCCTATCGTCCCGAAAATAAGATCAAATTGGCCGCATGGCTCAATACCAGCCTGGATGATGTGGCTGGGTTTGTTTCGCTAAAACTCATCAAGGCTGTCATCGCGCAACGCGTTATTAAAACCCCGCTTGAAATAGCCGAGATGGAAAAGGCCGTCAATATCAGTATTGATATGATGACAGCCGTCATCAAACATACCCGGCCCGGTATTAAAGAATATGAACTGGTAGCTAAAGCCCATGAAGTCGCGGCAGCAAATAATGCGCGCCTTGGTTACCCGGCAATCATCACCACGCACGGGCAAACACTGCATACACACTATTACGGCAACACTTTACAGGAAGGCCGCATGGTGCTAAGCGATATCGGCGCCGAAAACAACATGCATTACGGCGGCGACCTTACCCGTACCTTCCCGGTTGGGAAAAAATTCACCGAAAGGCAAAAAGAGTTGTACGAAGTGGTGCTTAATTCCATGGACCATGCCATCAGCATGCTGAAACCGGGAACACGATATAGGGATATTCACCTGGCAGCTTGTCTTAAATTAGCCGAAGGATTAAAACAAGCCGGTATCATGAAAGGCGACCCTGCCGAAGCTGTTGCCGTGGGTGCTCACACTATGTTTTTCCAGTGCGGATTAGGACATATGCTGGGCATGGACACCCATGACATGGAAGATCTGGGCGAACCTTACGTGGGCTATACTGATGAGCTGAAAAAAGAAACATCAATTTTTGGTTTGAAATCGCTGCGATTGGGTCGTGAACTGGAGGCAGGCTTTGTATTGACTGTTGAGCCGGGCATTTATATCATTCCCGAATTGATAGACCGCTGGCATGCTGAAAAGAAATATGCCGACTTTATCAATTACGATGTGCTGAATACCTACCGCGATTTTGGCGGGATACGAATTGAGGACAATTTTTTGATAACAATTGACGGTTCGCAACTGTTAGGCAAGTACTTACCTAAATCGCTAAAGGAGATCGAGGGGCTGAAAGCATAATGGCGCACACATTTATCTTAAACCTCGTTTTAAGTCAATAAATGTAATTTTAACATTAATTAAAAGTTAATCCCGATAAGCGATAATTGATAAGAATTTATCATTTTCCAAGCAAAATTTAACAAAAAAATAACTTTTTCTTGCACTTTATTGAAAAACTATTCGTTAATTTTATATAATAATTAATAGTGCCTAAGTAAATCAGTAAAGGGGGTTGCCATGATAACAGGATCAAAATTCTTACCGGAACGTCAATTTCACGTGCTTATTAATTTTAAAGATGACGAACGCAGCGTGGCGGTACTACCGAACGATGCAGGTAAATTTCTTGTAGTTGACCAGGGCCAGATTTTGGGTCAGCTTGGTTATGATAAACAGCTCAACTGCGTATCTGTTCAGTGTGAACTGGATGCAGCTATCCTGTCGCAACTGAAGAGCGAAATACGGAACCATTTTTCTTAAGCCACTACCGTTTAAAAACGGTTAACCGGAAGCGTAAAAACACGTATCAAATAACGTAACTGTACTGCTGCAAACTATTCTTGCAGAGGGTAATTTTATGATGTTTTATTTTTTGATCCAAAATAAACTACAATGAAAACCCCCAAGAGAATTGCCTTACCCGGCAGCTACAAAAAACAACATGCAACCCAGCTATCGGAGTTACCCGACCGCGAGCAGTCGATTGATATAACGGTCCGCATCCGCAGGAAAAAGTCACTGGAGGCCCAATTAAAATCGGGTGAACGTTATACCCATAAAAGTTACGAAAAGGAGTTTGGCGCATCACTTAAGGATGCCGACAGGGTTGAAGCTTTTGCCCAGCGGTTTCATCTCAGTACAGCTGAGGTCGACCTTGCCCGCCGAAGCCTAATGTTGCGTGGAAGTATTGAAAATATGGAGGCCGCCTTTGGCGTCGAACTGGATGGCTCCGTTGATGAGCAGGGCAACCCTATCCGGGTGCGAAAGGGCGAAATATTTATACCGGCTAAATTGAAGGACATTATCGAAGGTGTTTTCGGGCTCGACAACCGGCCAGTGGCAAAGCCTATGTTCCAGGTATCAAATGCAGCTGCGAGTCCGCAGGGTTTTAATCCAAATGATTTAGCAGACATATACGGGTTCCCGACAGGTTTCGACGGCAGCGGGCAAACCATTGCTATCCTTGAATTAGGCGGAGGGTTTCGTACCACGGATATTGCAAATTACTTTGCAAGCCTGGGTATAAAAAAGCCTGCCTTAAAAGCCATAGCAATTGACGGTAGCCTGAACAATCCCACCACCCCCGGCAGCGCAGATGGCGAAGTGATGCTGTATATCGAGGTCGCCGGTGCGGTGGCGCCGGGGGCCAGTATCGTAGTTTACTTTACAACCAATACAGATAAAGGTTTCCTTGATGGCATCACAACCGCCATACACGATGCTAATAACAAGCCCTCCATCCTATCCATTAGTTGGGGCGGCCCCGAAGCTAACTGGACCCAGCAATCTATGACCAGCTTTAACGAAACCTTTAAAGCTGCATCCTTACTGGGTGTCACCATTTGCGTGGCATCTGGCGACAAGGGCTCAAGCGACGGCTTAAACAATGGACAGGTGAATGTTGATTTCCCGGCATCGAGTCCCTTTGTGCTGGCCTGTGGCGGCACCAGTTTGGAGGTAAATAATAATGCCATAGTTTCAGAAACCGTTTGGCACGATTCCAATACTTCGGCAGGTGGCGGGGGCGTGAGTGAATTTTTCCCTTTGCCCGATTACCAGGCGAACGCGAACGTGCCGCCCTCGCTCAATTCACGATTTGTTGGGCGCGGTGTGCCGGATGTGGCTGGCGATGCTGATCCCAATACCGGTTACAATGTACTGGTCGACGGGCAGCAACAGGTTCTTGGAGGCACAAGCGCGGTGGCGCCCTTGTATGCGGGACTTATAGCCCGGATAAATCAGCAAAAAGGGAAAACGGCCGGTTTTATTAATCCTCTACTTTATACTAACCCTGGCGTATGCCGCGATATTACCGAAGGCAACAACAATACTACCGAAGCAAACACGGGTTATACAGCAGGCCCCGGATGGGATGCCTGTACAGGTTTAGGTATTTTATCGAAGTTCTAAAAGTATTTACAACCCGTTTTGCGTCGGGTCGTTTACGATACCGGTAAACACGATCAGGCCGGTTTTCATTTCGCGGATTACAAAAATGAAGGGGTGATTTATGATAATCTGATTATTAAGCGCAACCGATGTACCTATGGTAACTGATGTCACGGCTGCCGCTGTGGTCCCGCTTTCGTCAACATCAACAAAAGCCTTATGATTAACAGCCGTTATTTGTAACCCGCCGGAGGCATTGATATTTGAAAAATCGGCCAAAGGCGAAAAAGCCACACCCATTCCCATCGTTATTAAAGGCGCATTAAGGTTAGCAGAATAGCTAAACTGAAATTTAGGCATGGTAATATCAGCCCTGTAGGTACTCAAACGGCCCGCCCAGCTTTGCCAGGTAGTACTATCCATTTCCGCTGCGATATCGTTAACTGACTTACCTCCATTCGGCATCACGATCACCATGCTGTATTTTTGGTTCGAATAAGGCAGTTCCACCAGGTTGGCATCGGTATTATTGCTCACATTACAAGCCATATCCGAGCCCACCATAAAATCGGTCGAAACTTGGCTATTGTTGGCGCGGGTAAAAGACTGTTTTGTTGTATTAGCCGGGTCAAATTTGGAGGCCCAGCTGCTTTTAAAATAAATGGCATTAACCAGAAACATCATATCATTTGGATCGATTGAATTCAAAATCTTGGTGATCTTGCCGCTGGTTTGATCACTTACCCAATTGTTGATGGTATTTAGCGATGATGGATTTGCAAAATCAAGGGCCTGTACAGTAGCTTTGTAATAGGTACCCTCCGTCTGTGTGAACTGGGGCAAAACATTAAAACTTTGCCTGTACCATATCGAGTTTGCTATTTTGAGCGTGGTATTCGGGTCCAGCTCGGGCAGTTGGGTTATCAGCGCGTTATAATAGCTGTTTACCTGGTCCTGCGTATAGTTTTTAAAATCAAGTGTGTTTTGCATGGCGGTTAGCGTTTCTCCTTTTGCGCCGTTGCTGGTCATACCTAAAGCGATGCTCACACTGAGGGGCGACATAAATAGGTTACTGCTGTTGGGATTGCCGGCCGATACGGTTTTGAAAAGGTTTAAAGAGAATGTATTATCTGCCGATGCCTGCTGCAGCTGAATAGCGCTCAATGTAAGGTCCTTTCCCTTATTGGGCTGTACCGTTGTACCCTTATGGCACGAAGCCAAAGCGGATATGATAAATAGAATAGATAATAATAAGTTAATGCGTTTCATAGGGGTGAGGTTAAGATTTAAAGAAAACGTATCATCCGCCGATGCCATTAATGTTTTTGATCAATAAGTTTTCAACAAGGTTTAGGTGTGTAAATTTAATATTTTAAGGCATACAGCGGACAGATACGTTTCATATCGTGAATGGATGATTTTCGTCTCTTAATATACTTTACGTGATAAGTATTTTAAGTGATACAGACCTTAATAATTTAATTAGCGAACGATAACCAATTCGCCGTAACTTAAAGCTTTGCTCCGGGTTGCTTTATTGAGGAATTGTGGTTTAAGACGGCTTATCCAGTACTGCTCAAAAGTTTTAACGGGCTCAATATGCCAGCCTTTGGCCTGCAGCCCTTTGATAATATCGGTTGACGCAAAAAGATAATAAGGCTTCGGGGGAATCGATCCGGTGCCGTCGGTATTAATATTGATCAATGGCTGATCGAGGTAAAATTCCATGGCCTCGGGCACATTACCGGTTTGCACAACGGGCATTTTTTCCGGGTTATTTTCATTAATATACAAAGCGGCTTCCGTCAAAGCCTGGTAGTGCAATAAAGACGGATAAAAAGCCAGGTTCAAATAAATATTGACAATAAACGAAGCCAGCAAAGTGCTCAAGCCGATCCTCCAGAAAGCTTTGGATGCGATTCTACCCGGCAGAAAAATCAAAGCGATCAATAGTGCAATTAAGATAAAACCCGTTATCCAATTAAAAGCTTCCGGCTGAAAGAAATATTGCAACGCCGCAACCACAACCAGCATCAAACCCATCATAACAAATTGCGTGACGCGTACCAGTTGCAGGCTTTTTTCTAAACTCAAGCTGTACAGGTATTGTGCCGTTATTATGGCAAAAAACGGGTAAACAATATTAAGGTAATAAGGCAGCTGGAATCGCGATGCCGAAAAGAGCAGGAAGGTAAGCAGCGAGCCGCAGATACAATACCATTCTGTCACGTTTACATTTTTGATCCCTTTACGGATGAACTGGAAAATGGCCGCAAATAACAACAACGACCAGGGCAGAAATGCCCACAGCGTTGTATGGACGAAAAATGTAGGGTCGCCGCTGCCTTTGATCGGCCCCGTATTAAAAAAACGTCCGAACTGGCTATCCCAAAAAAACCAGCGAATACCCGATACTGCTTTTTGCCCAAAAACCACCTTTTCGGGATGCATATCAAACTGCTGATACAGGCAATAAAGCTCCGGCAGGATAAACAGGAATGTCAAAACAACAGCAATGAGCCATCTCCAACTAAATAAATACTTCCAATCCTTGCGGATGATCAATTGCCCGGCGATGGCCCCCCCTATCGGGATAATGGCAAACATGCCCTTGGTCATGATGGAGCAGGCGGCAAAAACACAGCCCGCCGCCAAGTGCCAGTAATTAATGGGCTGGTACGACCTGTAAAAGTGATAAACTGAAGCAATAATTAACCCGGTCAAATAAGGTTCGGCGCGCACATCATTATTTGACAGGACGATGTGCTCCGCGGTAAGCAAAATCAAAACAGACCACAAGGCAATTTCCTTATTGTAAAGCCGCTTCGCAAAAAAGTACGTGTACACGGCCCCCAGCATCATAAACAATATGCCCGGCAACTTATATGCCCAGGTGTTTATCCCGAAAACGTTAAAAAACAGTGCAGTAACCCAAAACGGGAAGTGCGGTTTGTCAAGCCAATCGGCTCCCTGCACGTATATATTCACGTAATCGTGGTGCAGCACCATCGTTTTGGCTATAGTGGCATAAAGGGTACCGTCGGGGCCGATAATTGTAACAAACAGCCCGCTGAAATTCACCAATACAGCCGCAGCTATAAAAGTATATAGCCATTTGTAATTGTCGGAAGCACCTTTTGGAGTCATAGAAATTCGGGTAAAGGTAACATCGAATAGGTAATAATTAATGTCGAAATATCAGAACACACCTAATCTCCGGTTAACTAATCTCTAACCACTGACTATCTTTTGTAAAAGAAATATTACCGAGGTTTCCCGGCGGTTAAATTCAAACAAATAATTCCTAACTTCAAATCAAAATCTCGAATCATGCAACGTCGTAATTTCCTTTTAAACACTGCTATAGCAGCAGGTGCATTCACGTTTTTGGGCAAAAGAAGTTTTGCCTCCCTTTTGGCCGACCCAACTTACCAGTTTAAACCCCTGCGCAATAATGTGGGCATGTTTGCCGAATCGGGCGGAACCATCGCCTGGATGGTGAACAAGGAAGGCATCGTTGTTGTCGATGCTGAGTTCCCCGACCCTGCCAAACATCTTATCGCCGAATTACAAAAGCAATCGGACAAACCATTTGAATGGCTCATCAACACGCACCACCATGGCGACCATACCAGCGGTAATATTTCATTCAAAGGATTGGTAAAAAACGTTGCGGCGCATGCCAATTCGCTTACTAATCAAAAAAATGTCGCAGTAGCACAAAAAAAGGAAGACCTACAATTGTACCCTGATACCACCTTTACCGATACCTGGAAAATAAAAGTGGGCGATGAAAGGATCAAAGCCTACTACTTTGGCGCCGGCCATACCAATGGCGATGCGATGATTCATTTTGAACATGCCAATATCGTGCACATGGGCGACCTGGTATTTAACCGCCGTTACCCGTTTATCGACAAATCGGCCGGCGCATCCGTAGCCAACTGGCCTATTGCACTGGAGAAAGCACAAAAGAAATTTGATAAGGATACATTATTTGTATTCGGCCACGCTTTCGACCCGCAAAAGGTAACCGGTAATATGGATGATATGAAAGCCATGCAGAACTACATGGAAAGACTAATCGATTTTGTACAAAGCAGCATTAAAGCAGGGAAGACCAAGGATGAAATTATACAGGCAAAAACGATCCCCGGTGTTTCCGACTGGCAGGGCGATGGCATCAACCGCAGCCTCGAAGCTGCGTACCAGGAATTTAGCAGTTAAAATAATTTACAGCAAAGGGCAAATAAGGCAATCCCGGTCATAGCCGACAGCATCAATATGGATACGATGGTAACGTAAGATTTTTGAGTTAATCTCATAATTACGACATTTTACTTATTTTTACGTTAATCGCCTTCAAACAGTTCGGAAATTTTTAGACAATGCCTCAGCGCACCGGGAACAGTTTTATCCTGGCGCAACTTGTAAATCGTTATGCCTAACTATTTTATATGAAGTTATTATCCATTGTATTGTTCTTATGCCTGCCTTTTTCGCAGCAAAAGGACTTAAACTCCACCACCCTGCTGCAAAAAATGTATGCCCGCTATCACGGCAAATGGCACAGCAATTTGTCGTTCAATCAAACTACCGAAATGTACAGGAGCGACAGCCTGTTCAAAACGCAAACATGGTACGAGCATATTCTTTACCCGGATAAACTACGGATAGACTTTGACAGCCTCAAAAGTCCGAATGGGATTATTTTTAGGGCTGATTCAACTTATGTCATCGTTAAGAATAAAGTCGTACGGTCGATCAAAAATGAAAATGAACTGATATTTTTTTTGGGAGGACTTTATTTCGTGCCTTTTGACCAGGTTTTGGCGCATTTTAAGGACTTGCATAACGACCTTTCTAAATTCCGTACTGATACCTGGAAAGGCAAACCGGTTTATGTGATCGGGTCGGATAAAGCAGATGAAAAAGTGAACCAGTTATGGATAGACCAGGAAAAGCTGGTAGCGGTACGTTTCATCAAATATGATGGCGGCACCAAAGAAGAAGGCACTTTTGAGAACCAGGTAGCCCTTAAGAAATCGTGGAGCGAAACGCTTTGCAAGTTTTATTTAAACGACCATATTTTGCAGGTCGAAACCTATCACAATGTTGTTGCCGGCGGGCCCGTCGATAAAACTATTTTTGAGCCGGGGAAATAAAATCAATAAAATATGTTCAGAAAACTGCTTTTCATCATTTGCCTTTTGCCTTCGTTTGCTTTTGCGCAAACCGTGATCCCCTTATGGGAAAACGGAGCGCCAGGCTTCCAAAAACTAAAAGATATACCCGAACAAGCCAAAGACTATTGGGTAAAAAACATCAACAATCCTTCACTGGCCGTGTATTTACCCCCGGAGGGCAAGGCAAATGGTTCGGCGGTAATTGTATGCCCGGGCGGGGGCCACAGGCTACTGGTTTATAATGCCGAAGGTGTCGAACCGGCTAAGTTCCTGAATAATTTGGGTGTGACTGTATTTGTCCTCAAATACCGTTTGGCGCGCGATACCAATTCGCCTTATAAAATTGAGGATGCCAAAATGGATGGCGAACGTGCCATGCGATTAGTACGCTCAAGAGCTAAAGATTGGAATATCGACCCAAACCGCATCGGTATGATGGGTTTCTCGGCAGGCGGCGAAGTAGTGGATATGGTAGCCTTTGATACCGACAAAACCTATATGATAAAAAATGATTTTATTGAATCCCACAGCGCCAGACCCGATTTCCTCATCCAGATATACCCCGGCCCAGGTTATATACCACAAGAAATACCTGCAGATGCCCCGCCCATATTCCTGTTAGCTGCTAATGATGATATGTGCTGCTCACCCTCGGTTGTAAAACTGCTGGAATTATACCGCAAGGCAAAAGTCCCCGTTGAGGCACATATCCTTGAGCGCGGTGACCATGGCTTTAACATGGGTAACCGTTCCAAACTAAAAGCGGTAAATACCTGGCCGCAGCGTATGGCGGATTGGCTGGCGGATAATAATTTCTTTAAGCCAAGTCCGGAGAGGCCTAAAGTCACCCACTAAGGGTTTGAAATCGATAAAATGAAAAAAGTCGACACATAAACCGTTATAGAACGTTTCAACTTTACAACAAAAAACGCCATGGCAAACTTCCAGGAAATAATAAATGCAGAGAAACCGGTATTGATCGATTTTTCGGCTGAATGGTGCGGTCCCTGCAAAATGATGCCGCCGATATTAAAGGAGTTGAAAGATAAAATGGGCGACGCGATAACCATCCTTAAAATCGACATCGATAAAAACCCAGCAGTCGCAAATGCCTACAAGGTACAAAGCGTCCCCACCCTAATGCTCTTCAAAAAAGGTGAAACCAAATGGCGCCAAAGTGGCGTGATGCAGGCAGGACCATTAAAGCAGATAATAGAGAAATTTATTTAATGTTCAGTTGAATGGTTGATTAGGTTAAATGGTTGACTAAGTTATTATCCCACCTTATCAACTTATTCAACCTAGTCAACTCAATCTAACTTAATCAACTTAACCTACAAATAACTCAGCCACCAATCGGTGTGTTCGCGCTTATACTTACTGAACCACCTGCACGGCAGGTAAAGGGTAACGATCACGATCAACCATATTAAATAAACGCCGCCAAGGCCAAATCCAAAATCATCCGGCTGAAAAGTTGGCGGGAATTGGTGCGAAGCGGTTATTTGACTTGCTTTATATCCTGATGCAAAATAAACGATAATGTTAATGAGCTTGATGAGGTACCAGTGACAGATATAATAAAAGAACGGCACATTACCATAGATGATCAGCACCGAGGCAAATTTGTTGCTGATTTTCTCGGTCGTAGCCAATATCACTAGCGCCGTTCCCACCGTCATACACATATACATGAGCGACGGCGGATATTTGGTTACGTTAAAGAAGGATATGATACTCAATGCAGTTGTTTTCTGTACCGACCAGGGTGCAGGATCGCCATACGCGTTAATGAAACGCAGCATAAAAAATAATACCAACACGCCCAATCCCCAATAAAGCAACGCTTTGCGGCGCTTAACAGCATCATACGTTTTGACATATAATGTGCCAAATGCATAACCTATCATCATTAAACCGGCCCAGGGCAAAAGTGCATAAGCCGCCAGCATACCGCGTCCATTTCCTAATGGAATAAATCCGCCAAATCCGGCGCCTGAGAGCAAAAGTTTGCCTTCAACGGTCCCATTAACTAAATGCGTTGGGTGCAAATCAAAATAGTTGTGGCCCAATACAATAATAACCCCTACGGCTGCTATAGCCGGTGTTGGTAGCCATACGAGCAAACCTAAAAGCACCATACTGCCGCCTATTGCCCATATTACCTGTAAAACAAATAGATGATACAATGGGTCGAGTGTGATGGCAAAGGTGATGAACACAAACTCAACCACTAACAGCCATAAACCCCGCTTGATCAAAAATGCGCTAAACTGGCTTTTAGTGCGCCTCGTTCCTGCGAGATATGCCGACATCCCGCTAAGAAACACAAAGGTTGGTGCGCAAAAATGCGTTATCCAGCGGGTAAAAAACAAAAATGGCGTGGTTATGGCCAGGTCTGTTGGTTCAGGATGATGAAAGCAGAAAAAGTCCCTTACGTGGTCAATAGCCATGATCAGCATCACCAGCCCGCGTAAAATGTCAATAGAGGAAATACGTTGTTTGGGTCCCGGTTCGGCAAGGGCTACTGTTGTCATGGTGAGGTTGTACTAAGATTGTGAAAACGAATATAAAAAGTAAGAAACTAACAACCAAGCAAAATACTAAAATAATTAGCGAATTTATTAAGTAATGTTCCTTCCGGAAACCAATATAGAAATACCTGAACTAAAGTCCATTAATCAATCACAAATAGTTGATTTTAGCACATGAATGATTGATTTTGGTATACAAGCCCTGAGTTGATTTATAGTCTCCATCCTTATTCACAAATTTGATACAGTCAAAAATCAAATAATCTTTCATTTAATAGTTCAATGTGTTACTTTTACACATACGACCAATTAAACAAACCAAACTATGACTTCAAGGCGTTCATTTCTGAAAACTTCCGCCCTGCTTTCTGCAGGCGTATTAGTTGCCCCTAAACTATTTGCTTACGATAAAAAATACATTGGCCTGCAATTGTATACCGTGCGTGATCATATGGGAAAAGATGTTGCAGGTACATTGGCCAAAGTAGCCTCAATAGGCTATAACTCTGTCGAAGGTACCTATGGCGGCGGCAAATATTTCGGGCAGGAGCCCGCAGCTTTCGCAGCTTTGCTCAAGCAAAATGGCCTAATCATGCCAAGTGCTCACTACCTGCTTGGCGAAGATATGAAAGGGCCCGGAACCATACTGAACGGTTGGGATAAGGCGGTAGACGATGCGGCCGCTGTTGGGCAGAAATACATGATCTGTGCCTGGCTTTCGCCGAAGGAACGCGGGACGCTCGACCATTACAAGCAACTGGCCGAAGATTTTAATAAAGCTGGGGAAACCTGCAAAAAGGCAGGCATCCAATTTTGCTACCACAATCACGACTTTGAGTTTATCCAGGAGGACGGCAAATACCCTTACGATACCTTGTT
>JAYUEE010000050.1:0-4055 GCA_043739405.1 Mucilaginibacter sp. | reverse complement strand
CAGCACTGGAATCATCCGTATTTGGCTCCTTTTTATTTTTTTGAGCTTCATCAATAGTTCCGATCATGTAAAAGGCATTTTCCGGTAAATCCTTAAGTTCATCTGAAAGAATAAGTTCACAACCATCGAGCGCGTCTTTCAAACTAACCTCTTTTCCTTTGATCCCGCTAAATTGTTCGGTTGCGAAAAAGGGCTGAGTTAGAAATCGTTCTAAACGCCTGGCACGGTTCACTATATTCCGATCACCTGTGGATAATTGTTCCATACCAAGCATGGAAATAATATCCTTGAGTTCTTCATATTTTGAAAGTGTTTGCCTTATATCCTGTGCGAGTTTATAATGTCTGTCGCCTATTATTCCAGGTGTAGCCATTTTTGAATTGGATTGTAATAAATCTATCGATGGGTAAAGTCCCTCGCTCGCTTTTTCCCTTGAAAGAACAATTGATGCCGACAAATGAGAAAAAGCGTGAACAGCCGCGGGGTCAGTCAAATCATCGGCGGGCACATACACTGCTTGAATAGAGGTAATAGCCCCCGCATCTGTATTCGCTATCCGCTCTTCCAATTCCGCCAATTCCGTCCCCATCGTTGGCTGATATCCAAGCCTTGAAGGCATTTCTCCCATTAAACCAGATACCTCCATTCCCGCCTGAATAAATCTGAAAATATTATCAATGAGCAGCAATACATCACTGTGCTCGTCGTCGCGAAAATATTCAGCCATGGTTAAAGCTGCATGGCCAACCCGAAAGCGTGCGCCGGGTGGCTCATTCATCTGTCCAAACATCATTACCATGTTTTTAAGCAAGTCCGCTTTTTTCATCTCATTATAAAGCTCATTACCCTCACGACAACGTTCTCCAACTCCGCAAAACATGCTTACACCCTCATTGTGTCCAACCATATTATGGATCATTTCTGTAAGTAAAACGGTCTTGCCTACACCAGCCCCTCCAAATAGGCCAGCCTTGCCGCCACGTTCCAGCGGTATCAGTACATCTATTGCTTTAATACCTGTTTCGAAAATCTCAGACTTGGTAGATCTTTTATCTAATGGCGGAGGTGAATGATGCACATTGCGCCACTCGCCTTTGGCTAATGGTTGCCCACGATCAATTGTATTCCCAAAAACATCAAACATCCGGCCCATGATCATTTTCCCGACAGGTACCTGGAGTTGGCGCCCATCTGTTTCTGCAGACATTCCACGTGCTAATCCCTGGGTTGGATTTAATGCAATCCCGCGTACATGGTGATCATCAAGTTGAGATAATACTTCAATTGCGATTTGTTTATCTTTTCCAGCGTGCAGTAAAGTGTGAATGGAAGGTATATTATTTTCAAACACCACATCCACAACACTTCCCCGGACAGATACTATTCTGCCGTAATTTATAACGTTGACTTTGCTTTCTGAATTTATCCTCATTTTGAAGCTAACGTTATATTCTTTATTTCAAAGCGCTCTTATTTACTTTTAACAGTATAATTTGCGGCTTGATGGGTAACAGGAAAGAAACACGCCAATATTAGTATAGTTTTCATGTCTGAATATTTATTCACAGCAAGTTCACCAGAGCTTACGGCTAGTAATTTTCTTATTTCCAAATTGATTGGTTGAAAACGCAAATCCGTTTTATCCGGAATACCTTCTGCTACTTTAGCCAATACTAATACACGTTCGTAATAGCCCTTTTTTCGTCAGATATCGAGCCTTTTTTCTGCCTGTGCTATTGCCGAATTAACCGCTGATACTGGAATTTTCTCTAACGTTTTAATCAAATCGTTGTTAAAAAGAGTATCCGTTTTTATGAGCATGATTGTGATTTTAATAAACTTTTAACAATAGGCCAATAGTTTCTAAGGAGATCCTTGTTAACATCCCATTTTATATTATTTTGAGCATCGCTAATGCGCGGGGGCCTACTATAAATTGAATGATTCATGTCAATATTGATTTATTGAAAACTATTTAACCGGATGATGATATGCCTCCCTGATCATATTTAAATCGCGGTACCAATGATTTACTTTAGCGGTATCACCAAGAAAGGTATGATTTGCCATCATGTCACTGCCGTGCATGGTATTGCTGCCCATCATACTGTTTCCCATCATGTTGTCACCATCAGTCATTTCCTTGCAATAAGTAAGATAATTAACGTTGAACAGGGAATCGTTCATGTGATACAGGCTGTCTTCCATCATCACAAGAGTGTTGGTGTAATGTCCGTTCGGCGCTACTTGTGTTGCAAGAGAATCGGCGTTTAACACGGCTATATTATAGTTTACAAGCAACCGCCCTTCAGTTTGGCTCAATTGGGCCTTGATTACGTTCTGGCCGTTGTCTTTTTTGCAGCTAAAGGTTGTTAGAGCAATAAAAGTCATCAAAGTTGTCATCGAAAGGATCGTCTTCATTTTTTTAATTTTAAATCTTAAAATAGGAGCTGATGTAAAACTAAATACCTGACACAGTAAATTACATGATTCCGGTCATACTTAAATATGATAATAATCATCTATGACTTTTCAAATCCATTAAAAACAATATGTGTTTGATAAGTTAAAGGTATTTTATCAAAGCGGTTTAAAAATGATGGCAAAAGAAAAACCCGATAGATTTCTTTACCGGGTTTTAAAAAATCAAGAAGGAAAATTACATTTTCATTTTATCTTTCATCATGCCTTTTTTCATTGGCATTTTTTTTATTTTTCCATCCATCATAACACATTGGCCTTCTTTTAACATCATTGTTTTACCGCTCTTCATTTTGACAGTACCGTCAGCCATGACCATAGTCCCGTTAGACATAGTCATCGTATGCGTCATGGGCATGCTTTTACCGCTCATCATGGTCATCATCTTGCCATCCATCATCATAACGGAATTACCCATTTTATGAATGGATTTGTGAGATATTTTATGCATGGATGTATCAGCCATCTTTGTTTGCGCCATAGCGTTACAACTTAGTGTAACGGCTGTTAAGGCGATCAGAATTTTTTTCATGTTTTAATTTGGTAAGTATGTATTATTTATATATCACTAATCGAGCCACGTTTCGGTATGTTGAGAAATTAAATCAGATTAAGTTTTAACTTTTAACATACTTGCATTTATAGCCACAACCACCGTACTTACGGTCATTAAAACAGCACCTGCTGCCGGGCTTAATACTATACCCTGATTGTAAAGAACTCCGGCTGCCAACGGCAAAGCAACTACATTGTAACCAGTGGCCCATACCAGGTTTTGGATCATCTTACGATAGGTTGCTTTTCCAAACATGATTAAACTAACAATATCCTTTGGATTGCTGTTAACTAAGACTATCCCGGCAGTCTCTGCTGCAATATCGCTCCCTGACCCGACAGCGATTCCGATGTCTGCCTGGGCAAGTGCAGGGGCATCATTTACCCCGTCTCCGGTCATTGCCACAAACTCCCCTTTGCTTTGTAGTTCTTTAATTTTTTCTAATTTTTGATCAGGTAACACTTCGGCGATAAAACTATCCATACCCAAAGTTTTACTCACACTTGCTGCTACTTTAGAGTTATCTCCTGTAAGCAGTATGGATTTAATGTGCTCTTGTTTTAAAGTTTCAATCGCCTCCGCTGATTCGGGCCGTATTTTATCAGACAAGGCAATATATCCGGCCAATTTTTTATCGATTATTACAAATACCACCGTTTCCGTGTCATCGGCGGCAAAGCCGTCAGGAATGGCTATCTTATTTTCTTTTAAATAGCCGGGGCTAACAACCAATATTCTTTTGCCCTCTACAGTTGCTTCCACACCTTTGCCTGTTATGGCGTTAAAATTTTCAGTTGTCGGGACTTTGATAGCTAAGTCTTTTACTTTTTGCAGGATACCGGTCGCGATTGGATGTTCTGATTTTTGCTCCAACGCGGACGCCAAACGAATGATCTCATTTTCCTTTAAGCTTTTATCGAGTGAAATTATTTTTGAAACCTCAAATTTTCCTACAGTTAATGTTCCTGTTTTATCAAATACAATCGTTGTGATTTTTCTTGAATCTTCAAACGCATTC
>JAYUEE010000049.1:0-93766 GCA_043739405.1 Mucilaginibacter sp. | reverse complement strand
GCCTTATCACGCGGGCGGTAAGCCCTGGCAGGTAATATAGTAGTGGCATAATGATCTGCAAAGTCAGCAAAGGTTTCGTTCAATGTTGGCTCATAACGGTTGCTTTTGGTCACTGCCGCTTTCAGGTTATCAGGAACAATAGCTGATGGAACACCACCATAATAATGCAATGCGTCTTCGCAGGCAGCAATAAAGTCTTCTTTCTGTTGACTGGCAACAGCTTCCACGTAGGTAAGTTGGCTGGCACCCAGTATAGCTACAAAGACTTCAACCTCTATGACCTCGCCAGTTTCCTTATCGGTAATGCACAGCTTCTCACCAGCAAAATCAACATACAGCTTATCGCCTGCTTTATGATCCAGGTGCATGGTGGGGTTGACCCTTGCCTTCCACTGGTTATAGTAAAAACAAAATTGAGTGTACTGAAAGCCGTCAGGGAACTCTTTTCTATAGGCTTCCCATAGGATACGGCGGTTCATGCCGGTGCGTTTGAGTTCTTTATCAACTTGGGGGAAACAGCGCTGCAGCGATACCATACGCTTGTCTGGGGGACGTTCATAGCTGTTGCCAAAGAAGTCTTCCAGCTCTTTGTCATTCAGGGCATTGATCTCCTCGAATGTGCAGCCGCTGGCATCAAAGGCAGCAAAATACTTCTTTGCTGTATTGCGGGAAACTCCGGCCTGGACAGCGATAGACTGTTTGCTGCGCCCCTGGCTGTACATTCTTAGGATCTGTCTAATCTTACTCATGCTAATTGTAGTGTTGGCCATAATTGGTAGGTTGATGTTAAACCTCCAAAAATATGGTTGCTACTACAGCATTTTCTGCCCGTTCAGGGTGGTCAATTTCCCGCGGAATCAGGTGGTCAGTTTCGCGCGGAACAGGTGGTCAGTTTCCGCCGGAATCAGGTGGTCAATATCAGCGAATTCTCCAGTTAAACTGCTAAATCCCTTGATCAAGCGATATGGAAGAGTAAGGCAAAAATGCGCCTAAAAACACAAAAAAAGCCCATTTTCGTTAGAAAATAGGCTTTTTTGACTGTGGTATCAGCTGGAATCGAACCAGCGACACAAGGATTTTCAGTCCTTTGCTCTACCAACTGAGCTATGATACCAACCCGTTGGGGCTGCAAATGTAACCCGTTTTTTCATTTCTGAAAAACTTTTTTCAAAAAAGGCGTTTTGAGCAGAAAGCTAAAAGGCTAAAGCTGAAAGCCAGCAATATAACAATACAGCAATCTCCACTTTATAACCTTCCAACATTTCAACTTTCCAACCTTTCAACTCTAACAGAAAAAATTAACTTTGAACAAAATTACTATGCACGCATAATGATTGGACAAATCCTATTCATCATCATATTAGCTGCGGCTATTTACCTGTTCAGTAAAAACGTTGGACAAATAAGGCGTAATATCCTTTTGGGACGTGATACCGACCGTTCCGATAATCCCGCCCAGCGGTGGAAAACTATGGCTAAAGTAGCATTGGGCCAGTCTAAAATGGTGAAACGTCCATTTGCTGCCGTTATGCACTTTTTTATCTATGTGGGCTTTGTGATCATTAATATCGAGGTCCTCGAGATTATGATCGATGGCATATTCGGCTCACACCGTGTATTTTCTCGCCCCTTAGGCGGCTTATATGGCTTACTGATTGGTGGCTTCGAAATACTCGCAGTATTAGTGCTTATAGCTTGTACTACTTTCCTGGCAAGACGTAATATCGCACATCTCAAGCGTTTTTCTGGTGTTGAGATGACCTCCTGGCCAAAGTCGGACGCTAATTATATCCTCATTATCGAGATTTTACTAATGACGGCATTTCTAACGATGAATGCCGCCGACCATAAATTGCAGTTACTGAATTATGGTCATTATCTCAAAGCCGGTAGCTTCCCGGTTAGTGCCTTTCTGAGCCCGCTGCTGCCTTCAAGCGCTGCGGCCCTGGAAACTATTGAACGCGGTTGCTGGTGGTTTCACATCATCGGTATACTGGCGTTTATGAATTACCTGCCTTATTCCAAACATTTCCATATCCTGCTGGCTTTTCCGAACACTTATTATTCCAACCTGAACCCCAAAGGCAAATTCAGTAATATGGCGTCCGTAACCAACGAGGTAAAAGCTATGCTCGACCCATCATTTGTTCCGCCGCCTGCCGAAGCTTCGAGTTTTGGCGCTAAAGATGTAACTGATCTGACCTGGAAAAACCTGATGGAAGCCTACACCTGCACCGAATGCGGGCGCTGCACCTCCGTTTGCCCGGCGAATCAGACGGGTAAACTATTGTCGCCCCGCAAAATTATGATGGATACCCGGGATAGGGTTACCGAGATAGGGAAGGGAATTGACAAGCAGGGGAAGGATTTTAAAGACGATAAATCATTGCTGGACAATTATATCACCCGCGAAGAATTATGGGCCTGTACTACCTGTAATGCCTGCGTAGACGCCTGCCCGGTTAACATCAATCCGCTGGAGATCATTACTGAAATGCGACGCTACATTGTGATGGAAGAATCGCAGGCACCGGCAAGCTTAAATAACATGTTCGGCAACGTCGAAAATAACGGCGCGCCCTGGAAATATAGCCAGACAGACAGGATAAATTGGGCTCAAAACGAATAATTAAACATGCTACAGGATATAGCCACAATTGAAAGCAAGTATAAATCTTTTATAGAAAGGGTTGCTCTCTCAAAACTAGTTTGGGGATTAAAAAATAAGTCAGGTTGGGCCAACTCAACCTCTATAGATAATGAAAAAATTGATGTAATTCCGTTTTGGTCAGATAGGGCCTCCGCAAAGGCGTGCGCTCGTGATGATTGGAAAGGGTATTTGGCAACTGAAATACCGTTAGCGGAATTTTTAGAAGTCTGGTGTGTTGGTATGGCTGAAGTTGAAGCCTTAGTTGGGGCTAATTGGGATGTAAACATGTTTGGCAAAGAAAATAATGCCCTTGCTGTTGCGCTCGATCTTCTAAACCAATTAAATATGAATGATTCTGCTATTGCGTTTAGAAATTACAACAGTATAAACGAATTTATAGAAGACATTAGCTAAGAGTAACAAACTGATATGGAGAAAATATTCACCATGGCCGAAATGGCCGCACAAGGCAAAGAACCCGAAATATTGTTCTGGGTGGGCTGTGCCGGCAGTTTTGATGAACGCGCGCAAAAAATAACCCGCGACATTTGCAAAATATTGAATCATGTGGGTATCAGTTTCGCTGTTTTAGGCACTGAAGAAAGCTGCACGGGCGACCCGGCCAAACGCGCAGGCAACGAGTTTCTGTTCCAGATGCAGGCTATGGTGAATATACAGGTATTGGATGGCTATAATATCAAAAAAATAGTAACCGGCTGCCCGCATTGTTTCAATACGATTAAAAACGAATACCCTGGCCTTGGCGGGAATTACGAGGTTATTCATCATACCCAACTGATACAACAACTGATAGACGAAGGCAAACTAAAAGCTGAAGGCGGTGAAAGTTTTAAAGGCAAACGCATTACTTACCATGATCCTTGTTACCTAGGTCGCGGAAACGACGTTTATGAAGCCCCCCGAAAGGCATTGGAAATTTTGGATGCCGACCTGGTTGAAATGAAACGTTGTAAATCAAACGGCTTATGCTGCGGTGCCGGTGGCGGGCAGATGTTCAAAGAGCCCGAGAAAGGCAATAAGGATATCAATATGGAGCGTATGGAAGATGTACTGGAAAGCAAAGCTACCGTAGTGGCTGCCGCGTGCCCGTTTTGCATGACCATGCTGCGCGATGGCGTAAAAGGCAAAGAGAAAGAGCAGGAAATTCAGGTACTGGATATTGCCGAGATCACCGTAAGGGTAAACGGCTTATAACCCCTTTGTCTTAAAATACTGCAGCGCGCTGTTCAAACTATCCAAACGCTCGGCCGAGATACTTTTTACCGGGATGTCTAATACCGTCGACATCGAATCAATATTACCCTTAGGATCATCATAGGTCTGCACAATAATATCATCATTGAGCGTTTTAAAATGCAGCACCCCGTTATTGATGTTGCCCAGGTAATCAAAACTATCCAGTCGGCTCAAATTGAAAGAAAAATACTCCTGTTTGCCGTGTTGAAAAGTTTTGCGCAGGCGGATAAAATACTCGGTAGTTAAGGTAATTTCCCATTTTTTTAGGTTGGCTTCTGCCGAGGGATTATAAGACTCTGTTAAGGCTCTATTGCTCCAGTTTAGCCATTCTGTTTCGTCGGCAATAAGGTGAAACCCGCAAATAAACAAGGCCACACAGGTAATGAGGAGGACAATGAATACTTTTCTTGTCCGCGTAAGAACTGGTTTTACCATGACAAAAATGTTATGAACCGAAGTTAATAAATTGAGTAAATTTGTATATGCAATTTTCTGAACACTCCCGGGTTTGGATATACCAATCGGATAAAGAATTAACGGACGAACAGGCCTCAGGGTTACTGCAAAGCCTCAATAAATTTGCGACCGAATGGACCGCCCATAACCACCAGTTGAAAGCCAAAGCCGAGGTACGGTACAACCGCTTTTTGATCTTAATTGTCGACGAAAGCCAGGCTGGCGCCAGCGGTTGCTCTATCGATAAATCGGTTAATTTTCTGAAAAAAATGGAGCAGGAATTCAACATCAATTTATTCGACCGCTTCAATTTTGCTTACCGCGAAGGGAATGAAGTGCTTTCGGCCCCCCGCCTTCAATTTGAGGAATTATTAAAGTCGGGTAAGATCAATAACCAAACCATCGTATTCAATAACCTGATACAGGACCTTGCCCAACTCCAAACCAAATGGGAAGTGCCCTTTAAAGATAGCTGGCACGTGCAGTTGTTTGGGAATTTGGTTACCGGATAAAATACTTACGAAGTTCTAGAAACTTCGTAAGTCTGAAAAGTCAACTAATCTCTGACCTCTAATTAACTAATCTCTAACCCCATGTTCATCATAGACATCCACTACACCGCCCCGCTTGAAGAAGTAGACCAATACATCGAGGGCCATACTGCATACTTAAAAAAGTATATAGAAAACAACACCTTCATCGTCACCGGCCGGAAAGTTCCGCGCACCGGCGGCATCCTGATCGCGAATGCGAGCTCTAAAGAAGAAGTCGAAAAGATCATCACTGAAGACCCTTTCTATTATAACAAGGTCGCTGAAATAACCATCACTGAATTCCTGCATGCCCGGCATAATCCTGCGCTGGATGACTTACTTGGTAAGACGGTATAGTAGTCACACCATTGACCATTCACTACTCACTTACAAAAGAATTTGTACTTTAGGGTATGGAAAAATTCGACCCACGCATTGACGCCTATATCGAGAAATCAGCTGATTTCGCAAAACCCATCTTAATGCACATCCGGCAGGTGGTTCACCAGGCCTCGCCATTAATCACGGAAACTGTGAAATGGGGCATGCCCTTTTTTGATTACAAGGGCCCGGTATGTATGATGGCAGCCTTCAAGCAGCATTTAGGCTTCGGCTTTTGGAAAGCATCGCGGTTAAATGACCCTGATCATTTGTTGCAGGGCAGCGATGAAGAAGCCGCTGCCGGTAGTTTTGGCCGTATTGTAACTTTGGCCGACCTTCCCTCCGACAAAGCGCTGATGGACTTTGTTCAACAAATGATCAAAATCAACGAATCAGGTGTCAAAGAACCTAAAAAACCCGTCGCGCCAAAAGCTGAATTGCCTATACCCGCCGACTTTGACAAACTCCTTAGAGAGAACCTGGTGGCCATGGACAATTTCGAAAAGTTTAGCCCCTCCAAAAAACGCGAATATTTAGAATGGTTCGCCGAAGCCAAATCAGAAGCCACCCGCGAGAAGCGGATCGAACAAGCTTTAGAATGGATAGGAGAGGGTAAATCGAGGCATTGGAAGTATCAGTCATAATTATTGTGAAAACTATATTAATCCTTTTTGTTTGCTTGGTGAGTATTTCCTGGTGTAAGGGGCAAGCTAATCCGGCCGTCTGGACCAAATCATATGAAGACGGTTTTTATAGATACCTTGACTCGGTATCAAAGCCCAACTTGCCTGATCCGGATAAAAGGGCAAAGTATGTTTCATTTATAATTAGTAGGCTTAAAGAAGAAATACCTAACGGGATGCAATCTGTATCAAAAGATAGTCTGAAAAACTTGAATATTAGAATTGGACGAGAATATGCGCTAAAGCTCCGTAGTGAAGGCCAAGAGTCAGGAATAACACCCTATTATGAAAAGTGGACACCGATGCTTGAGAGAACAATCCGAAGTAATTTTACTGCGATAAATCAACAAACAAAAACAATAAAAAATATTGAGAAATTTTGCGACTGCCTGGTCGAAAATCTAAAAAAGATGTATCCGGATTCTATTTCAATCCCATTGCCTCAAAAGGCGCTTAATAAAATTGCAATTGATTGCAAGAACGTTGATATGGGAGAATAATATATTATCGCAAAGTCCGTAAGTACTAATTCATGAACGATCAACCACCTCAAAAATCGAGAGGCCCCAACCGTTTCATATTCTTCCGGATAATATACTGCCTATGCTTGACATAATCGCTCGGGGCGGTAGGCGACCACTTCAATGGATCGGGGAAAATAGAGGCTATCGCTGCCGCCTCGTGCTGGTTGAGTTGTGATGCAGATTTATGAAAATAAGCCTGTGAAGCCGCCTCGACACCATAAATACCGTCCCCCATCTCAATTTCATTCAGGTAAACCTCCATGATGCGCTTTTTGCTCCAGAATAGTTCCATTAGCAGGGTAAAGTAAGCCTCAAAACCTTTGCGGATATAGGAACGCCCCGGCCACAGGAAAACGTTTTTGGCTGTTTGTTGCGATATGGTACTTCCGCCCTGTAATTTATGGCTGTGCGCATTTTTATCAACCGCCTTTTCCATTGCCTTAAAGTCGAATCCGAAGTGATCTAAAAACTTTTGGTCCTCAGCAGCTACGGCGGCGCGCTTCATCGGGTCGGCGATGCTGTCAAAGTCGATCCATTTTTTGTCGATCTTCCAGTCTTTCCCATCTGATTTGCGTTCAAATCCCCGCGAGATCATCAGCCAGGTAACAGGCGGGTTCACAAAACGGTACAGGATCACCCAAAAAATACTAAACGCGAAGAAAAAGATAACCACCAGCTTAAGAATGCGTAGGATAAGTTTAAACAGGCCGGATTTAGTTTTTTTCATTAAGCGAAAATAAAAAAAGGTATCCGGCTTTTACACCAAATACCTTTATAATTCTAAAATCGTAAATCGTAATTCCTAGATCGGTATTACTCTGCTACTACTTCAAACGGAACCTTAACTTTCACTTCTTTGTGCAGGTTTAAGTTTGCGGTGTACTCACCAACAAATTTAGGTTCAGCATCAAAAGTGATGCGGCGGCGGTCAACTTCAAAGCCTTCTTTTTTCAAAGCATCAGCAATTTGAATGGTGTTGATAGCGCCAAATATTTTGCCGGTTTCGCCAGCTTTTGCACCGATAGTAAGCTTAACGCCTTCTAACTTAGCTGCAATAGCATCAGCATCCTTGCGAATTTTCTCTTGTTTGAATGCTGCTTGTTTCAGGTTTTCAGCCAAAACTTTGCGGGCAGATTCTGTGGCCTGTTGTGCAAAACCCTTAGGGATAAGGAAATTGCGGCCGTAGCCTGGTTTTACATTAACGATATCGTCTTTTTCCCCCAGGTTCTTAACGTCTTGTTTTAAAATAACTTCCATGTCTAAACCTCCTGATTATTTTAACGAATCTGTTACGTAAGGTAGCAAACCGATGTGGCGTGCACGCTTAACAGCCTGGGCCACCTTGCGCTGAAACTTCAATGAAGTACCGGTCAAACGGCGTGGTAATACTTTACCCTGGTCGTTGATGAACTTTAAAAGAAATTTTTCGTCCTTGTAATCGATGTACTTGATACCGTTCTTTTTGAAACGGCAGTACTTTTTGCGGTTATCCTCCACTTTGGGAGCGGTAACGTATTGGATCTGTTCGTTTGCCATTAGCTTGCTGCCTCCTCTGTTTTAACGGTTTTCTTTTGATTGAAAGCACCGCTGCGTTTTTTCTCGCTGTAAGCGATAGCATGCTTATCCAATGCAATGGTCAGGAAACGCAGAACGCGTTCGTCGCGCCTGAATTCAACCTCCAATTTGTTAATTAAATCACCCGGAGCCTTGTATTCAGTTAAGTGATAGTACCCTGTCGTTTTCTTTTGAATAGGGTACGCTAGTTTTCTCAAACCCCAATTATCCTCCTGGATAATTTCGGCTCCGCCGTCAGTTAACAACTTGCTATATTTGGCTACAGCCTCTTTAGCAGTTTCTTCTGACAGCAACGGGGTAAGAATGATCACGGTTTCGTACTGTTGCATTATCTTGCTTTGTTTTAATGTTTTACCCGATATTACGGGGCTGCAAATGTAAGGATAGTTTTCATTTTTTCAAAGTTTTAAATAGGTATTTATCGGGATTATACCCACTATAATAAACAATGTCATTAAGTTAAGAGTTTTGTATATCAAACACTGAATTCAAGCAATTCCTAAATTCGATAAACGACAGAAAACGACATAGTTATTTCAGGACGGGTCATCATGGTTTACACAAAAATGGTAATTTCTTAGTTAAGTAATTGATTATTAATTATTTAAATACTATAAGGCAGAAATTGTGTAAACCATGTAAACCCTGTTTTGCTACTTCTACGCGCAATTACTACTTTAACTCAGGCGTAATTATTTTTACTTTTTTATACATTAAAACATATCTGTATATTGAGCCCTGTTATTAAGAAACCCATTGATTATGCTATTCACCGATTTTGACAACACAGATTTGACCACCTGGGGCCCCGAAGATGATGCACCTATAGAAGGCGATTGGGACGATGAAGATGATGAGGACTTTGATGATAAAATTGAGGACCTTGACGATTTGCACGAGATACAGTTAGATGAGGACCTCGGCGAAACTGATCCGGATGACGATGATCATTTCCCGGAAGACGACGAAGATTAAATTTTTTTGTCAGAACCGGATTCTTTATTGCATTTTGCAAAGTAAATCAACCACCTCGTCATGAAAAGATTTTTCCCGGCTCTGATATTTTCTATTTTTTATGCGGCAACGTTGCATGCCCAAACGCCAGCCATGGGCCCGGCGGAAAAAAAGTTAACCGACTCGTTGTGCAGTTGTATAACCCATCTCGACCAAAGTACGCTGCACACAAAAAAGGAAGCAACTGATGCCTTTATGGAATGTTTCACCAAACAAGCAGATTTGCTTGTTGGGGTAGCGGAGGAAAAAAAATTAAGTATGGAAGATAACGCTGCCATGCATGGTTTAGGAGTTGAAATTGCGAAAAATCTGATGAATGAAAAATGTACAGGCTTTATGCAACTGGCAGTTAAAATGGCGCAGAAAGGGGATGCTGAGTCAAGTTCAATCGAGGGCAAGTTTAAGCGGATAGACAACAAAGGGTTTAACTATATTATAGTGGCCGACGAGGATAACCAGGAGAAATCGTTTTTATGGTTACATCAATTTTCCGGATCGGAAACCTTCATGAGAGATCCCGCAAGCCTTACTGGAAAGAGGTTGAAAATTGATTGGAAAGAAATAGAGGTTTATTTACCTGAATCAAAAGGCTATTACAAAGTCAAAGAAATTACAGCGATCACTGTTTTATAACGCAGCCTTAATCAAGTTTTAAACATTCTTTGCCAGTAATTTTAGCATCAATTTTATTCTTTTTATCTTAGTGCCAGTGGATAATTTTATAGTTTCGGCACGCAAATACCGCCCTTCAACCTTCGATACCGTTGTGGGTCAGCAACATATCACCAATACGTTAAAAAACGCTATCCGGAATAATCAGCTGGCGCAGGCATTTTTATTCTGCGGGCCGCGTGGTGTCGGCAAAACCACCTGCGCACGCATCCTCGCTAAGACTATCAATTGCGAAAACTTGCAGCCTAATGGCGAAGCCTGCGGGGTTTGCCAGTCATGCGTTTCTTTTCAAAATGGCGGCTCATTTAATATCCACGAACTGGATGCCGCATCCAATAATTCAGTTGATGATATCCGCAGCCTGATAGAACAGGTACGCATACCACCGCAGTCGGGCAGGTATAAGATATATATCATTGACGAAGTGCACATGCTGTCACAGTCGGCTTTCAACGCTTTCCTGAAAACACTCGAAGAACCGCCGCATTACGCCATCTTTATCCTGGCTACCACCGAAAAGCATAAAATACTCCCTACGATATTATCACGCTGCCAGATATTTGACTTTAACAGGATCCGGGTAGAGGATATGGCAGAGCACCTGGCGTCTATCGCCAAAAAAGAGGGGATAAGCTACGAGAATGACGGCCTGCACATCATCGCCCAAAAGGCAGATGGCGGTTTACGCGATGCTTTGTCCATGTTCGACCAGATCGTCAGCTTTTCCGATGGTAACGTTACTTACCGGACGGTAATTGACAACCTCAATATCCTTGATTACGATTATTACTTCAGCATCATCGATAGCCTGCTCAAAGAAGACACTGCCGGTACGTTGCTGCTTTTTGATGAGATATTAGGCAAGGGTTTTGATGGATCACATTTTATATCAGGCCTTTCAGAACATTTTCGCAACCTGCTGGTGAGCAAAGATACAGCAACATTAAAACTGCTCGAGGTAAGCGAAAGCATCAAAGCCAAATATTTACAGCAATCGCAGGCTTCGCCGGTGTCGTTCCTGCTGTCGGCCATGAATATTGCCAACCAATGTGACCTGAATTATAAGCTGAGCAAAAACCAGCGTTTACAGGTAGAACTGGCTCTGCTCAAAATGTGTCACCTGCCCTCGGCATTCAATATGCTCACGGCACCTGTTGCCGAAACTAATGCCCGCCCAGCCCCTGAGCAGGTAAAAAAAAAACCTGATACCCCAGAATTAAAGCTGCAGCCGGAAGTTAAAGCCGAAGAAGAAATTCCGGTTTTAAGAGGTCAGCCGGTGGTTTACAATAAAGCAGTATCGCAACCCACAGAGCCGCAAAAAAAAGAGGCAGAGCCAGTTGCTTCGGATAAACCAAAACCGTTCGTGCCAAACTTACACACGGCCTCAACGTCGGTTAAAATACCTTCATTAAAGGATCTTAGCAACAAAGCTGCCGAGGTGCTGGAAGAAGAGGACCCCTACCTGAAAGGGGACGACCGCGAAGATTTTACGATGGATACTTTTTTAATGCACTGGAACGATTATGCCGCTAAAATAAAAACCGAAGGCGGAAACATGAGCCTGTTTACCATTTTTACGACCAATGCCCCCGAAATGAAAGGGCCTTACCGTTTTGAGGTGGTTGTTGGGAACAAGTCGCAGGAAACACTTTTCAGGGACGAAAAACCTAATATTTTAAATTATCTGCGTACAAAACTGAAAAACTTTGATTTGGAGGTACATACCCGTATTGATGAGGTTAAGGCCGCCAAAAAGCCTTACACCACGACAGAGAAATTTCAGCACATGGCCAGTAAAAACCCGCAGCTTGCCGAGTTAAAAAGGCGCTTTAATCTTGATTTGGACTATTAGGCTCTTTTTTTCTTAATAGTTTTTGGCGTATCGTTTATGGGATAACCCTCTTCGTCCAGGTCGGTACGTTTATCTTCCGGTGTTCTCGAAAGTATTTCGTCTACCGTATCAACCCTTACAATACTTCCCTTATCGATATGCATAGCCATATCCTCAACATCAGTTTCCAGTGACTCATTTGGAATATATTCGTCCACAGCATCAAAAGGGTTAGCCTCATCATAGGTAGAGTTCATATCGGCACCATTCTTTACCGAAGTATTATAGGGATCCGGGTGGTCATAGTCCGGGTCATCACTTTTCACATCATACTCAAAACTATCATCATCTGCATTGAACGCCAGATCCTCGACATCAGATTCTTCGCCTAAACTATCCTTCAGATATCTGTCCCTATCGTCATTGTCGTTGTCAAATTCGGAGAATGTTTTTTTTGCGCTCATAGTCTCTAATTTAAATTATAACATGAATGAGGCATTATGGTTTGATTAATATTTAGCCGGCTGCCCCTGTTTTGGTATCGCTCCCAATATAAATTTCCTCAGGTTCTCAGCGGCCGTTGCAAGGTCCTCTTTACGCAGGTAAAGCATGTGTCCGCTTTTGTAGCCTTCCCATTTCAGACGGTCCTTCAACCGGCCGCTTGGGTCCAGTTGCCACAAGCTGTATTTAGCATTAAAGTAATCACAAGCACCGTCGTAGTAACCTGATTGAATTAATAAATGAAGGTACGGGTTTTCGGCAATTGCCTGGCGAAGATTTTCGCCGGTATGGTCATTTTTATTGTCCCAGGGAAATACATTGCCAAACATGTTGTATTTCAAATCGGTTTTATAATCCAGTTCGTTACGCAGGTAAATATTAATAGCCGGCGTAAACTCCTGTAGCCAGGTTGTCAACTCCGGGTTGTAGTCCGGGCCGTCACCGGCCGTTTGCCGGTCAATACCTCTATAACGCGAATCAAGCCGGCCAATGGTATAGCCCTGGTCACGCAGCAATTCTTTCCAGAAAAGGTTATAAGATACAACAAGGTTATTGTCTTCCACCACTTTTTGAGATAAACCACTGTACCGTGCTACTTTGGCTGCGATAGCTTTTTTCTGGTCGTCGCTTAAATAGCCCCCTCTTGACAGTGCAGGAATATATTCATTGATAGTAAAATCCTCTATTTCGGGTAATACGGTGGTTAGTTCTTTTCCCTGCAGATCGGCCGGCAATTTTTTATGGTACCAGGCGGTGGCGGCAAAATATGGTAAACGCAAAGCATCCGATACCGGGCCGCCGCGGGCGATACCCAAATCCGTTGGGGATACCAGCACAACACCGTTCAGGTACATCCATTGTGCGTCCTGTAATTCGAGCGCAAGGCCCGAAACACGTGTGGTGCCATAGCTTTCGCCGATGAGGAATTTCGGTGATGCCCACCTGTTTTCGCGGGTTACAAAAGTGTTTATCCATTCGGCTAAATAATGAATATCCTCGTTCACACCGAAGAAACCCGTTTTTGGCGTTTCAGGCGTTACCGTTCTTGAATAGCCTGTGTTCACCGGGTCGACATATACAATGTCAGCTACATCCAGTATGGAATTTGAATTTTCTTTAAATCCGTAAGGTTCTACCGGGTAGCCCTCGTCATCGGCATTTAGCATGCGCGGTCCGGTATAACCGAGTTCCATCCAAACAGAAGGGGTTCCTGGTCCACCGTTAAATGATATCACCAGCGGGCGGTTTGCCTTGTCCTTCACGTCGTCGCGTTCATAATATGTATAAAATACCCCTGCTGTTGGCCTTCCTTCTTCATCCCAGATCGGCATCATGCCTGCAGTAGCAGTGTACGGTATTGATTGCCCCTTTATAGTAACCGTATGTTTGGTTACAACAGTTGTATCGGTATGCACAATACGGCCGGCTGCAATTTTTTGGTTGTTTTTGGGTGGAGTGGCCGGAGCCTGCGCTTTTGCAGTAAATAAAATAAAACAAACCGCGATGAGTGTAAGGAAGTAATTCTTCATTTGCTATTATTGAGATAATTCTGCGTAAATATAATCGCGCAGCAAATGATATTACAAATATTAGTCGCTTAATTTAAGAAGAAGGTGGGTATGGCTTATTTTAACGGGGGCCTTAATAGCTTATTTGTTTGCGGTAAGAGATAACGCCGCCAACTGAGATTTTAAAGCCAATGGTAAACTGGCTGTAAGCATCACCCTTACTACCCGCCTTGAAGCCGTCAAGCTCGTCACCAAAAACATAATTAAATTGATAGCCAACATCCAATTTAAAATCGGCGCGCTGGTTTTTATTAAATATCTTCAGTTCGTAACCTATCCTTGCAGGGAAAAAAAGCTGGTTGGCTTTATTGGTACCGGGTGTATAATAGCCGGGCAGCAGCGTAGAATACCTGTTTATGCTTGTAATGTTGCTATATATCGTACCTATACCTCCGCCAACATATAGATTTTTTAGGCCATTTAAGAAAGGGCTTTGGGAGTAATCTATTAACTCGCCCGCCTGTACCTGTATCCTGAACGCGTAATAATTGTAATCAGCAGCAAACTGCCGCCCCAAAAGGTCGGTTTGTGCGTTTCCGCCGGCCAGTTTGCCCAACTGGAACTCAAGAATATAATTAACAAAGGGCGTTTGGTTATAGTCAAAATTAAAATTGATGGCTTTGGTGCTAGCCGGGGTTTGCACATCACCTGAAAAAGAGTTAAAGCCGACTGATGCTCCAAAATCATATCGCGAGTAATCGAATCCCTGTTGTGCTTTTGATGCAAGGGCCGCGAAGCAGGCGAGCAGTGTCAAAAGCGTAATTCTTAGTATAAATTTTGTCATGATTCGTGATTCGGTATTACTACAGATGAGAATATAATCTATTCGCATCCCACAATTTTATAAAAATAAGTTCATTGTTCGATAAAACAATACCTTAAACGAACTATTTGTTTATTTACGTATCGATAAATTCGATATTGCTTTGACACAATAGCTAATCTCAATTTTATATATTTGAGACCTTTTACGAAAAAAAACTAAGTTCTGTTATGTCAAAAATTAAAGTAGTAAATCCCGTTGTCGAATTAGACGGCGATGAAATGACCCGAATTATATGGAAGTTTATAAAAGATAAGCTGATTTTCCCTTATCTCGACATTGATATCAAGTATTATGATTTGGGTATTGAGTACCGTGATGAGACGGACGACCAGGTAACCATTGATGCCGCAAATGCCATAAAAAAATATGGTGTAGGTATCAAATGTGCTACCATTACGCCCGACGAGGCCCGTGTGGAAGAGTTTGGTTTAAAACAAATGTGGAAATCGCCGAACGGAACTATTCGTAATATTTTGGATGGTACTGTTTTCCGCGAACCGATCGTAATGTCGAATGTTCCTCGTTTGGTGCCAAACTGGACCGCGCCTATCTGCATCGGCCGTCACGCTTTTGGCGACCAGTATCGCGCTACCGACTTTTTGACTAAAGGCAAAGGAAAGCTGACTATTACTTTTACACCGGAAGATGGCGGACCTGTTCAGTCTTATGATGTATTTAACTTTAAAGGCGACGGCGTTGCTTTGGCAATGTACAATACTGATGAATCCATTATAGGCTTTGCCCGCGCCTGCTTTAACCAGGCATTGCTGAAGAAATGGCCTTTATATTTATCAACTAAAAATACCATCCTTAAAAAATACGATGGTCGCTTCAAGGATATTTTCCAGGATATTTATGAGAAAGAATTTAAACTGGAGTTTGAAGCCAACCAGCTAACCTATGAGCACCGCCTGATTGATGACATGGTGGCATCAGCCCTTAAATGGCATGGTAACTTTGTTTGGGCCTGTAAAAATTATGACGGCGACGTACAATCTGATACAGTGGCGCAGGGTTTTGGCTCGTTAGGCTTGATGACCTCAACCCTGGTTACACCGGATGGTAAAACAATGGAAGCCGAAGCTGCCCATGGTACGGTTACCCGTCACTACCGCGACCACCAGGCAGGCAAGCCGACTTCAACCAACCCAATTGCCTCCATTTTTGCATGGACACGCGGTTTAGAGTTCCGTGGCTTACTGGACGATAACAAAGAGTTGATCAATTTCTGTAAAGCACTTGAGGAAGTTTGTATCGAAACTGTTGAAAGCGGCAAAATGACCAAGGACTTAGCGATCACCATCAAACCAAAAGTTGAGCATGGCAAAGACTATTTGTATACCGAAGAGTTTTTAGCTGCGATTGATGAGAATTTGAAAAGGAAGTTAGGTTAATAAAGGTGCAACGCATTGCGACTCTGCTGAGATGAATTTTAAAGTCCGTATAGGTTCTATGCGGACTTTTTTGTTAATTACACTTCAAAACCTAAAACCATGCCTGTATTTCATAATATCGACGGAAAACTCAAAAAATTAGGATTGATACCGCTGGATAAAGAAAAAGCGCTACAAAAATTAATTGAAGAAAATTTACTGGAAGTTCTTGATATGGGCTTCATATCTTCTGAGTATCAAACGACCCATGGAGGAAGAATTGATACGCTTGCTATTGATTCGGATGGTGCACCTGTTATCATTGAATATAAAAGGAACAGGAATGACAACGTTATAAATCAAGCTTTGTCCTATTTGAAATGGCTTAAAGCTCAGAAAGTTGAATTTTTTGAAATGCTCGTTACAAAAAAATTAGGCCCAGAAAAAGCAAGTAGAATTGATTGGAACAATCCTCGTGTAATTTGCATAGCTGAAAGTTATAGCAAATTTGATATAGACACATTAGAGGTTATTCCACTCCGACTAGAATTGTATAAATTCCATTATTATGAAAATAACATTTTTACTTTAGAAAAAATAAATAGTGAAGATGAAAAACCTCAATATGTTCAGCAAACTGCTATTAAGCAAACAGAAGATATTATTGAAAAGAAAAATGTCGAATTCAATATTGACACACAGTTATCAAAAGGGCAGCCTTATGTACAAGAACTATTTTTTACGCTAAAAGGGAAAATATACGAGTTAGATGAAAATATACAAGAAAAAGTAACTGGCAATTACATAGCTTATCGATTATCAAAATCTTTTGCCGAAATTAAAATTCAAAAAACTAAAATCTTAATTTACTTAAGACCAATTATTTACTCTGCTGATAGCGAAAAAAGAATCTATAAAGTTCCAGATAGTTACAATTGGGTTTTAGATAGTAGAATTTATATTGAGAATATAGATGACCTTAACTATGCAATGCCTTTGATCGAACAGTCATATAAAGACGTTTTATAATTTTAATTATGAAGTTCACAGCAGTTATTGAGCAGGGCGAAAACGGATGGTACGTCGGCCAGGTTGAAGAACTGCCCGCCGCTATGTCACAAGGTAAAACCATTAAAGAATTAAAAGAGAACCTTCTCGATGCTTTGGGGTTAATATTAGATTGTGATATAGAAGGACTTGAATTAGCTTAATCAAATATCTCAAATTCCTTTTCTTTCATAAATCATATAAATTAACTTAGCGGTCAAATCGTATTCCCTATGTCAACACTCTATCCCTTAAAATTCAAAACCATTTATAAAGACAAAATCTGGGGCGGCCAGAAGATAAAAACCTATCTGCACAAAGATTATGGCAGCTTGCCTAATTGTGGCGAAACCTGGGAAATATCGGGCGTAAAATCGGATGTTTCGGTTGTTGCCGATGGTGCGTTAGAAGGAGAGTCACTGGCTGACCTGCTGGAAAAATATAAGGACCAATTGGTTGGCAAAAAGGTTTATGAGCACTTTGGCAATACCTTCCCTTTGCTGGTAAAGTTTATTGATGCGAATGACGACCTGTCAATACAGGTGCATCCCAATGACGAATTGGCAAAAAAACGCCATAACTCATTCGGTAAGACCGAAATGTGGTACGTGATAGAAGCCGACCCGGGTTCGACATTGATATCAGGCTTTAATAAGCCGGTTAACAAAGACATTTACCTTGACAAACTGAACAGCGGCTATATCATGGATATATTGAACCGCGAAGATGTTAACGCTGGCGATGTTTTCTTTTTACCTGCAGGTAGGGTACATACTATCGGTAAAGGCTTGTTGATTGCCGAAATACAACAAACTTCGGATATCACCTATCGTATTTATGATTTTGACCGCGTGGACGATAAGGGGAATAAACGCGAATTACATACCGAAGAGGCAGTTGCAGCTATTGACTATGACTTTTACCCAGAATATAAAACCAAATACCAGCCAGAAAAGAATGAAGCTGTAAAGCTTGTAAAATGCCCGTATTTTACGACAAATATCCTGGATTTTACAAAAAGCACTTCGAGGAATTATGCTCACTTGGATTCATTCGTGATACACGTGTGTGTTGAGGGTAATTATGTGATCGAGTGCCATGGAAAACAACACACCGTGAAAATGGGCGAATGCATACTGCTGCCAAAAACCATCGACAGGGTGGATATGATCACTGTTAACGGGTTTAAAATATTGGAGAGTTATATTGAATAGGTATTGGTTGGTAGTAAGGGGTGAATAGTGAATGGTCAATAGTCAATAGTCAAGGCGTCAATATATTCACCATTCACCATTGACTATTCACTAAACCAATTTAATAGTAAACTTCGTGCCTAAATCAACGGTACTGTCAATATCGATAGTGCCACCCAAAGCTTCAATTTGGTTGCGGGTCATAAACAGGCCAATGCCTTTGGCATCCGGGTTATGATGGAAGGTTTTGTACATGCCGAATACCGAATCACCGTAGCGGTCCAAATCGATACCCATGCCATTATCTTCAAAATATAAATAGATATGGTGTCTAACCTTAGTAGTACGAACTGTGATAACCGGCTTACGGTCGGGGTGCCTGTACTTAATTGAGTTGGTTATCATATTCTGGAAGATACTTTCCAGGTAAGCCGGTATGTAGAAAACTTCGGAGCATTCGCTGAAGTCGTACTCTATTTTAGCGCCTGAAGCTTTGATGTTCCCTTCCAGCGCCATAAGGACGGTCTTGAGTACATCTTCAAACTCGATTTTCTTTCGTTCCTTGCCGATCTCGGCCTGGATCTTTACAATTTCGCTTAAGTGCTCAATCGTGGTTTTTAAACTGCTGCTTATCGAATTAATGTGCGAAAATATTTCCTTGCGATCATCTTCTGTGTCGGTCTGTGCAAACAGGTCAACCATGAAATTTAAATTGCCCGTGTGCGAACGCAGGTTATGGGAAACAATATAAGCGAAGTTTTGCAGGCGTTTGTTCTGGTCGCTCAGTAAGTTAACCGCGTCCTGAACTTCCATCTCCTTCTTTTTGATATAATCAATATTCTGGAATATACTGCGAACGGTGACGCATTTGCCGTAGTCATCAATTACTGCCAAGCCCTTCGCACGCAGCCAAATCTGGTTGTTGCGGGCAGTGCGGAATAAAAGCTCCAAATCAAACGGCTGCGAATAATTGATAATATTATCCACTGCCTTTTTTAGTACCGGTCGGAAATCAGGCTCGAAAAAGCTGATGGCTTCGTCGATGGTTAGTTTTACGGTATCCTGTAGTTCGTAAATATCATAAGCTTCACGGGTAAAAGTGAGCGTCATGCTTTTAACATCTATCTCCCAGCCGCCTATTTTGGCAATTTTGATGGTTTCTTTAAACAGGTAGTCGTTACGCACGGCCTGTAGTTGCAGCAGCTTATGATCGTGAATATCGACTATTGAGCCTGTAATCTTGGGCGTCGAATTATCATCCCATCTTTTTGCCGTGCTTTCGAACCACTTATAACCCGATCTTTTGGTTAAAAGCCTTACCCGGATTGTTTCGGGAGCATCATTAAAATGGCGGTTGATTGATTTTACGAAAGCGGGTTTATCCTCGTAATAGAGCAGGTTCTCAAAAAAGTAATCATACGATGGGGCAATCTCACCAGGTTGGTAGCCTAACAAAGCGTAAAAACCAGGGGACCATTTGACCTCCTTGGTGCTGATATTGTATTCCCAAATACCCGTATTTATATTATTTATAATCTGGGTAACGTGGAATTCACCATCATAAGAAAATTTATCCCCTTCCGGAACGCTCATAGTACTTTTCTGCTCAACAGAAATTTGTTTATGGTGGTTATACCAATAGTCAATTAATTAATTTTAAACGGGTTACGCCGATCGGTTGCAATAATCCCTACTCAACCTTGCAAATACAAGACCAATATTTTTAAAAGCGAAATACACCGGTTAAAGTGCGGCGCCCTATTTACTTCATCTACAATCTCTTATTATACGAAAAAAAGGCAAAACAAGTTATGCAGATTGCCTTCCTGTAATGCCTAAAGCTATCAAAAATCATATAAATGGGTAATTATTTACCCATGACTATCAATTGTTTAACTCTACGTTTATTGAATTAAATCTGCCTGAATTTTTTTTGAGAAAAACGAAATCAGCCAAAATGTTAGGGGTTTCGGATCAAAAATTAATTAGCCTATAAATATACAGTTTAGCGGGGTCTTGGCGAAAGATCAGCGCCGTTTTTCGAATTCAGCGAGGGCGTCTTTGGCTATCCATTTTGCAGATTTTGTTTCCTGTTGCGCTATTCTTTTGGCAACCAGGATGGCAACCTGCCGAAGTGACGCATTTCGCTTCCCAATTTGCCTTAATGCCCAATTAACCGCCTTTTTCACGAAGTTCCGGTCGTCCCAGGCTTCTCTTTCGATAACAGGGAAAAACTCCATCAATTCTTCGTCTTTTACCTTTTTATTGTGGACCTGCATTTCCGCCATCAACACAAAACCCGCCCGTTTGATATATTCTTTCTGAGAGGAACTATATTCAAATGCCTGTTCAAAAGCATAAGGAGTCCTTACGAATAGGTTGCCGCAGGTCTGATCACAAACCTCCCACGAATTAAAATCAGCCACCCAACTATCCATTTGCTTCGGAGTAACCTGCTTAGGGTCATCAACCAATGATGCCAGTATTTGGCACTCCCTTATACCGGTATTCCATAGTTCAAGCGCCAGGGCATGGTCTTTTTTGATCTCCTTTGCCAGTTTTCGAATCTCCGGCATTGTTACGCCAAATGCATGTGAAACATCGATGGCGTAGCGCTTCATGCCCTCAAGGCGTGAAGCATCCGCAGTTTGCTTTAATCGGTCTATAACATCACTAACATCCACGATAGAAAAGTAAGCAATTAATAGGTCACGAAAAAGCCCCGATAGATCGGGGCTCAAAATTCTCTAATTCCGCAATCGGCATTCCGACTTCCGCAATTCTACAGGTTCCCTCTCAGATCCTGCTCATGTTCAATAGCCTCGAATAAGGCTTTGAAATTACCCGCACCAAAGGATTTTGCGCCTTTACGCTGGATGATCTCAAAAAACACCGTCGGCCTGTCTTCCAATGGCTTGGTAAAGATTTGTAACAGGTAGCCCTCGTCATCACGGTCAACCAGGATACCTAACCTTTTCAACGGTGCCAAATCCTCATCAATATGCCCAACACGGCTCAGCAAGTCGTCATAATAAGTAGTTGGTACGTGCAAAAATTCGATACCGCGTTTTTGCAGTTCGGTTACTGTTTCAACAATATTACCGGTTGCTAATGCCAAATGCTGAACGCCCTCGCCTTCATAAAACTCGAGATATTCTTCTATCTGCGATTTCTTCTTGCCTTCGGCCGGCTCATTGATCGGGAACTTCACAAAGCCGTTGCCATTGCTCATCACCTTGCTCATCAGCGCCGAATATTCGGTAGAGATCATTTTATCATCAAAGGTCAGGATGTTCTTAAAACCCATTACCTCTTCATAAAAATTCACCCAATCATTCATCTTATGCCAGCCCACATTGCCCACGCAGTGATCTACATAAAGCAAACCGGTTGGTGTTGGATTATAATCCGATTTCCATTCCACGTAGCCCGGCAGAAAGATGCCTTTGTAGTTCTTCCTTTCAACAAATATGTGGGCGGTTTCACCATACAGTTTAATACCGCTGGTGCGAACTTCTCCATCTTCATCCTTCATGGTTTGCGGCTGTTGGTAAGGCTCCGCACCACGGCTTGTAGTCTGCTCAAACGCGTCATAGGCGTCATCTACCCAAAGGGCTAATACTTTTACGCCATCACCATGCTTTTTCAGGTGTTCCGATATAGGGTGGTCTGAGTGCAGCGGCGTAGTCAGCACCAGTCGTATTTTATCCTGTTTTAAAACATAAGATGCCCTGTCGCGGACACCGGTTTCGGGTCCGGCATAAGCCAGGCTCTGAAAGCCAAAAGCCGTTTTATAAAAGTGAGCCGCCTGCTTGGCATTGCCTACGTAAAATTCAACATAATCGGTACCGTTCAACGGTAAAAAATCTGCTGATTTTGGTTTTTTATCTAAAGTTTGTGTTTCCATTTTTAATTATTGAATTAATGAGTTACTGATTAAAACTTTTCAGCTTTAACCTTTCTGCTTTCAGCTTCCTTCAGCCCAACTCTTGTAATAATTCTCATCCTCAATTTTGATTGCATCTTCTGTTAGCATTAATGGCTTAAAAGGGTCTATCATAACGGCCAGTTCATCTGTTGATTCCTTACCGATCGATTTCTCCACATTGCCCGGATGCGGGCCATGCGGTATGCCGCCCGGGTGCAGGGTAATTTGCCCCTTAACCACGCTTTTTCGGCTCATAAAATCACCATCCACATAATATAACAACTCGTCGCTGTCCACATTGCTATGGTTATATGGCGCCGGGATAGATAACGGATGGTAATCGTATTTACGCGGCACGAAGGAGCAGATCACAAAATTATGCCCCTCAAAAGTCTGGTGTACTGGCGGTGGTTGGTGTAATCGGCCCGTTATTGGCTCGAAATTATGTATTGAAAATCCATACGGGTAATGGTAGCCGTCCCAGCCGATAAAATCAAAAGGATGTGTACCATAGATGTATGGATAGATCAACCCTTGCTTTTTGATCAGAATCTTGAAATCGCCTTTTTCGTCATGTGTTTCCAGGTCGGTTGGTAATTTCAGGTCACGCTCACAATAAGGTGAGTGTTCCATTAGCTGACCGTATTGATTCAAATACCGTTTAGGTGACCGTATAGGGCTAAAACTTTCTACTATAAACAGGCGGTTATCTTCTGTATCAAACTCCATTTGATAAATTGTACCGCGCGGTATAATTAAATAATCACCATACTCAAATTTGATATTGCCGTAGCCTGTTTTAAAAGTGCCCGAGCCAACATGTACAAAAACCACTTCATCAGCCTGGCTGTTTTTATAAAAGTAATCCGTCATGGATTTGCGCGGCGCGGCCAACGAAATATGCAGGTCGCTGTTTACCAAAACAGGTTTGCGGCTTTTTAAATAATCATCTTCTGGTTTAATATTAAAGCCGATGAGACTGGTATGCTTCAGATGTTTTTCCCGCGCGATTTTGGGCTCGACAGAATAAGGCTCCCCTAAAGTTTTGACGATGGTAGGAGGGTAAGCATGGTATACCAGCGAATACAGGCTAGAAAAGCCTTCGGTAGATACCAATTCCTCGGCATATAAAGTACCATCAGGCTTACGGAATTGTGTGTGCCGCTTCGGTGGAATTTTTCCTAATTTATGATAGACAGGCATGGTTTATATTGGGTTTTAATGTTGGAATATTTGAATGTTGTAAGGATGAAATTGCTTCAACTCACTTCATATCAGCAGTATAAAGATAAAACGATTATAGGGTCGGAATAGTTTAACTTTTAAACATCCCAACTTTACAACTCCGATAGCTATCGGGACCAACAAAAATTAATATTGTGCCAAAACGATCTTCGAGAGCATCGCATCCCTAAAGGAAGAGGCGTCACTCATAGAAGTAAGCCCAAGGGAAAAAAGAAAATGACACTGTATGCTCATGGTTCTCTACAAAATTATACCAATAATTTTTAATATGCAAGCATAGTAATTTTATATAACGGAAAACTTTAGCTTTGAAGACCTTTTTTAACCAAATTTAGACCTATGAAATTAGTATCCTACAGAACCGAAGACCGGGAGCACCTGGGCATTTTTGTTAATGGTCATATTTATAACCTTAACTCGTGCCATAAGCTGCTGCCTGATAATATGAACGAATTTTTATGGGGTGGTGAGGAGCTGATGGATAGGGCAAAAAAAGTGAATAGTGATATCTCATCAGGTAAATTAAAGGCCAAAGAAGAGCTGTTTTTTGAGCTGCTTGCTCCAGTGCCCCATCCAACTTCATGCAGGGATGGATACGCTTTTCGCCAGCATGTGGCGGCTGCAAGACGCAACCGCAAGGCCGAAATGATACCCCAGTTTGACCAATACCCGATATTCTATTTTACCAATCACAATGCCATACAGGGCATAGGCGAAATTGAGTGCATGCCCGATCACTTCGAGAAACTGGATTTTGAACTGGAAGTCGCTGTTGCGCTAAATAGAAAGGGCCGTAATATAAAAGCCGCTGAAGCTGATAGCTATATCGCCGGGTTTATGATCATGAATGATATGAGTGCCCGCACCCTGCAAATGGAAGAAATGCTGCTCAATCTCGGTCCTGCAAAAGGGAAAGATTTTTCGACTGTGATAGGCCCCTGGCTGGTAACGCCGGATGAACTGGAAAAATATAAAGTCGCACCAAAACCAGGTCATACCGGCAATGCCTATAACCTTAAAATGAAATGCCATGTGAACGGCAAAACAGTATCAAGCGGCAATATGGCTGATATGGACTGGACCTTCGCCGAGATCATCGAGCGCTGCGCTTACGGCTGCGACGTATTGCCCGGCGATGTTATTGGTTCCGGAACGGTGGGAACGGGTTGTTTCCTCGAATTAAACGGAACGGGTTTATTGAACGACCCCAACTATAAACCACAATGGCTGCAACCCAATGATTTGGTAGAAATGGAAGTGACGGGACTGGGTATTTTAAGCAATGTGATCAAAAAAGCGGATAGTGATTTTTCGATACTAGCACTAAAGAAGTTGTAAGGTTCTCACAATTAAATGCTGACACTAAAAACATCTGATCTTTCTCCCGTTGAACTGCAAAACTACCTCCAGTATGCCGTTGCACCGAGGCCCATTTGTTTTGCCTCAACAGTGGATAAAGACGGCAATATAAACCTGAGCCCCTTCAGTTTTTTTAACCTGTTCAGCACTAATCCCCCCGTTTGCGTGTTTTCGCCATCGCGAAGGGTGCGCGACAGTTCGACCAAGCATACGCTTGAAAATATTCATGAAGTACCCGAGTGTGTCATCAATATCGTCACTTACGACATGGTTCAGCAAACGTCGCTGGCGAGTGTGGAGTATCCGAAAGGCGTGAATGAATTTATCAAATCAGGTTTTACGCCTGTCGCATCCGAGTTGGTACGACCGCCACGGGTAGCCGAATCCCCTGTCCAATTTGAGTGTGTGGTGGATGAAGTCAAAGCATTAGGTGATGGCCCGGGGGCAGGTAACCTGATAATCGCTGAAATTAAGCTTATGCATATCAGTGAGTCAATACTAGGCGCTGATGGTAAGATCGACCAGCAAAAGCTCGATTTGGTCGCCCGCCTTGGCGGTGACTGGTACGCACGGATCAATAAAGATAACCTGTTCAAAGTTGCCAAACCTGTACGAAGCATAGGCATCGGTGTGGATGCGATACCTTATGCTATTCGTAACTCAAAAATATTGACTGGAAACAACCTGGGCCAGTTAGGTAACGTGGAGGTTTTACCAACTGACGAACAAATAGACGATTATATCCAATCGCCGGAAATAAAGGAACTGCTGGATGCCACTATCGGCGATAGCAATACCCGAGAATTGCAATTGCATCTTAAAGCCAAACAGTTATTAGACGAGGGTAGGGTGGACGAAGCGTGGAAGATATTGTTAATAGCGTAGAGACGCAATGCATTGCGTCTCTACCGTGATGTCGCAAATGCATAATGCTTATCCACCACAGTCACCACAGGCGGTACATGCGTACGCTCAAATATGTCATATCCTGGTTTCAAATTTTCCCAAAAACGGTAAGTCGACCATAGCGAATACGTATCCAAAGTGTCATTGGTTAATTTAAATGGATAGATGCTTACTTGTACTGCCTTTTGCCCGTGCTGAAACGCCTCGTACACCAGCGTGTATATTTCTTCAATTTTAGGGTCGGTCATCGCATAACAACCGATAGAAACGCAATTGCCATGTATCATAATGTTGTCGCCGGTATATCCGTGCTGCCGGTCATAAGCATTAGGGTAGCCTATATTCATAGCCAGGTGAAAAGTACTAGCCGGCTGAAGTTGCGCCGGCGCGATGGTATAATAACCTTCGGGGCATTTACCGTCACCGCTGCGGGTCTTAGTACCTAAGCCACCGGAATAGAAGCACACAATATACTGTCTGAACAATTTATATTGTTTGCCCGATCGTACCCAAACCTCCAACGTTCCTGGAATTTTAAATATCCTGAGATAGATGGGTTGGTTGTCTTTGAATCCTGCGGCTTTAAGGTCACTCTGCAATTGCGGCCACACTTTGGCGCGGATAGTTGCTGCACGGGAGCTATCCGGTATCACTGCTTTGGGGCTGAGAGCGAGCAGCATAGGTATGATTAGAGCAATAAGAAATTTAGGCATGGTTATAGGTTTAATATAATCACCTATAAACGTAGTTATACGGTTGTAAATTGTTGACGCCGCTATAAATGCCCCAAAGAAATTAAGTAAATCTGTTGAAAAAGAAGATTTACAGCGCAAAGGGCGACTACGTAAGTGTATTTTGAATAAAGAAATAGTACAAATGAAATTACTGCAATGGCCAAAGAAATAAGCCCTAACAGCATGTAAGGGTCGATTATATCCAATACAACCGTATTGGGAACTAAAGGACTAACCAGTTGATATTTAGCTTGAAAGTATGAAATGTAACCGCTGCCGGCTGATAAAAGATTTAATATTATTAAAGCTATTGCAAACTTTCTTATCATTTGATTTGAAGGGCTCCTTTAGTAAATTTAATTTACAAAATCATTCCGAAATCGAACTTCCGCATTCCGAAATCAACTCATATCCCCAAAACCTGCTTCAACTTCACATACCCCGTCTTGCTTACCGGTATTTTAGCGCCTGATTTGAGGATAGCGATATGCGCGTCCTTTTCGTAAGGGTCGATGCGGGTAATGTTTTGAATTTTGATGATATAGGAGCGATGCACACGCACAAATTGGGATGGGTCGAGTGTTTGCTCAAAAAAGCCCATCGTTTTATTTTTCAGGAAGGAGCCTTCGGGGGTATGCACACTTACATAATCGTCGTCGGCCTCCAAATATTCCACGTCATTTACCGGTATGATTTTCACCTTAGTGCCGGTTTTCACCACAATACGCTCATGTTGTGCAGGCGATTGTGCAACAGCTTCCAGCAGGCTTTCCGTTTGTTTGGTCGGATGAACAGCCGGGGCCTGGGCTAAGAATTTTTCTACGGCCTTATTGAACCGGTCTTTGGTAAAAGGTTTCAGCAAATAATCAACGGCATGGGTCTCAAAGGCTTTGATAGCATATTCATCAAAGGCAGTGGTAAATATCACGGATGGCGGATTGTCAACCAGTTCCAGCATCTCAAAGCCATTTATTTTGGGCATCTGCACGTCCAAAAACACCAGGTCAGGCTGGTACTGCTGGATGGCTTTTAGTCCTTCAAAACCATCATTGCATTCCTGCAGCACTTCAATACTATCTTTAAAACCCTGTAAATATTCCAGCACAACCATGCGGGCCAGGGGTTCATCATCAATTACCAATACGCGTCTCATATTACTTGCGGAATTTTAATAATGGTTGTAAAGATATTATCATCTGCGTACGTTTCAATTAAATCGGTACGTGCAAATAACAAATAAAGTCTTCTTTGTACACCACTCAGGCCAAAACCGGTTCCTTTGCGCGGACGGGCGGTTTTGGGGTCGTATGGGTTTTGCACCGTCAGGGTGAGGTAATTGTCCTCCAGTTCGGCACGGATGCTTACGGTAACGCTATCTGTGGTATCATACAAGCCAAATTTTATCGCATTTTCAACTATTGGTTGCAATATCATTGGCGGTAAAATGCAATCCTGGCATTTTTTATCGCAGCTTATCTCAGTCATTAAACGATGCCCGAAGCGAACTTTCTCAATATCGAGATATAATTGCAAATGCGCCAGTTCCTCGGTCAAAGTCACCTGCTGCTGATCGTCTTTCTTCAAAGTCCCCCTCAAAAAATCCGATAGCTGGTGTATCATTTTCCGTGCTTCATCAGGCTTAAAACCTATCAGGGCATTGATCGAGTTCAAACTATTAAACAAAAAATGCGGCTGCAATTGCTGGCGCAGGTTATATAATTCGGCATCACGGGCTAATTTTTCAGCTTCCGATTTTCGTTTTTCATTTTCCTTTTGATCCTGTTGCGAATACCATATCATGCTGATCAGGGCCATCCAGCCGATAGCCAGGAAATTGGTAAAAAAGCGGATGGTGATGGATTGCACCATGAAATTGACATAAATGGTATTGGTATTCACGTAAGGCAATATCCAGCGTGCGCCAAAGGTGCTGGCTGCGGTAAGGGCAAGGCACCAGATAAACAAATTGATATAACTGCCCTTGCCGGGCTGGTAATAACGCAGGTTGTTGTTGATGAGCCAGCAGGCCGCCCCCAACAATATCGTACAAATAGAACCGTCGGCCATGGCTATATACCACGAAAAGCCAAAACTATGCACAACATAAGTAAGCAGGAGGGCCCATACAAGCCCGCCTGCTACAAACGCTATGCGTATTTTTGAAAATGTACTAGGTGTAATAGCCAAAACCTGTTTATTATATTCTTAGTAAAGGTTACTCGTGAATTAATAGCTGCGGATATCAACGCCTGCGAAAATAGAAACGCCTTCGAGTACTAATATCTTATTGTCGTCGCCTGAGCCGGTTTTTCTTAAACGTTTATCGTCAACCCCGGCAAAAACTGCAGAAAGATTAGAAACTACCTGCCAGTGCGATGGTACAATGATTTTGGTACCGCCAAATATCTGTGTGATATCTATCACCACTCTGCCCTCAATATCAGCCATGGTCAGGTCGATCTCGGCGCCGCCGAATACGTTTACAATGTCGCCGCCTTTAAAGGTTTTCGAAAGAATTGTCTTTTTCACACCCCCGAAAATCGATACCGCGTCAAGATAATCATCACCCGTCATACGGTGTTTTTTTGTGTCATCCGGTGGTATAGTAGTTGATGTAGAAGTATCCCCCGCAGGTGGTGGCGGGGTTTGCCCGGCGTGATTGCGCCAGTCCCATTTTTGCTCCCAATCTTTCTTCCATGCCTTTTTATCCCATTTATGTTGATTCCATTGATTATTCCGTCTAAGTATCATCCAAAGGCCTATTGATATGATAATTATCGGCCATATAAAATTATAGAGATGCAATACTGGTATGGCATAGTTGAGGATACCCAGCATCCCGATAAAAAGCAGGATGATCCATGTCGAATTGCGGTAATTGTGCCTTGCGCCCGAATAAAGGGCCCATATGATCACCCATGTAGGCCAGCTCCATATCCATCCCGGAATTTCAAGGTAATCAAATTGTTTGAGCAGCAGTATCCCGCCCACAACCAGCAGTATCATACCTGCCAGTACCTTACCGTTGCCCTGCGGTTTATTTTGAGTATCTATTATATCGTTGTCCATTTTATTGTGTGCATTTTAAATCATATCCAAAACTAAGGTAATACTTAAGGCGAACCTATCAAATATTGGCGACTTTATTAAAGTAATCGGTAAGTGCGGATAAATTGTCGGTAAAAAGATTTGCAGGTTTGATTATGCGTAAATTTAGGGTAGATTGATGTCAACTTAGCGAAATAACATGGAAACGGTTTATAGCACGTCTACCGGATATAAGATATTGTATTCGATTATCGGAATATCTTCCGTTGTTTTTGGCGTACGCATCATGGTAGAACCTATCGGATCAGCCTCTCCGCTGTTATTGGGTATCCCAATACTGGCAATTATTGGCGGAGTTACACTCCTTTTGAAGCTTTGGAAAAGAAAGCTGACAATAACAACGGATAGTGTGACCAAGGCGGGTATTTTTAAAGCAACGACGATACCGCTCGAGCATATCAAAGGGTTTAGGGCGAGCCGGTCAGTTATTTCCATTGAGCCTGACCAGGAAGCTTATTCAAATATTGTTCTTCGGGACTGCGAGACCATAGGAAAAAAGGATGATTTGGTAAACTGGCTGACAGCCAATTTTAAGGACCTGGACATACAAGCATTTGAGGCGCAAAAAGACGAGATTTTGCACGACGCCACAGTAGGCATATCGGAAGATGAAAGGAAGCGAAGATTCAACTTTTCGCTCAGTAATGCGAATCTTTATAGTTTGGTCGGCTTTGGGCTATTTTTAGCCTCATTGATTTGGGATGAGTATGAGGATATTATCGCTTATGTTTTGTTGCTCTATCCATTGGCCGGTATTATTTTGATGCACTATAGCCATGGCCTGGTTAGATTCGACGCCGGGAAAGGGAGTGCTTATGGATCTGTATACTTAGGGTTTTTATTTCCGTCTGTTGCACTCGGTCTACCATTAATTAATGATAGCCAGGTATTAAGTTATGATCATTTATGGATGCCCTTAGGGGTTATTGGCTTTATGATCTTTATTTCAATTTACTTTACGGGAATTAAGCGAGCAGGGCAGGTACAAAACCGGCCGGTGATTTTTGCACTTTTAATTTCGGTGATTTATGTATTCGGCAGCGTTATGCAGACTAACCGTGTTTTTGACGGGTCAAAGCCGCAGGTATTTGATGTTAAGGTGCTGCATCAGGATGTATCCATTGCAAGCAGTACAACGGCTTACTATTTGACATTGAGTGACTTTGGGCCATACCATCATCTAAAACGATTTCAAGTATCCAAGAATTTTTTTTTAAGCATGGAGTTTGAACGTCCTGTGAAAGTGTATGTAAAAAAGGGCACGTTTGCAATCCCCTGGTATTATTTGGGGACGCCATAGCTCGTACGCTTATTCAATTTGAGTTCAACGTCACCTTAACGCTCCATCCGCTTCCGCTGCCAATATGATATACCTTGGCAAAATTACCCTGGTTTAATGCCAATGAATATTGCAGTAAGCTATTCAAATAAGCCAATGGTTTTCCCTTGGCAACGGCGCCAAATGTTTGGCTATACGGGGCATCGCCCGCGTAAACTTGTTTGCCATTGTGGAAGATGATGGTATGAAGTACGCTGCCGTAGTGGGGATTAAGTTTGCTGAATAACGAATCCGTAATATTAGTCCATACGTTACCGTATTGCACATCCAATATTGCAATATTACCCTTCAGGGTTTTGCCCTTTAGCGTGGCCTTTTGATAAGGGAGACTTACCACTTGTTTTGGTAATGCGGGGCCTACCTGTTCGAAAGTGATGACACCCGCAGCAAGCCGGGCCGCTGTAAACGCATAAACATCGCGGCCATGAAAGGTGTACGATTTTTCCGAATCTTTTCTTCGGTTCACAGCTTCATCTATTTGCCTTATCTCGGCTATTCCTAACGATTCGGCAATTAACGTTAATGTGCCGTTATCGGGTGTAACTATAAATTGGCCCGAGTTGGTTTTGAGGACAACAGACTTGCGCTGCGTGCCTACACCCGGGTCAACTACCGAAACAAAAACAGTTCCAGCGGGCCAGTACCTTACAGTTTGTTCTAAGCGGTAAGCAGCTTCCCACACGTTATAGGCGGGTATCTCATGGGTCAGGTCGAATAGTTTCAAATCGGGCGAAACGCCCATCGCTACGCCTTTCATTGCGGAAACTGCCCCATCCTTTAATCCGAAATCGGATTGGAAAACGACGATCTTATTTTGGGCGACAGAAGGCTTTGTAAATAATACCAGTAAGGCGAGGCAGGCAAGAGTAAATATTTTTTTCATCAGGGCTTAAACTAAGGCCCCAAAATAGAGGATTTTTTGATTATATAATAGATTTGAAATAGAAAAGGGGATATTTAATATCCCCTGGTATTTTTTTATTGATAAGTGACTATATCATATAGTCTTGTGGAAACCTCGCCTCATGATAATGTATAAACCCAAAATGATTAACGCTGCCGGCCATATAAAGTTACTGAGCATCAGTCCGGGCAGGGCGTCATCCGCCAAAAAGGCAACACCTACCAGCAATATGATCAGCCATGAATAATTTTGGAAATTATGTTTGGCGCCGGAGTATAGTCCCACTAAAACCAATATCATTGGCCAGGTGAACAGCCAGTCGGGTATCAGGACAATGTCAAGCTGATCCACAAGTAATATGGCGCCGATTACTACGATGAAGGCGCCCAATATAGTGCGGCTTCGTTTGCTTGTGCTTTTATCTTCAATTATAGTTTTCATCTTCTTGTAATTTAAATCTTACCCAAAACTATAGTGAAATGGCAGGCGCATCAATCAAAAACTGGCAGCCTGTTTGAAGAAGTCGGTGAGGACTGAAAAAGAGTCGGTGAACTTATACCGCCGGTTCCTGCTGGCTCAGGCAATGGAAGCTGCCGAGGCCCCAAGTAAGATTTAAAAAGAAAGAATCGAAGCACCATAAAAAATTAATTTATATTTAGATAGGTTATTAATTACGCGATGAAACAAATATTTCAAGTTTCTAAACTGAATAAAATATTGTATTGGTTAATGGTGTTATTTGCGCTTTGTTACTCAATCTATTTGTCTTCATTAGGGTGGGGAAAGGAATCCCTTGTTTCAAATGCAGTGCCACTAATTTTTGCTGTAATAGCCGCCCTGGTACTTATTAACCAAATAAAAAGCAAGGTCATTATATCGGACACTAGTATCGTTAGTATTAATTTATTTCTAAAGAAAGAGCTGGAGTTAAAAAATATTCGTGGTTTCAGGATAAATTATAGACAAATAGTTATAGAGCCTATAGAGCAGGGATACCCGAGGCTGGAGGTGTACAATTACACAGATGGTAATCAATTTCTATGGCAATGGTGTGAAAAAAATCTTACAGATTTAAATAAGAAATAGACATTAAATTATACCGCCGGATCCTGCTGGCTCAGGCAATGGAAGCTGCCCAGGCCCCAGATAATATCGGTTGAATCAATACCTACGACCTTCCTATCGGGAAAGTATTGCTGTAAAATATCCAAAGCACTATTATCATTTTTGCTGCGATATGTAGGCATAATCACAGCCGAATTGGCAATATAAAAATTAGCGTAGGAGGCCGGTAAACGCTGACCCTCATAATATATTGGCTCAGGCATTGGGAGTTCTATAATATTCAATTGCTTGCCGTTCAGCAGGCGCATAGACTTAAGCATTTGCAGGTTTTCCTGCAGGATAGGATAGTTTTCGTCAGCCTTGTTTTCCTCGATAACGGTAACTACAGTATCCTCGTTCACAAAACGTACTGTGTCGTCAATATGGCCATCGGTATCGTCGCCTATTATACCATCATTAACCCAAAGTACCTGTTCAACACCGTAATAATTTTGCAGGTAAGCTTCGATTTGTTGCTGGTTCAGCTGCGGGTTGCGATTTTTGTTGAGCAGGCAGGCTTTCGAAGTTATAAGCGTTCCTTTACCGTTAAAATCAACCGAACCGCCTTCCATCACAATGCCTGGATGATAAACCGGCAAATTAAAATGTTTGGCTATTTTGGTTGGAATGACGTCATCGAGATCGTAAGGCGGATATTTATTGCCCCAGGCATTATAATTCCAATCGACGATCACTTTCTGTTTAGTTGCCGGGTTGATAAGGAACGCCGGCCCATGGTCGCGGCACCACGCATCATTGGTTGGAAACTTGAAGAATTCAATTTTATTCAGATCTACCCCCGCCAATTGCAATTGCTTTACAGCGAATGCTTTCATTTTCTCATCAACAACATTGATGCGCACCAACTCGCCTTCGGTCAATATTTTGATGAATTCGCAGTAGGGTTTATAAATGGCAGCAATTTTTCCCGGCCACGATTCTTCCTTGTGCGGCCAACTTAACCAGGTTGCAGTATGAGGTGCCCATTCAGCCGGAAAATGAAATCCCAGTGAGGCGGGAGAGTTAGAAAAATCAATCTTCATCAATAAACCTTTTTGTTATCGGGGAGTATGAATCTATCCTCCTGTCGCGTAAAAACGGCCAGTGACTGCGGTAATAATCGGATTTTTCTAAATCTAATTCTTCTACAATAACTTCTTCATCCGAATGGGAAGCCTGGTAAAGTACCGTTCCAAAAGGGTTCGAAATGAATGAACCACCCCAGAATTTTAATTCTTCTTCCTTTCCTACACGGTTTACGCTCACCACATGCACGCCATTCGCCACGCTGTGCGAACGCTGGATAGTTTGCCAGGCATTGTATTGCTCGGTATTAGTGGCTTCATCCTGACTTGTGGCCCAACCGATAGCTGTCGGATAAAACAATATTTCGGCGCCCATTAACGCAGTGATGCGGGCAGCTTCCGGGTACCACTGGTCCCAGCAGATCAGCACGCCCAACGTAGCATATCTGGTTTTAAAAACTTTATAGCCCAAATCGCCGGGAGTGAAGTAGAATTTCTCATAAAAACCCGGGTCATCCGGGATATGCATTTTGCGGTATTTGCCCAAATAAGCGCCGTCCGCATCGATAACGGCAGTGGTATTGTGATAAAGCCCTTGTGTGCGTTTCTCGAATAAAGAAGCGATGATAACCACATTCAGCTCTTTAGCTAATTTTGAAAGCTCATCCGTTGATGGACCGGGAATAGCTTCGGCAAGTTTAAAGTTGTCATAATTTTCTACATCGCAAAAATACAACGAGGTGAAAAGTTCCTGCAAACAAACAATCTGCGCACCTTTTTGGGCCGCCTGGCGTACTTTTTCAATCGCTTTCTGCAAATTCTGCTGCTTATCAGCTGTGCACGACATCTGCACCAAACCAACTTTAACTTTTGCCATTCCGCTTCAATTTTGCGCAAATTTAGAATTTTAATATTAACTGTTTTGTCAATTTCTGTTATAGCTGTAATACTCTCAGTATCGGTGTAATCAAAAAATACCTACTTTTGCAGCCAATGACAAATATCGAAGAAGCAGCTGAAGAGGCCGCAGAGGAAGCGGTCGAACATAAAACCTGGAAAGGGACACTTTGGAGCATCACTAAAATTATATTAATAGTTGTTGTAACGGGTGGTCTGCTTTATTACGTCTTTAGCAAAGTGCCATGGGCCAAGGTTGAATTCAGGCTAACGCACGCTAATAGGGCTTGGTTAGCAGCTGCCGTAGTATGTTACTTTTTCTCGATGATATTCTCAGCCTGGCGCTTATTAAGTTTCTTTAAGTCAATCGGGTTACAACTGGATTACCGTTTTAATTTACGATTATACTTTTTAGGGATGTGCTATAATGTACTGCTCCCGGGCGGCATAGGCGGTGACGGTTATAAAATATACCTCTTGCATAAACGCTATAAATTGCCTACCAAAAAAGTATTCTGGGCTATTTTGCTCGATAGGCTCAGTGGTTTTTGGGCCATTGGTTTGATTACCGTAGCATTAATTATCCTGATACCAAAAATTGATATTCATTTTGGAATACCGACCGGTATATTTTTAATTGGAACAATAATTTATTACTGGGTATCCCGGCGCTTTTTCAGGGAATACTCACATAATTTCGTCGCGGCACACCTAAAGGCTATTGCCGTTCAGACCATGCAGGTGCTGGTTATTGTGTGTTTGCTTATAGCTCAAAGCGATTTTCATATTTTCACCACAAAAATATCACCCTATCTTTTATCCTTTCTCACCTCATCACTGGCGGCTGTCATTCCGTTTAGCTTAGGCGGCGGCGGCGTACGGGATGCTATTTTCGTCAATGTTTCGCAGTATTTTAATTTAAAACCGGATATGGCCGTTTACCTGAGTTTCGGGTTTTATTTAATATCCATTATCGTAGCTCTTTCGGGTCTTTATTATATTATTCGTAACAGTAGACTGGAAAAAGGCCTTCCTCCAATTAAAGAGAATTAAACAAACATCAATCCAAATTCCTAATTTTACGTTCTCTTAATAAACCGACTGAACGTAATGAACGACTTTAATAATCCGCAGGTTGCGGCGTTGCCTTCTCATTTAAAACAATTTATAGTACCCCAACATTACGAGCATTATACGCCTGTCGACCACGCTGTGTGGCGTTACGTGATGCGCCAGAATTACAGCTATCTGAAAGATGTAGCCTATTACCCCTATATCCCAGGCCTGCAAAAAGCGGGCCTCACCATTGAAAAAATCCCTGACTTGCAGGAAATGAATGACGCCCTTGGTAAAATTGGCTGGGGCGCTGTTACGGTCGACGGATTTATTCCACCGGCCGCTTTTATGGAATACCAGGCTTACCGCGTATTGGTCATTGCCGCAGATATTCGCCAATTAAAACATATCGAATACACACCTGCCCCGGACATTATTCATGAGTCAGCAGGGCACGCACCAATCATAGCCGATAAAGATTACCACGAATACCTGAGTTATTTTGGTTCGATCGGGGCGAAGGCTATGTTTTCGGCACAGGACTTTGAATTGTATGAAGCAATAAGGGCCTTGTCAATTCTAAAAGAGATGCCTGATGCTGACCCGGAAGAAATAAAAAAAGCCGAAGAATTGGTCGACTATCGCCAAAAGCACATGGGAGAGCCTTCCGAAATGTCGTTGTTGAGCCGCCTCCATTGGTGGACAGTTGAGTATGGTTTGATAGGTAACCTTGAAAATCCGAAGATTTACGGCGCGGGGCTACTTTCATCCATCGGTGAAAGCTCAACCTGTATGCGAAAGGACGTTCAGAAATTATGGTATAATAAGTATGCTGTAAATTATCCATACGACATCACCAAGCAGCAGCCGCAGCTTTTTGTAACCGATACCTTCCAAAACCTGATAGATGTGCTGGAAGAATTCGCAGATACGATGTCGTTCAGAAGGGGCGGCAGCTATGGTTTGCAAAAAGCTGTTGAAAGCAAAAATACCTGCACAGCGGTTTATAGTTCGGGATTGCAGGTTTCGGGAGTATTTGCTGAGTTTAAGGATTTGGATGGGCAACCGTCATTTATAAAGCTTGCCGGGCCGGTTATGCTATCGCATGCTAACAAACAGCTAAAGGGCCATGGTAAGGATTATCACAAAGATGGATTCAGTTCGCCGGTTGGTAAGCTGGCGGGTATTGAAACACCGCTGGAGGACATTCCTTTGGATGATTTGGCGTTAATTGGTATCGTTGGAGGTAAAAATGCAGAATTGCATTTTGAAAACGGTACCAGACTGAGCGGTGTTGTAAAAGGCATCATGGAAAGCCAGGGCAAGATACTGCTTATCACTTTTACAGATTGTACCGTTAAGGGTAACGATGGAAAGATATTGTTCGATCCGTCATGGGGTGTTTACGATATGGCCGTGGGCGAAAAGATCATATCCGTTTTTTGCGGTGCCGCCGATAAAGAGGCCTTCGAAGAGATCGCACCAAAATCAAATACGGGCACACATCACGTTGAATATGATGCGCGAACGCTTGAATTGCACAAGTTATATCAGCAGGTACGAAACAGAAGGCACAACGGTGGAGATTTTGGATTTTTAGGGAATGTTTGGCTAATGCTCCAAAAATACCATCATGACGATTGGTTATGCGCTTTGGAGATATTAGAGATACTGGATCACGAACAGGTAGAGCCGGCCGTTGCAAGCGAGATTCGGGCATTTCTTGAAAATAAGGCGGCAAATGAACCGTCATTAACCAAATTAATAAACGATGGATTTTATCTTATCAAACATCCTGTCGAACAGAGGTTGGTAGTTTGATAAATTTAATATCTTGCATCCATGAATATCGTTATAACAGGCGCAAGCAGCGGTGTTGGTTTTGAGGCTGTTTTAGAGCTGATACTGACGGGTGACCACAGCGTTGTGGCCCTGGCCCGGTCGGAAGAAAAACTTGGCCGTTTACTTGAGATTTCGCAGGGATTGAACCCGGAATGTATCCTTTATCCCGTTGCCTTTGATATCGTACATGACGAGTATGCTGACTTGCTTCAATTTATCGAAAGCCGCCTGGATAACCGCGTAGACATATTGATAAATAATGCAGGTCTATTGGTCAATAAACCTTTCGAAGAGCTGCTTGAAACTGACTTTGTAGAAATGCTGCAAAGTAATTTTATAGGACACGTTCGCATTACACAAAGCCTGTTACCAGTAATGCCCTCAGGTGGCCATATTCTCAATATAGGCAGTATGGGGGGCTTCCAGGGAAGCGCTAAGTTCCCCGGGTTATCCGCTTATTCGGCAAGCAAAGCCGCCTTGCATACATTGACTGAATGTTTAGCACAGGAATTAGCTGACAGGCAAATCAAGGTAAACTGCCTGGCATTGGGTTCGGCCCAAACGGAGATGCTCGAAAAAGCTTTTCCGGGGTATCAGTCGCCCGTGCTGGCTTTTGAAATGGGTAAATACATAGCCGATTTTGCTCTTACCGGGCACCGGTTCTTTAATGGCAAAATTATACCTGTAGCGCTAACTACTCCATGAATACTATAGTGCCGGTATTGGCAGATGGATCCGCAGAACTTTTTTATTTCTTTAAGACTAAAAAAGCAATAGCCAACATTGCGCCCACCTGGCCTATCCAAAAAATAAACATCCATTTAATTGTATCAGCTTTAGATTCACTAATCTCTTTACGGACGTCGCTAATTTCTTTTCTAACGTTCCCAATCTCCTTGTGAAGGTCATCCCTTGCAGCAAAAAGGTCGCTCTTTGTGGTCAATGTTTTTATGGTCGCTTCCACAGATTGGATTGTTTTATTGTCGATATAATTAAACATAGCCTCTGTCGTATCGCTGCCTAACTTGTCAGTTAACAACGCATAAAGCCGGGCGGTTTCTTTTGCGTCTGAATGCATAACAAATATAATAAGTAAGGTTTAGGTTTAAAATGGGATTAAAATCATTCCCGGAAAAAAACAGGAATCCCGGTAAACCCGGGACCCTGCTTCGATATAAAGGTTAGGTTTGGTATTAATTTTTGCTGCCGAGTTTTAAAAACTCGTTTACTACAATTTCGGTGGTGTATTTCTTGTTACCGTCTTTGTCCACATAGCTTCTGCTCGAAAGCTTGCCTTCAATAGCTATTTCGTCACCCTTTTTCAGGAAGTCTTCGGCAAATTTTGCCTGTGAGCCCCAAGCCACCAGGCTGTGCCATTGCGTGTCGGTTATTTTTTCACCCTTGTCGTTCTTGTAAGTCTCGTTTGTGGCGATCGATATTTTCGCCAGCTTACGGTTGTTATCAAAACTCTTTACTTCGGGGTCCATACCCAGGTTGCCTACCAGGCGTACGCTGTTTCTTAATGTGTTCATGTCTTTTAAACTTTAATTTTTCTTGTTGTTTCGGTGAGACAAAGTTGCAACCTATCCAAAAAATTATCCGGTTATTAACCGCTTATAGTCGACAATTTCCGTTTGTAAGCGTTTGCAAATGGATAAAAAACTATTTAACTTTACTCACTATGAGTAACGAAAGACATTGCCTCGATTGCGGTGAGGTGCTGCATGGCCGTGCCGACAAAAAGTTTTGCGACGACCAGTGCCGCAATAATTATAACAACCAGCTAAACAGCAGCAGCTATAACATGGTGCGCAACATCAATAATACATTGAAGCGAAACCGACGTATAATGGAGGAATTAAACCCCTCGGGTAAAACTAAAACCACGAGGCAGAAACTTGCAGCAAAAGGGTTTGATTTTGATTATCATACGCACACTTATCAAACCCAAAATGGCAAGACCTATCACTTTAGCTATGAATACGGCTACCTGCCTTTAGATGGCGACGAGGTATTACTTGTGAAGCGTGAAGAAAAAGAAAACACGATGAAGTGATTTTACATAACTGTGAAGCAGACTTGCGCGTTACTTTCCATATTTGCGGAAAATAATTTTATGGCTCATCTATTCTCTCCTCTGAAAATAAAAAATACAGAATTTAAAAACCGCATTATGGTTTCACCCATGTGCGAATACTCCAGCACTGATGGCTTTGCTAACGATTGGCACCTGGTACATTTGGGTGGTTTCGCGGTGGGTGGTGCATCGTTGGTTATTACCGAAGCAACAGGCGTGTCGCCGGAAGGGCGTATCAGCCCGGGCGATTTGGGCATCTATAAAGATGAACACATCGAAAAACTAAAACAAATAACCGATTTTATTCATGCACACGGCGCTTTTGCAGGCATCCAACTGGCGCATGCCGGCCGTAAGGCAAGTCATGATATCCCCTGCAAGGGGGGCAAACAAATTCCTTCGGATGCTGAAGGCGGCTGGAAGACATTAGCGCCAAGCGCCGTTCCTTTTACCGACGCTGAAGAAGCGCCGATAGCAATTGACAAAGCAGGCATCGAAAAAGTAAAGGTCGATTTTAAAGCAGCGACAGTAAGGGCGTTGAAGGCGGGTTTTGATGTGGTTGAAATACATGCTGCGCACGGTTATCTCATTCACGAATTTTATTCGCCGTTGAGTAATCACCGTACCGATGAATATGGCGGCTCATTCGAAAACCGTATCCGCTTGCTTTTAGAGATCACCGATTCAGTTAAAGAAGTTTGGCCCGCTGACAACCCCTTATTTGTGCGGATATCGGCATCCGACTGGACCGAAGGTGGCTGGACGATTGACGACTCTGTCGCACTATCAAAAGTTTTAAAAGAAAAAGGTGTCGATTTGGTCGATTGCTCTTCGGGCGGAAACGTTGCAACAGCCAAAATTCCTTTGAAGCCTGGCTACCAGGTTGAGTTTGCCGAAAAGGTTCGCAACGAGGCAAATATATTAACCGGCGCCGTGGGGCTGATCACTACGCCAGAACAAGCAAACGAGATCATACAAACTGGCGAAGCGGATGTGGTGCTGTTAGCACGCGAGATGTTGCGCGACCCTCATTTTCCTTTAAGGGCAGCGCACCAGTTGGGTCACGAAGTAAAATGGCCCGTTCAATACGAACGCGCCAAATGGCATTAATTTTTTAATATTTACGAAACAAACACGGTATACATTTTTTATAACTTTAACCAAACAATAAAAACTATGAAACGCACAGCAAAAGCCCATTGGAAAGGCACTTTTAAAGACGGCAAAGGTGAACTTACAACCCAAAGCACAACCCTGAATAATACGCAGTATGCCTTTAAAACCCGTTTTGAGGAAGGGGTAGGCACCAACCCGGAAGAACTGATAGCAGCGGCTCACGCAGGCTGCTTTACCATGGCTGTTGGCTATGGTTTATCAGAGGCAGGGTTTACCCCCGGCGACCTGAATACCGAAGCCATCCTGAACTTCGATCTACCAACGGTAACCATTACAGATATTCACCTCAACCTGGTTGGCGCAGCTATTGAAGGCGTTTCGGAAGAGAAATTTAAAGAAATTGCCGAAGGCGCAAAAGCCAATTGCATCGTGTCACGCGCATTAAGCGTTCCTATTACATTGTCAGTACAATACAGTTAATAAAGACTTTATTTAAAAATGGAAAGCGCACGGGTATCCGGGCGCTTTTTTATTCAAATTCATTAAAGGCGGGCTACCCTACGCGGTAGTTGAGCCCCGCCGTGGTACCCACGGTGATGTCTATCGTAACGCAGGTAATTTTTGCGGCCATGTCGGAGACCAAAAAAACAGTTGCGTCGGTAATAGGAGCTATGACGTCCCACAATTCATTTTTTTGTTATATTACGCTGATTTTCAACCTGCCACACAATGACCCATTCAAAAACCTTCGTCGCGTATTATCCCTCCGACAGGAATTTCTTTTTATTGATCTTGCTTGCTACCTGGGCCGCTATCGCCTCGGGCTTTGGGTACGAAATGGTACAGATGAGTTCCCAGGGCAAACTGCATTTTCCGCTTATAGTTCACATTCATGCGGTTGTTTATGTGGGCTGGCTGGTATTGTTTACCGTGCAGATATTGCTGGTACGCAGCAAAAACCTGGTACTGCATAAAAAATTGGGCCTGCTTAGCTTTGGCCTCATACCGCTTATGCTCGTAGTTGGTCTGCTTACGGTCATCATTGTCCAGAAACAACAATACGGCACTCCCGACGGCGATCTTCATTTTATTTGCGTACAGTTCGGCAATCTGCTCATGTTTTGCTGTTTCGCGGGCATTGGTATTTATTTGCGCAAAAATTATGTGGTCCATAAACGGCTTATGCTGCTTGCAACACTGGTTTTTACCGAGCCAGGTTTCGCAAGATGGTTCTCTGTTAAAATTGGCCCCTTGGTTGGTGACTTCTTTTGGAACTATAAAACTTTAAGCCAGGGATACTGGCGCTTTTGGGGATTTGACGTTTTACCGACACTCATCCTAATACTTGCCATAGGCATGTACGACCTGGTTACCCGTAAACAGTTAAACAAGGCATATGTGTGGGCTGTATTATTTTATGTGCTGGTAACCGGCTTCGAAGGGTTTTTATATTATAGCGATACCTGGTATATCCTGATGAAACGTATGATAGGGGTTGCCTAATCTAAACCTGTTGCAAGGGGCACGCCCAAATGTCAAAAGTGAGATTGGCATATTCCTTTTTAGTAACAGAAATGATATATTTATCGTCTTGTATCTAAAAAAGCATCCTATGGTTACTAAACTTGTCAGATTTTTACTTTTAAGCGCCGCAGTTTTATTGTGCGCCTTACCATCCACAGCCCAGTTACGCCTTCCCAACGGCTATTTCTGGAAGAAACTGCCCAACGGCCTCGAAGTTCTTGTGATTGAGAATAGCAAAGTGCCTTTGGCAACTATTGAGATCGCGGTAAAAAATGGTGCTTACACCGAAGGGCCCGAATATAGCGGACTATCGCACCTGTTTGAGCACATGTTTTTTAAGGCCAACAGGGATTATCCCGACCAGGAAAAATTCCTGAAACGCACGCAGGAATTGGGTGCGATATGGAACGGTACTACCGATGTGGAGCGGGTAAACTACTTTTTCACTTTCGACAGGGACAGCCTTGAAGCAGGTTTGAAGTTTATGAATGCTGCCATTCGTTTCCCCATCTACCGCGAAGAGGATATGAAAAAGGAGCGCCCGGTAGTGGACGGCGAGTTTCAGCGTGCCGAAAGTGACCCTGGTTTCCAGCTTTGGTTTACGGTACAGCAACACCTTTGGGGTGACCTGATCACCCGTAAAAATCCTATCGGTATTCACGAAGTAATTAACACCGCCACGCCTGAAAAGATGATGGTGATCAAGAACAAATATTACTTTCCTAATAATAGCTTGCTCACCATTTGTGGCGATGTAAAACATGATGACGCCTTTGCTTTAGCCGAAAGCATTTTTGGCGACTGGGCAAACAGCGGTTTCGACCCTATTCAGAAGTACCCGATACCACCATTTAAACCATTGGATAAGAGCCAGTATTTTGTAAAGGAAACTTCTATTGCACAAACCCCGGATATGCAATTCTCGTGGCAAGGACCGTCTTATCTTACCGATTCGGCTTCAACAATAGCGGCGGATGTGTTCTCGACCATCGTAGGTTTAAATTCGTCAAAGCTGCAACAGGCATTGGTTGATAAAGGACTGGCATCGGGTGTAAGTGTAGGTTATACTACCAGCAAATACGTGGGTCCAATAGATATCTTCGTAAATCCCAATCCCAATAAACTGAAAGAATGTTATTCCGAGTTGATGAACCAGGTAAGTCATTTTGCTGATGCGGATTATTTTACCGACGAGCAATTGAAGGATGCAAAAGCCATCTTGCTGCGCAACAATATCCATAACCAGGAAAAACCTTCAAGGCTGCCCAGCCAGATCAGCTACCAATGGTGCAGCACCTCGTTCAATTTTTATACAGATTTGACCGATAATTATCAAAAAGTAACCCGCGAAGATATTATCCGGTATATCAACAAATATATCGCCGGAAAGCCGATGGTAGCCGGGCTTATTATTAAGCCCGAATTAAGTAAACAAGTTGATGCAAACTCATTTTTCGCAGCTAAATAACCTTAACCTGGAAACAACATGAAAAAGAAAATATTGATACTGTTTGCAGCTGCCGGCTTACTTAGCCTGCAATTGGCAGATGCACAAACCAAAGCATACGAAACAACCGTTAACGGTGTAAAAGTGATCGTTCAACCCAGCGGGAATGATATTGTAGAGATACAAACGGTTATAAAAGGCGGCGTGCAGAACTATCCTGCCGATAAGGCCGGTATCGAGGCATTGGCAATGAATGCCCTCACCGAATGCGGCACTTTAAAACACGATAAAAACAGTTATAAGAATCAACTGGATAAGGTTGGCGCCACCATTTACGGTTTATGCGGTAAGGATTATTCTGTTATCCGGATGAATTGCATCAAAAGCGATTTTGACAACGTTTGGCCACTATACGCCGAAGCTATTACCGTACCGGCATTTGATGCGAAAGAATTTGCGCGTATTAAACAGGATGCCATTAACAACCTGAAAGAGCAGGATAGTCAGCCAGATGGCGCAATAGATAAATACGCCGACAAAGTTGCTTTTGCAGGTCGCGATTATGCCAAGGACCCCTATGGCACTGTTGAGATCGTCGAAAAACTAACGCCCGAAGAAACAAAGGCTTATTATCAATCGATACTCACGCGGTCGAGGATGGTGATTGTAGTTTGCGCTAATCTTGACAGGGCAGTGATCGAACAAAAGGTTGCCCAATTGCTTGGAACGATAAAACAAGGTGCGCCATTTGAGCTGAAGAAATCATTTTTCAGGGTGTATAAAAATACATTCTCGGCCGAGTCGCGCGACTTAGCCACGAATTATGTGGAAGGTATTACCAGCGGCCCGTCGCCTGGCATGCCCGATTACAATGCCTTTAATGTGGCCATGCGTATTTTTGGAAACAGGCACTTTTTAGCTATACGTACCAAAAATGGCTTATCTTATGCACCACAGTCGTGGTTTAGCAGCGGCTCAACAGCCGTGGCAAAATTTGCGGTGTCTACCACGCAGCCGGATAAATACATAGACGTGTTTAATAAGCTGGTTGATACGGTAAAAATGCTGGGTTTTAAAGCAGACGAAGTTGCCGATATGAAAGTTACCTACCTCACAGGCTTCTATTACCGCGCCGAAACCAACCAGGCACAAGCCGCAGGACTGGTTGCAAACGAAGTATTATTCGATAACTGGCAGCGCTCCTTAACCCTGGTTGATGATGTGAAAAAACTTACCGTAGGTGAGGTGAGCGATGCTTTCCGCAAATACATTGGCAACATTGTTTGGGTTTACCAGGGCGATCCTAAAAAGGTTACTGCGCAGAACTATATCAATGGTGTAGACAAGGGAAGCAACCCGCCAAGTAATTAGGTTGATTTGATTAAGATGCCATCGCAACTTCTTCCTCTTTTACTACGCCTGCGACAGGCAGTGTAAAGAAGAATTCGGTGCCCGAACCGGCCTGGCTTTCGACCCAGATCTTGCCGTTACATTTTTCGATGAGATCCTTGCAGAAGAGGAGACCCATGCCGGTACCTGATTCATTGTTGGTGCCCGTACCGCTGTCGACTTTGCTTTTGAATAGCTTGTTCAACTGCTTTTCTGACATGCCCACGCCGCTATCTTTTACCGATAGCAGGATATATTTATCATCCTGGTAGTGTGCGCTTACATTGATGGTATCGTCCTGCTTTGAGAATTTTATGGCGTTGGTTATCAGGTTACGGATAACGATGCGTATCGAATTCGGGTCGGCTGCCACGGAAAGCAGATCGGGAACTTCATCAACCAGTTTAATACCTTTTTCGGCAGCCTGTTCCTGGTAGTTTTGCACCTCGAACGCTGCAATTTCCTTTATGGTAAAGCTTTTGGTCGAACTGTTAAAGTTGTCCATCTGGCTGTTTATCCAGAACAATAATGTATCAAGAAAGTCGGAAGTATATTCAAGCTTTTTAACGGCTTGCGGAATCATGCTCAGGAATTGCTCATGCGTAATGCTGTCATCTTCCAAAAGCCCGAATAATCCTCGCAAAGTGCTCAAAGGCGCCCTAAGGTCATGTGCCAATACCGAAATTAAGCGGTCCTTGAGACTATTAAGGTCATTTAATTTACCGGCCTGGTCATCCAGGTTATTTTTTTGGAGCACCACCTCATTATTTCTTTCCTCCAGCATAATATTGATCTTCTGCTGTTTGCGTTTTGATCTATAGTATACGATCAGGATGGCGATCATCCCCAGTATGATAATAAAGAATATAATACTCAAAAGGCCCTGTCTCTGTATTTTTTGCTGGTACTGCTCGTCTTTGCGTTGATGTTCCTCGGCAAGCAAACGCTGTTTTTCAGCAAAGCTAGATTCGAGGCGGAACGAGGTCAGTTTCTGCACATTCTCGTCACTCTTCAGGCTATCCTTCAGGTCGTCATATTGCTTGCGCATGTTGTAGGCGTCGGCATATCTCGCCAGGCCGTCCAGCGCTTCGCTTAATCCGAGTGCCGCATTTGCGCGAAGCGAGATGTTGCCAAGTTTATCGGCCGATTCCTTGGCCCATTTTGCATATTTAAAGGCATTGCTATAGTCATTTTCAAGATTATAAACCGTGGCGTAACTGTTCAGGGTTATTACTTTGTCGGCATCGAATTTGTTATCGATCGCTATTTTAAGCGACTTGTTCAGGTAATCCAATGCCGTAGGGAACTGCTTTTTATCAGCGTAATATAGGCCCAGGTCGCGGTACAGACCTGCCAGACCGTCCTTGTCATCCTGCTGTAATGTAAGCTTAAGCGATTTCTGGATGTAAGGCAAGGCTTCGTCATACTTTTTTTCGAGCATCTTTATCTCGGCAATATTCTGGTAAGCGGTGCTGACACCCTGTACGTTTTTTGATTTCTCCCAAATTACGAGTGCATGCTTATAGTACTCCATCGATTTAGGGTAGAGCTCCATCCCCTTCATGATCTCAGCGATATCATTATAGTTGTTTGCCGAGGCCAGGTTATCGCGCAATTTAATGTCGAGGGATAGGGATTTGAAATAGTTATCAAGCGCCGATGACGATTTACCGATGTTGTCGGCCACCATGCCCATGTTATGATAGCTGGCGGCAATGCCGGCCTCGTTCTTCAGCCTTTTACTGATCTCAAGCGACTGATTAAAATAGAATGATGCAACGTTGAAATTTGACATACGGTTGTACATACGCCCCGTTTCAATGTAGCAGCTTATCAGGCCAAGATCGTCATGGTTCTTAAAGTAAAGTAACTTGGCGCCGTTGAAATTCTTTTCGGCACTTGAGTAATTGCTCTTCAGCGTATAAACCCTGCCTATTTGCACCATCCCATCGGCAATACCTTTATTGTATTTAATTGCTATCGACTTATCAATGGCCATTTTGCCATAATAAAGAGCGCTGTCTGGGTTAATATCAATAAATTCAGATGCAAGTTTATTGATACGGTTGATAGCAAGCGTATCAATAGGGGTGTCTTTATTGTTAAGTGTAGGGGCCAGTAAGGTCTTAAGGCTGTCAACCCGGTAGTTCACCAGGTTATACTCGCCCTTTGAAAGTTCGTGGGAATAGGTTCCATGGGCGAACCCTTTTAAACCTGTTAATAGCAGAAAGATGAAAACTAAATAATGCTTCAAACCTTAATTTTTTTTATAACCTCTGCATATCATACTACGATGCTAATCAACCCCACTATCCAATAAGCATTATTATATTCAATGACTTATTTACATTTACTTAACACCTTATACGGCAAAAGGTGTGTATTTTGTTTTAGGTTAGTGTATAAAATCAAAAAATCCGCCTGCAATGAAGCAAACGGATTGATTTTGTGCAAGTTAAAATGTTGTTTAAACAGTTAACAGGTTCTTCCAGCTCACCAAATCGCCTATGATTTTCTCCAAATTGTCTGCGGGCACGCGCTCCTGCTGCATGGTATCACGATAACGTATGGTAACGGTATTATCTTCAAGCGTTTGATGGTCAACCGTGATACAAAACGGCGTACCGATAGCATCCTGACGGCGATAGCGCTTGCCAATGGCGTCTTTTTCCTCGTATTGCAGGTTAAAGTCAACCTTAAGCCTGTCCATTATTTCCCTTGCCTTTTCGGGCAGTCCGTCTTTTTTGGTTAATGGGAAGATAGCAGCCTTAACGGGAGCTAAACAAGGGTGAAGATGCAGTACTACACGGCTATCCTGTTTTTCTTCGGTGCTCAGATCTTCTTCTTCGTAAGCATTGATCAGGGTCAACAAAAACATACGGTCCAAACCGATAGAGGTTTCTATCACGTAAGGCACATAGTTTTGATTGATCTCCGGATCGAAATATTGTAATTTCTTACCCGAAAACTTCTGATGTTGGCTCAGGTCAAAGTCGGTACGGCTATGGATGCCTTCTACTTCTTTAAATCCGAAAGGAAACTCAAATTCGATATCAAAAGCAGCATCGGCATAATGCGCCAGCTTGGTATGTTCATGATAACGGTACTTAGCCGGGTTGATACCTAAAGCCAAATGCCATTTTAAACGCAGCGTTTTCCAGTATTCAAACCATTCTTTCTGCGTGCCCGGGCGAACGAAGAATTGCATCTCCATTTGCTCAAACTCGCGCATGCGAATAATAAACTGGCGTGCAATAACCTCGTTACGGAACGCTTTGCCTATCTGCGCTATCCCGAAAGGAATCTTCATCCTGCCCGATTTTTGTACGTTTAGATAGTTTACAAATATGCCCTGTGCCGTTTCGGGGCGCAGGTAAACCACATCGGCATCGTCAGCTACAGCGCCCATCTGGGTGCTGAACATCAGGTTAAACTGGCGCACTTCGGTCCAGTTGGCAGTGCCGCTTACGGGGCATTTAATATTTTGCTCTACGATCAGTTCGCGCAGGCGGGGAAGATCCTCTGCTTTCAGCGCCTTATCCATCTCTAACTGTAACTCTTCGGCAAGGTCGGTTTTGCCTTCGCTATCGTATAGGGCTATTTTATCTTCTAATAACTGGTCGGCACGGTAACGTTTCTTCGAATCCTTATTATCGATCATCGGGTCGCTGAAACCATCTACGTGACCGCTGGCTTTCCATATTTTGGGGTGCATAAATATGGCCGAATCAATACCTACGATATTGTCATTCAGCTGCACCATGGCCTTCCACCAATAGGTTTTGATGTTGTTCTTCAGTTCGGCGCCATTCTGACCGTAGTCATATACGGCGCTCAGGCCATCATATATTTCACTGGATGGGAAAACAAAGCCATATTCTTTGGCATGCGATATTACGTTCTTAAAAAGTTCGTCGGTGGAATTGCTCATAACAGCGCAAAGATAGTTTTTAGCGGGAAAGTCCGAAAGTCCGGAAGACGGAAAGTCCGAAAGATGTTTTATCTTAGTACTTCATAACAGAATAATGGCCTTATCCAATTTCCTATCTAAACTCAACTGGCGGCTGATACTGGTGCATTTCATTGCTTGCTGGTTTTTTATGCACGCATTCAAACAACTTGGTTATTTGTATGATTATAATTTCCTCGAAAGAGTTTTAAATAATAATTATAAGGATTTTTCGGGCTATAGGTTAAGTATGGCGATGATACGCGCTTATGTGATCGGTGATATAGGGCTGTTAATAGGTTTTGGTATATCACTAATGATTTCCCGAAAATACAAGTGGTTTTGGGCTAACTCATTAATAGTGCTCCTAAGTTTATTCGTATTATATTTCTTTGATAGATTTTATTGGGATTATCTCAGACATTTTATCATGTTTCCAGGATCAATTTTCAAATCAGATTGGGCTTATATTGTAACTGGCAGTTTGCCTATGCTTGCTATCGCCTTGTGCTTATTTTTCCTGAAAAGGGTAATCCGATTTATTGATGGCAAAAAGAATACCCAATCAACTCCGGCTTGACACCCCTTTTATCTTTCGGTCTTCCCGACTTACGCGGACTTTCGGACTCAAAAAAATTTCTACATTTGAAGCATGAGCATTAGCGTAGCATCGTTAACCAAAGTTTACGGCGAGCAAAAGGCGGTGGACAATATTTCATTCAGCGCAGAGCCGGGCGTGCTGGGTTTTTTAGGTCCCAACGGCGCAGGCAAATCAACCACCATGAAGATACTTACCGGCTTCATCCCGCAAACATCGGGCAAGGCATCAGTATGTGGTTTTGATGTGGAAACGCAGCCGCTGGAGGTAAAGCGCAGCATCGGCTACCTGCCAGAAAGTAACCCGCTGTACACGGATATGTATGTGCGCGAGTCGCTGGCTTTTATAGCGAACATCCATCAAATACCCAACCCCGAAAAACGTATCAACGAGATCATCGAACTAACCGGCCTCACACCTGAAAAGTATAAAAAGATAGGGCAGCTGAGTAAAGGCTACCGCCAAAGGGTGGGCCTGGCGCAAGCTATTTTGCACGATCCGCAGGTATTGATATTAGACGAACCAACTTCGGGCCTCGACCCGAACCAATTGATAGGCATACGCCAATTGATACGCGATTTGGGCAAAACCAAAACCATCATCCTGTCAACCCATATTATGCAGGAGGTAGAAGCCGTATGCGATAGGGTGGTGATCATCAATAAAGGAACCATCGTAGCCGACGATACTCTGAACGGCTTAACCAAAAAGAACGGCGGTAAATCGCTGGAGAATATTTTTATTGAGCTGACGAATAATTGATTTTAGGTATTGCTCAATAGTACGGTTACCCGTAATTTGTTTAGTATTATTTGCAATTCATCGCTCTATTATTTGCAAAAAAACCCAAGGTTGTTGACGGCATGAATTAAAAGTAGTATTTTCTTAGCTAACTTGTAATAAACTAACCACCTAAACCTGATATTTACTTAATTCGGGTTTATAGGCTCATTTCTCCATTTCCCATCTCCAAAGGGCACGTGTAGCTTTGCTTTAGAAACATCAGCAGAGGTATTTTACTAAATCATTACACACGTTTAAACTTATCATCATGAAAAAATTACTACTAATCACAGCATTGATCGGTTTGACTTTAATGGCCCGGGCCCAGTCACCAACCTACAAACCGTTCCAGTTAAATTTAACAGCGGGGTTCGACGTTCCAATGTATGGCAATGGCACCGGTTCAGGCGTTATTGGTGCTATTGAACCTCAATATCATTTATCTGATAAATTCTCAATCGGGTTTCGGATCGAGGAAGCTGATTTAACTTTCAATATCGATCCTGTAAATACATTTATATTCGGCACTATAAATAAGGAATATGGTTATGTGGCCTCTTACTGCGCTACGGGTCAGTATTACTTTTCTAAAAGGGTGTTTATTGGTGGGGGATTGGGTTTTTTTACACCGTCAGGTATAAATACTAATACAGACCCAAACGCTAATGCAACTGTCGTTCGTAATAATTCGGGCAAATTTGGTTTCTATCCCGAGATTGGCTTTGAAACGGGGCATTTTAGAATGTCAATTGATTATAACGTTGCCGGAAACAATTCCGATTACCTGGCATTCAATATCGGGTTCTTCATCTGGGGAGGTAAAAAGAAGTAAAAGGGAAATCGTTGGAGCTCATTTCCCAATTTCCCGTCCTCATGGGGCATAGGCGGTTTTACTTTAGAAATATCTGCAGAGATTTTTAATAGATCATTACACCCATTTAAACTTATCATCATGAAAAAACTCCTACTAATTACAACGTTGATCGGTTTGTCGTTAATAGCCCGCGGCCAGGCAGCAACTTACAAGCCGTTCCAGGTAAATTTCACTGTGGGATTCGACGAGCCATTCTATGGAAAAGGCACCAGTTCTGACGGGGTTTATGCAATTGAACCTCAAATTCATTTAGGTGATAAATTCTCATTGGGGTTCCGGATAGAGAAAGCTGATTTAACTTTTAATATCGACCCTTCAAAAACATTTTCAGGCGGTAATGTATATCAAGTACATGGTGACGTGGCCTCTTACTGTGCTACAGGCGAGTATTATTTTTTAAAAAGGATATTTATAGGCGGCGGATTGGGTTATTTTAAACCATCATTGATAAATACGAACACAGACCCAAACACCGATGCCGTTATTGTTAGTAATGATTCTAGCAAATTTGGTTTCTACCCTGAAATTGGCTTTGAATCGGGACATTTTAGAATGTCAATAGACTATAACGTTGCCGGAAACAATTCCAATTACCTGGCATTCAATATCGGGTTCTTCATCTGGGGAGGTAAAAAGAAGTAAAAGGGAAAATTCAACCATTATCAATTAAGGAGGCCAAGCAACACATAAGCGGATATTATGTATTTTAGACGCCTTTCATTTCCGGCTGATTTGTGTAATGTTATTACATACTTAGATCGCTCAGGTTTATTCAAGCAACATCAATGCAAAAAGTAGTATCATGAAAAAAATATTGTTAACGCTCATAGTCTCCGCAATTGCATTAGGCAGTTCCGCACAGTCCACAACAGCAACCATTAGTCATGGCGGTTTGAGCATTGGCGCCGATGCCGGATTGCCTCTGGGCGGGCTCAGCAACGTCTACAGTGCAGCATTGGGAGGTTCTTTAAAATACGATGCACCAATATCGTCTACTATCAATATCACCATATCGATGGGATATCAAGCCTGGCTTGTAAAAAGCGCCCTCCAGCTGCCGGGTTTTAAATCTGACAATTTTATCCCCTTAAAAGCGGGTCTTAAAGTCTATGTGTCTCCCGGATTCTTCCTGGAAGGACAGGCGGGTGTGGCCATTCACACGCGGGCGGGGGGGGATATTTTATTCGCCTATTCGCCGGGTATCGGTTATTCATTCAAAAATGGTTTCGAGATAGGAGCCAGGTACGAGGGTTTTACAAAAGACGTTACCTTCAGCCAGGTCGCGGCACGCATTGCTTTCAGGTTTTAGTAAAAAAACGCTCAATAGCCACAATATTGTTTTATTCACGATCAACTTAAAAATCACGATCATGAAAAAGTTTTATCTATTACAATAGTTTGCCTTGCCGCGTATGTTGTGGCAAGCGCACAGGGCGCAAGGTTTGAACGTGGTTTCCTGGCACCCATCAGCGAAAAAAGAGCAATAGACATCGGCTTTAGATACCAAGACTGGCAGGGGCAATTGAAACAGACTGCATTGAGGTTCGCATATCGTTTTGGGAGGTAAGCCATAATTATGGCTTGTTGTAGCGATTTAGAATTTTGTGACGTAAATTGCTGCAAAGCTTTTATATGAGAAAAACCTTATTGTCCATATTTGCGTGTCTTTTTGTGATTACATTCGCCAAAGCGCAAGCCGGTAACAAAATATCTTATAGCCTCGGGCCCGAATTAGCCATCCCGTTTAACACTACTTCCAGCACAACTGGTTCAGCACGCGACTATTACCAGGATGGTATTGGGGGTAGTGCTAAAATTGAAGTATCCATCACGGTCACGCTTCATTTCACCGGCTCTGCCGGGTTTGTTGATTATCCTACCAATGCGCATTATTTGTATTTTTTGCCCGTTGCTTATGGAACCCAAAGCGTCGGCACACAACCGCCACCGTTTAAGTTTATCCCTGTAAAAGCAGGATTGCAATATTATTACGACCAATACCTTTACATCAGCGGCGAAGCCGGGGCTGCATTTGGAGCAAATTTAGTATCAACCACATCCTTTATTTATTCAGGCGGATTAGGTGCCGCAATACCTTTTAATGTGCACAGCGGGCTTGATATCAGCGCGAGGTATGAGCGTGGCTTCCTGGCTCCCAGTTACGATTCTCCCATGAGTCAGTTGGGTATTCGGCTCGCATATAAGTTTGGGTTCTGATTTTGTGAAAGGATTAAAGTAGAAAGGATTGAAGGTTTTCTTTGCAACTTTTTACCTTTCGCCTTTAACCTTTTGCCTTTCACCTTAACTTTAAAACATTTAAACTTTGCAATAAAAAAATATCGTAATTTCGGCAGCTAACAGCCCTTTATTATATAGTGTATAGCATTCTAAAGAAGGAAATAACTTCGTACCTCAGTTCGCTGGTTGCCTACGTTACGATAGGCGTATTTTTATTGGTTCTGGGCCTGTTTTTATGGGTTTTCCCCGAATCGAGTATCCTCGAATATGGTTATGCTGTTTTAGACAGCTTATTCAATACGGCACCATACCTGTTTATGTTCCTAATCCCGGCTATCACCATGCGCTCCTTGGCCGAGGAACGAAAGGAAGGTACTTTTGAATTACTGCTTACGCGACCTTTAACCGACGGGCAAATTGTTTTGGGTAAATTTTTCGCCTGTGTGGTGCTGGTGCTTTTCGCATTGATACCTACGCTGGTTTATTATTATTCGGTTTATATGCTTGGCAACCCGCCGGGCAATATCGATACCGGAGCGGTTATTGGCTCATACATAGGTTTGTTCCTCTTAGGTTCGGCCTTTGCTGCGATAGGTTTGTTTGCTTCGTCGGTCAGTAAAAACCAAATCATCGCCTTTACCATAGCCGTTTTTCTTTGCTTCTTCTTTTACAGCGGGTTCGATTCGCTAAGCACTTTGCTTTCTTTACAGGACCTTGGCTTGCAAAACCTCGGCATCACGGAACACTATCAATCCGTTAGCCGCGGAGTACTGGATACCCGCGACCTGGCTTATTTTGTATGTCTCAGCGCAGTATTTATCTGGCTTACGCTGGTAGTTATTAAGCTGCAACGTCAAAAAGGCATCAGTAAAAGGGGTATGATTGGCTTCCTCGCCGCCATAATTTTTGTCGGATTTATATCATCGTTTACCTTCACCCGCTTCGATTTTACGAAAGAAAAACGCTTTACCCTATCACCGGTAAGCACGAAAATTATGGGCGGTTTGCAGCAGCCGGTTAAAGTTACGGTGTATTTAAAAGGCGATAATTTTTTAGGCTGGATGAAGCGCTTACAGGGCGCTACCCGCGATATGTTGGGCGATCTGAAAGCCTATTCGCACGGAAAACTGCAGTTTGATTTTGTTGACCCAACCGCCGGTATCAAAGGTTTATCGGATGAGGAACAAAAAAGGGTATATGATTCCTTAGAAGCTAAGGGCGTAGTGGGGCAGGGTTTTAGCCGAAAGACCGACAACGGTATATCGCAAATTTTGATATTCCCGCAAGCGCTGGTACAGTACCAGGGGCAAAGTATAGCCGTTAACTTGTTGCAATCACAAGTTGGCTTATCGGATGATGATATCTCAAAAAATTCAATTCAAAATTTAGAATACGTGTTTTCATCCGCCATAAAAAAAATAACCAGCGGCGGCAAACCCGAAATTGGTTTTACTGAAGGCCATGGCGAATTAAAAGATATACAGCTGTATTCGGCCATGAAATCCTTATCAGACGGGTTTACGGTAGGGCGTGTCAATTTGAATACGATCCCTTTTGGGGCACTTCAAAACATTAAATTATTGGTTATCCCCAAACCTGATAAGCCGTTTACCGAATTGGAAAAATTTAAGCTCGACCAGTTTATAATGCGTGGCGGCAAGGTGTTATGGACGATAGACCAGGTAAACGCGGAATTAGACAGCATGCAAAATGCACACAACGGCGAACAATTATCTTTCCCAAAACAACTCAACCTGGATGATCAGCTATTCGTCTATGGTGCGCGCATTAATTACGACCTGATAGCTGATATGCGCTGCGGGCAGATACCGGTGGTGACAGGCCAGGTAGGCGGACAGCCGCAAATACAAACTGTGCCCTGGTTGTTTTACCCTATTTTAACACCTTTATCGAAAAATCCGATTGTAAAGAGCCTGGATATACACACCGAGTTCATCAGCACTATCGATACCATAGGTGTTAAGGATGTTAAAAAGACCATTCTGCTGACCTCATCGCAGTACAATAAAAAGTTTAATGCGCCTTATATGCTGTCGTTGCAAGCATTGGAAAAGGAACCGGATCCAAAGGATTTTCAAAATGTACCGAAAACTGTGGGTGTGTTATTAGAAGGTAAATTCAAGTCCGACTTTTTGAATCGCCCACAGCCGGATAGCTTGAAAGAAAAGATCGAGTCGCTGCCTGAAAGCGTTCCGACAAAAATGATCGTCATAAGCGATGGCGATGTTTTTAAAAATGACGTATCAGGTGACGGTACGCCATATCCATTAGGATACGACCATTATACCCAGCAAACTTTCGGAAATAAGAACCTTTTGCTGAATATTGCCGACTATATGACCGACGATTCGGGCCTTATTGAACTGCGCACCAAAGAGATACAGATACGCCCGCTGGACAGGCCAAAAATCCGCAGCGAAAAGCTGTACTGGCAGGTGCTAAATAATGTCGTTCCTTTGGCATTTGTGTTAATATTTGCTATTTTTCAACATTATATTCGCAGAAGAAAGTATGCTCATTAATTTTTATACTTTTGGTTGATTAATACTATTCAAATATGAGATTCATAGTTTCAACATCCACACTGCTCAAGCAATTGCAGGCCGTAAGCGGGGCCTTAAGCAACAGTACGGTTTTACCCATTTTGGAAAACTTTTTGTTCGAGATAAAGGATGGAAACTTAACCATTTCGGCAACCGATCTGCAAACCAGTATGACCACTTCGCTAACAGTGGAAGCAAAGGAGAACGGCCGCATAGCCATACCTTCGCGCATCCTGCTGGACACGCTGAAATCGCTGCCCGAACAACCCATCGCTTTTTCTATTGACGACAGTACTTTTGCCATTGAAATAAACGCCGGCGACGGTAAATATAAACTGAGCGGCGAGAACGGTGAGGATTTCCCGAAGATACCGGTGGTTGAAAACGCCTCATCTGTAAACCTGCCCGCTTCTGTTTTGGCCGAGGCTATCAACAAAACCATTTTCGCGGTAAGCAATGATGAACTTCGCCCGGCTATGACGGGGGTTTACTGCCAGTTATCTACCTCGTCTCTGACTTTCGTAGCTACTGATGCACATAAACTGGTGCGTTACCGCCGTAAGGATGCAAAAGCAGCCGCTACAGCATCGTTTATATTGCCCAAAAAAGCTTTAAATTTGCTAAAATCGGCGCTGCCATCCGAAGATGTTAACGTTTCGGTAGAGTATAACAGCACGAGCGCGTTCTTTAAATTTGGAAACATTAACCTGGTTTGCCGCCTGATAGATGAGCGTTACCCGGATTATGAAGCGGTTATTCCACAAAATAATCCGAACAAACTGACGATAGACAGGCAGTCATTTTTAAGTTCGCTTAGCCGTGTTGCTATTTATGCCAACAAGACTACCCACCAGGTAAGACTGAAAATAACCGGCAGCGAGTTAAATATCTCATCAGAGGATATTGACTTTGCCAACGAGGCTCACGAGCGCTTAAGCTGCCAGTACGATGGTGAGGATATTGAAATAGGCTTTAACGCCCGTTTCCTGATTGAAATGCTAAAGAACCTGAACTGCGAAGAGGTGATGCTCGAAATGTCAACACCTAACCGAGCAGGTTTATTACTGCCACAGGCTGGTGATGAGAACGAAGATGTGCTGATGCTGGTAATGCCGGTAATGCTTAATAGTTACGCTTAAGTTGTAAACTTAAATTATAAATCCAAAGAATGAGTCCGGCGTAAAAACCGGACTTTTTTGTTCGACACGATAACAAATGCAGCTATAAACAGTTATTATAGCGTTTAATGATATGAATATTCGGGTATTAGGAATGCTTTTTGGATTTTTGGCGATAGGACTAACTGCCTGCAAAAAAAACAATGATGCACCAGTAATTTCAACTGCAATTGACAGCTTAAATGTGATCAATGCCACGGCTGATACCATTAACTATTACCTCAATGGTACCAGGCTCAATAATAATTCAAACCTTTACCCATCAGGGTCATCGGGTTATTACCAGGTGCCGGCGGGTTCACAAGCCTACCAGGTGAAAAAGTTCTTTAACCCGGCAACCAGCGCTGTGCAGACATTATTTAATATTACCCTGCCATTAGAGGCTCATCATTATTATTCGTTGTTTGTGGCTGGCGAAACGGCAGACCAGGCATTTACCACGCTTGATACGCTCCGGCAGGATACCATTCCTAACCAATGTTATGTCCGGTTTGTAAATGCTTCTTCTGATGCCGGAAACCTCGATTTTGCTGTAGGTGATACGTTGAAATTTACCAGCAAGGCATTTAAAACATCAAGCGGTTTTGTTTCGGTAGGCGTAAGCGGGAAAAAGCCAATTAAACTTTACCAATCCGGGTCGCCAACGCCCTTGATTAATACAACTTTTTCGTTAATTGCAGGGCAGTCCTATACTTTTTATACCCAGGGAAAATTAAGCGGAACAGGTAACTCGGCATTGGGTATCAGTGTAACCCTAAACTTTAATTAGCGCATTAAAATGAATAAAAAGAACGGCATCGGTTTAAGGGTTTTACTCTTTTTGATGATATCAGGAGCGCTGATCGGTACTTTTATTTCATCCTGTGGCAAAACCAATGCCTCAAGTGCAACGGCCTTAAATATACGATACCAGGTGGTTAACTTAAGTCCTGATCTGGGCCCTGTGAGCTTGTATATCAACTATGCCATTTATAACAATTTGAATTTCTTTTACCCAAGACCTTCTGGTTATTTTTATTTGAACTCTATTGCAATACCATTCCAGGTAAGGCCTTCTCCCAACCGAACGACAACTACAACGATAGTAAACACCGCCAATATTTTTAGCCTGAATGATATTTTAAAGCCCAATTTAAAATATACTTTGTTTATTACCGGGGTCAACGCTACCCACACCCTCGATACACTTTTTTTGACAGATACGGGCTCTACGCCTGCAACAGGGCGCGGCAAGGTGAGGTTTGTAAATGCATCACCGCTTTCAACCGGGTTTGATGTTTTGGCTAATGGCACGCTGGCGTTCAGCAACCAGCAGTATAACAAAGTTTCTAATTATGTTGAGTTACCTGCGGGTAACTATACTTTCCAGGTATTCGCCGCAGGTACTACAACCGGCGTCATTGGTTCCGAACAAAATGTTACCATACAGGATGGACGGCTTTATACCCTGTATTCCTATGGTGTCGCCGGTCATACCGATAGCCTGGCTTTCGGTATGGGGACATTAACCAACAAGTAATCCAGCTTTTATTTATATTTTTGGCGCAACAAAAAAGCCCGGATCAATGGATCAAATTATACATTTTATACTGCACCCTAAGGAAGACCTGTCCACAATAGTTCACCTATACCAGGGATTAACCTATGTCATATTATTTGTGATCATTTTCGCCGAGACCGGCTTTGTAATTACGCCATTTTTGCCTGGCGACTCCTTATTGTTTGCCGCCGGTGCATTGATCGCAGGAGGAGCAACAGGTTTAGATATTTACTGGCTGACCTTGATCTTGATTATAGCGGCGTTTACCGGTAATACCGTCAACTACCTGCTTGGAAATTATCTGGGGCCAAAAGTATTTAAAGAGAAAAACAAAATATTAAAGCTCGATTATTACCTGCAAACCAAAGCCTTTTTTGATAAGCACGGTGGCAAGTCGGTTATCATCAGCCGTTTTATGCCTATCATCAGGACGATAGCTCCATTTGTAGCCGGAGTGGGTAGGATGCCATTTTTACGATACAGCTTTTACAACATTATTGGCGGTGCATCGTGGATAATTGTGTTCCTGTTTGCTGGTTACTGGCTGGGTAATGTGCCATTCTTTAAGGCGCATTTTTCCCTTGTCGGAATAGCCATCATATTGGTTTCTATCGTCCCGCCAATTATTGCCGCGATCAAAAGCCGTAGCAGTAAAAAGAGTGCTTAATTCGGAAACAACTTTTTGCTTTTTTTACTTCTCAGGCTAAAAAATATCGAGTAGGCCACCGGTATGAGGAAATAAGTGTAGCCGGAGGCACCCATTAGGTTAGCGGGCAAAATGAATGTGACTAATATGGCTATTACACCTATCAATACATTGAGCAGGTTGATATACATCATGCTCCGGGTTTCAAATAACTCATAGGTGGTTAATTCCAGCCTTTCAGCATGACTCTGCGCATGCCTATACATCAGGTAAAATAAAAGGTATATAGCGATGTACCCGGTATTGTAAATATAAAAAAGGTTGGGCACCTGCACGTCAGATATCATGGCAAATCTTTGCCCGTGGCTAACAAACGTATTACTTGAAAAAACCAGGGTAAACAGGAATTTCAGTGGGTAGGTGTAGGTGAGTACCACAAATAAAAGGATACCATTCAGTGCAGTTGTATAGCTATCAACCAAGCCAAAACGCCTGAAAAATATATTTTGATTGTTCCAGATCAGGAAAAGTATGGCGAAACAAGCACCGAAAGCAACAAACCCTTTAATCGTTTCAAAAAGCTCGTCAAAGGTTTTAGGAACTTCGAGTGATACGATAATCAGTGTAACCGCGAAAGCGAATACGGCATCGCTGAATGTTTCCAGTCGCGTTGGCTCGTGGCTGCGCCAGCGGATGGTGTTTTTCTTAAGAGTGGCTGCTTTTTTTCTGAACATATCAATGAGTTAAAGCTAATACTTTTCCTTGCCTGTACAAAACCCGTTCATGCTGTATTTTTTGCTTTTCTTTCGGAGATAAGGGCTTTGCAATTAATCTATTCAAATCGGGCTGCCCGGCATCCACCCATGCCGAATACCAAAAACTGCCCACTTCCAATATAGCCGAACGCATTCGCCTTTCTACCATTCCGTTTAATGCTTTATTGTAGGCTTTGGCATAAGCGACGGAATAATCTTTTACATTCTTATTATTACGCCTAACGATTTCATATTTTTTATCGGCAGGAAAGGACCTATTAATGATTCGCTCAAATTGCAATACCGAATCCACACATTTAAAGGAGGTGCGGCATATCTTAAAAGCCTCGTTCAATGGGTTATCGATGTATCGGGCTTTACCAACATCATAATTGTATTTATTGCTGAATAGCTCGGGTAGGCGTGTTTCCCAAAGCGCGTGAATACCATCCTGATGCGTTAACTGGCCGTCGTAGTTTTTAGTCAGATGCAAAGGCACATGTGCGTCAGCAATATAATGCCCCAGGTTGGCTGATGTTTTTAGTATATCGGTTGTATCATGATTTTTAAAGGCGTCAACCAGCCGGTAATACTGGTATTGTATTTCCCAGGGAACGGTGCCATATTTTTTGATCGTATCTTCCGAATATTTTTTGACCGCCTCTTTCCATTTTACCGGCAACTTCATAAAGGGCCGCTTTCCGTAGCGGTCGGCGTCCAAAAAATGCCTGGGTGCCTCCAATGAGTCGACATATCGCCGTTTATCCGGGTCAATGGCATGTTCTGTAATAAAATCAATATTGGCTTCATAGAAGCCTGACATGGCTTTGGGCAATGTAAAAACGGCAATGCGGTTTATCCGCCGGTGCGCAAAAAATCCCCAGGAAGAACATGTAACGATAATAAGAAGGGCGACAAGGCATATTACAGGCCGTTTCATGGCTTAAACTTAATCAACTTATTCCAACTCAATCAACCAAATCAACTTTTTTCCAAAACACATTGACAAAACAAAATATTCATCCTATATTTGCAGTCCGAAAAATAAAACAGGACATTAGCTAAAATGGCAAATCATAAATCGTCAATAAAGAGAATCAGGGCAAATGCTGCGAAGCGTCTGCGTAACCGTTACCAGGCAAAAACTACCAGGAACGCTATCAAAAAGTTAAGAGATACTACTACTAAGGCTGACGCTGCTCCGCTTTTAACTAAGGTGATCTCGATGCTTGATCGTTTAGCTAAGAAGAATGTGATCCACAAAAACAAAGCTTCGAATAATAAATCAAAGCTGACCAAATTTGTTAACGGCTTAAAGTAATTCGATACAGATATTTTTAGAAAGGGCGTGCATTTTTGCATGCCCTTTTTTGTTTTCCGGCTTTTTTATACCTTGATGCCGTGAAACCTTACGAAAATAAGATCAGCATAAAATCCTGGGCGGAAGAAGACCGGCCGCGTGAGAAACTAAGCGCCCAGGGTCGCCGTGCCTTAACGGATGCTGAGCTGATCGCCATATTAATAAGTTCCGGCAATGATAATGAGTCCGCCGTAGAGCTGAGCAAGCGCATCCTGCACCATTACGATAATGACCTGAACAGGCTGGCGAAAGCAACCATCAACGAGCTTTGTAATTTCAGGGGCATAGGCGAGGCCAAAGCAATCTCTATTATCGCCGCATTGGAAATTGGGCGCCGAAGAGATGAAACGGAGAACAAAGCCGTGGAAACCATTGTGGGCAGCAAAGAAGCCTACAACCTGATGCGCCGCCACCTGGTGGATTTAAACCATGAAGAATTCTGGATCATACTCGTTGGCCGTTCCGGCAAAGTGTTAGGAAAAGAATTGATTAGTAAAGGTGGTCTCGCAGGTACCGTAGCCGACCCAAAGATCATATTTGGCCATGCGCTGCAACAGCAAGCCAGTGGGATAATCTTAATACACAATCACCCATCCAATAACTTAAACCCAAGTCAGCAGGATATTGCGCTTACTAAGCAACTGGCCTCAGCGGGAAGAATGCTGGACATTCAAATCCTTGACCACTTGATAATTGGAGATAGCGGTTATTTAAGTTTTGGGGATGATGGGCTTTTATGAGGGTAAAGGCGGAAAGGATAAAAGCGAAAAGTAGAATCTGACACAATCAATGACCTTTCGCCTTTTACCTTTATCCTTTCACCTATTAGCTTTCGGCTTTCGCCTCCAAATCCTATCTTTGCCGATTATCTTTTTGCTGCAATGAAAATATCCTACAACTGGCTTAAACAATTTATTGATACCAATAAAACTCCTGAACAGCTTTCGCAGATACTGACCGGCATTGGCCTTGAGGTGGAAAGCCTTGATAAAGTGCAGCCTATCCCCGGCGGATTGGAAGGATTGGTTATTGGCCACGTTAAAGAATCCAAAGATCACCCCAATTCCGACCACCTTCATTTAACAAAAGTTGATGTAGGCACCGGTACTGATCTGCAAATTGTTTGTGGCGCCGCAAATGTGGCAGCCGGACAAAAGGTGGTGGTGGCTGTTGTTGGCGCTACGGTACATCCGCTTGAAGGCGATCATTTCAAAATAAACAAATCTAAAATACGGGGCGAGGTATCGGAGGGGATGATATGCGCGGAAGATGAGATCAGCCTGGGTAATTCACATGATGGCATTATGGTGCTTGATCCGGAAGCGGTGCCTGGCATGCTCGCAAAGGACTATTTTAAAATAAATGACGATTACCTTTTTGAGATAGGTTTAACACCAAACAGGGCCGATGCAGCATCTCAACTGGGTACCGCCCGTGATATTGCTGCTTTTGTAAAAACGCATATCAACAAACCGGATGTTACAGCATTTAAGGTCGACAATACCAATCGCAAGATTGCGGTGGTAGTTGAAAACGAAACAGCCTGTCCAAGATATTCAAGCTTAACTATTTCCGGTATTGAAGTTAAAGACTCACCAAAATGGCTGAAGGAAAAACTGGGTGTGATTGGCATCAGGTCGATCAATAACGTGGTGGACGTTACCAACTATGTTTTACATGGCCTGGGTCAGCCCCTGCATGCTTTTGATGCGGATGCGATAAAAGGCAATAAGGTAATTGTTAAAACTTGTCCGGAAGGAACAATATTCAAAACTTTAGACGAGGTTGAACGCAAGCTTTCGGCCGATGACCTGATGATCTGCAATGCCGAAGAACCGATGTGTATTGCCGGTGTTTTTGGTGGAGTTGGTTCGGGAGTAAAAAGTACCACCACGAATGTATTCCTGGAGAGCGCCTATTTCAACTCGGTATGGGTGCGCAAAACATCTAAAAGGCACGGGTTGAAAACCGATGCATCGTTCCGCTATGAGCGCGGCACCGACCCGGATATTACCGTATTTGCTTTAAAATATGCGGCGTTATTGATAAAAGAGGTTGCGGGTGGAACGATATCTTCAGAAATATCCGATATCTACCCAAATCCTGTTGCGCCTTTTGAAATCGATATCACTTATAAAAATGTAGACCGGCTGATTGGTAAAGTTATTGCCCATGAGGAGATAAAATCGATCATCAAGGCGTTGGATATTCAAATCGTCAATGAATCTGCCGAAGGCCTATCCTTAAAAGTGCCGCCTTATCGCGTGGATGTAACCCGCGACGTGGATGTAATTGAAGAAATACTGCGCATTTACGGCTATAACAATATCGAGATACCAACACAGATACGGGCCTCATTGAACAACTCAGTACGTCCCGAAAAGGATGACGTGCAGAATGTTATTTCGGACCTGCTTAGTTCAAATGGTTTTAACGAGATCTTATCCAACTCGCTAACCAAATCAGTTTATTCGACCGACCTGGAGCATGCGGTGAAGATATTAAACCCTCTAAGCAGTGATTTGGACGTGATGAGGCAGACGTTGCTTTATTCGGGTTTGGAGGCTATTGCCTACAACCAAAACCGCCGAAATGCCGACCTGAAATTTTATGAGTTCGGTAAGGTTTACAGCGTTAAGGATGAGAAGTACATCGAGACACAGCGATTTTCTATTTTTCTGACCGGGGCAGACAAAGCCGAGCAATGGAATCAAAAGCCTCAGCAGTTTTCATTTTATATGATGAAAGCTATTGTAGATGGGTTGCTGCAAAAATTGAATATTACCGATGCGGTGACAGAAGATGCTACCTGCAGCAAGATGGCCTTTGGCCTGCAATACATGCGCAACGGTAAACAGTTGGTTAAGTTCGGTTTGGTATCGACCGAATCTTTAAAAAAAGTTGACCTGGAAAAAGAAGTCTTCTATGCTGATTTCAATTTCGATATGATCTTAAACTCCGTGCGGAAGAATAAGATCATTTACCAGGAGGTTTCCAAGTTCCCGGCCGTAAGGCGCGATCTATCGATGTTGGTAGATAAAGCAGTCACTTTCGGGCAATTAAAACAGGTCGCACAAAAAACCGAACGCAAGTTATTGAAGGATGTAAATGTGTTTGATGTGTACCAGGGTGATAAGCTGCCGGCGGGTAAAAAGTCGTATGCTTTAAGTTTTACTTTACAGGACGAAGAAAAAACTTTGACGGACAAGGCGATAGATTCCATTATGCAAAAATTAATTTATAATTTCGGCAAAGAAGCGGGAGCGGAGATAAGGAAATAGAGGTTAGTGATTAGTTAACCAGAGATTAGTGACCAGGCTAATCTTAACAAAAACCAAACTAATCGCTAATCACAAGTTAACAGATCACTAAAAACAATGCCAACAGTAGCTGAACAATTAAATAAAGTTGTAGAAAAAACCGAAAGGCTTATTGCCCTTTGTTCAGCATTACAGGAGGAAAATGATTTGCTGAAACTGGAGAATCAAACGCTTTCTTCGGCGTTAAATGCCAGCAAAGAGAAGACAAAAGACTTGGAAGAAAAGATGCGTGTTTTGAAAATGGCAAGGTCATTTTCAGACACTAGTGAAAAAACTCTTGACATCAAGCAAAAAATTAACGAATTTGTGCAGGAAATTGATAAGTGTATTGTATTGCTGAAAAAGTAACACAATAGTGAAATAGCTCAAATGGGAGAAATCTCGATAAAAATAAATATTGCTGACAGAGTTTACCCCTTAAAGGTGAACATGGAGGAAGAAGAAATAATACGCAGGGCAGCTAAATTGATAAACGACCGTATAAAAGAATACCAGGAAAATTATGCGGTCAGGGATAAACAAGATCTGCTTTCGATGGCGGTATTGCATTATGCAACATCGTCGTTAAAAGTCGAACAAAAAGTGGCGGTGGATGATACCGACGTTGCTGATAAGGTTTATCATTTAGATCATTTACTGTCTGATTTTTTCTCGAAGTAATAACGTTCTTTAAACATAACGAGCAAATTAAGATTTAACCGCAGTTAAATTTTAGGTTTCACTATTAAAAACTTAACGCTTCAATATTAGCGGGCCAGCAAGGAGGCACACGTTACTTCATTAGATTTAACGACAGCCAGGGCCCCAAATGTTACTTGAGGTTTTTCAATACATGACACTTAAAAATTAGTTGCGGTTTTTTTATTTATATAAACTTAAGAGATGATTACAGTACTATACATTATTATCGGCCTGCTGGCAGGTGTGCCCACGGGCATCGTCATAGGCCGGTTTCTGCTGCGCAAACTTTTCAAAGACCAGGAAACAGCAGCCCAGAACAAAGTAAAAAAGATATTGAAGGATGCCGAAAATGACGCTGAGATTTTGAGAAAAAACAAATTACTCGAAGCAAAAGAGCGGTTTTTACAGATGAAAGCAGAACACGAGCAGGAGATCAATACCAAAAACAACAACATCAACCAGCGCGAAAACAGTGTAAAACAAAAGGAACAATCCTTCAACTCGCGCCTGGAAAACATGTCCCGCAAGGAAGCTGAAATTGACGGCGTACGCAAAAACCTGGAAAGGCAAACCGAAATTGCAGTTAAAAAGCAGGAAGAAGTTGAAACCCTGAAACAGCAGCATGTAGAACAATTGGAAACTATCGCAGGCTTATCCGCCGAAGATGCAAAGAACCAATTGATCGATAACTTACGCGAAGAGGCACGTACTAAGGCTATGATGCAGATCAAGGATATTGTTGACGAAGCCAAGCTTACCGCGACAAAGGAGGCGAAGAAGATCGTTATCCAAACCATACAGCGTACAGCCACCGAAGCAGCTATCGAGAACACAGTGTCTATTTTCAATATCGAAAATGACGAGATCAAGGGCCGTATTATTGGCCGCGAAGGCAGGAATATTCGCGCCCTGGAAGCTGCCACTGGTATTGAGATCATTGTGGACGATACACCGGAGGCTATCATCCTTTCGGGATTTGACCCGGTTAGGCGCGAGATCGCCCGCCTGGCTATGCACCGTTTAGTGACTGACGGACGTATCCACCCGGCACGTATTGAAGAAGTAGTTGCTAAAACCAAAAAGCAGATTGACGAAGAGATCGTCGAAATAGGTGAGCGCACGGTTATCGACCTCGGTATTCATGGGTTACACCCTGAATTGATCCGCATGGTTGGTCGTATGCGTTACCGCTCATCTTATGGGCAGAACCTATTGCAGCACTCACGCGAGGTTGCAAACTTCTGCGCTACGATGGCAGCAGAACTGGGCCTGAATGTAAAAATGGCAAAACGCGCAGGTCTGTTACACGATATCGGCAAAGTGCCTGATGATAATCCTGAATTACCACACGCAATTTTAGGTATGCAACTGGCTGAGAAGTATAAGGAGCATCCTGAAGTTTGCAATGCCATAGGTGCTCACCATGATGAAATAGAAATGACATCCATGTTGTCGCCGATCATACAGGCTTGTGACGCCATATCGGGCGCAAGGCCGGGCGCACGCCGCGAAGTGGTAGAAAGTTATATCAAGCGCCTTAAAGAGCTGGAGAGCCTCGCGCTTTCATACCCTGGTGTCGAAAAAACATTTGCGATACAAGCTGGTCGCGAACTGCGCGTAGTGGTTGAAAGCGAAAAGATAACGGATGCGCAGTCTGAAATACTGGCAGCCGATATTTCAAACCGCATTCAAACGGAAATGACCTATCCTGGCCAAATCAAAGTTACCGTGATCAGGGAAACCCGTTCGGTAGCGTTTGCGAAATAAGATCTCATATCAAACCCCTTCCCAATAAGGGAAGGGGCTTTTTTATACCATGGCAAATAGTAAATCAAATAGAGGTAAGAAAGCTCAGCCTGTAGCTAAGGAAGAACTACGCCCTGTCGACGTTTACTTTGCCCAATACTCCGGGAATCATCAAAACCCAACCAATAAGCTGATCCATTGGATATGCGTGCCGCTCATCGTATTCAGCTTGTTTGGTCTACTGTGGGCCATTCCCTTTCCGCATATCAATTTCCTTGGCTCTTATAATGGCTTTTTTAACTGGGACTCTTTTCTGATCGCTTTCAGCATTTACTATTATTATAAACTTTCGCCAATGCTTTCCTATGTGATGCTGCTGGTGCTGATGTTGTTCAGTTACCTCGCAAGCCAGCTGGCAGGCTGGCAAAGCCTCGGCGGCCCTGCATTGTGGCTGGTATGCGTAGTGATATTTGTTATAGCCCGGATAGGGCAATTTATCGGGCATAGAATTGAGGGCAAAAAGCCATCGTTTTTAACCGACCTCAAATTTCTGCTGATCGGCCCGATATGGTTGCTGCATTTTTTCTTCAAGAAATTCTCGATTAGATATTAAAAAAATTTAGATGCTATTGAGGATGATGATCTCTATCGCATCCGTCACATTCTTGCACTTATTTTCGGATGCTTCTAATGAGTAAAGTATGTCCCTGTGCTTGATCAGTGTCATAGGATCCTTTTCATTTTCAAAAAGATTGGCAAGAGCGTGGTAATAAACCTGGTCTGTTTGATGTTCATAGTCCCTTATCAGCCGGCAGGAAGCAAGCATAGATTCGGTGTCATCAATTTTACTCAAAGAACAAATGAGTTTCTGGAGCTCGACGCACGACTTTTTAATATAACCCGCTATTTCGCCAATGGCCGGAATAAAGTACCCGATATTATATAAGTTCATCCTCCCGGCGGCTTCATGAACATTGTCTGCAACATCGTCGATGGCCGAAGCCAGTATATGAATATCGTTACGATTAAAGGGTGTAAAGAAAACCTTATCCAATCCAAGATAAACTTTGTGAGTAATATCGTCGCCTGTTTCTTCCAGCGTATTGATTTGCCTGTAAAGCGGTTCCCTTTCTTCAATTGATGGAGTATCAACAACAGCGGTAAGCAATTCAGACATTTCAACAATGTTTTTTCCCGCTTCGCTGAACAGCCCATAAAATAGCGTGCGGTGGGAAAAATAGTCGTGAAATATGTTACGCATGGACTTATATTCGAAAGACCAAAATTACCTTTGCTATATTAAGGGAGTATTAATGCCGGGCCGGCTGATGTTAAGAAATTGTTATATTATTTTTTTAGCTAAAGGCAACAAGCCTAAGATTCTTATACATACTGACGCAAAGTGAATAAATTTTTTTGTGAAATTTTGTTGGGGCAAGCACCGCCATCGCTTGTTCGACTGCAAGAGAGTTTGTCGTAAAGGTTAATAATGGGGAATTAACCTTGTAGATGTAAAGGCAGCGCTCGCTGGCAACAACTCGACCGGGGTTTTATGTAACCTTAAATCATGCGATAATATTATCACGGTTGCGAATGATGAAACAAAGGATGGAACCCCTGCTAATATAAAGTACGAGGACATTTATGCGGTTTAAAGTGAAAAGAGGCGTTAAATTAATGTTAAGTAGTCAGGGGTATGTTAAATAACTGTTTTTGAATACCGAAAGAGGTTAAATGTTTAAATACATGATAATCAGTTACATATATATTTTTTAACTATTAATTATTTGATTTAATTATCCTCAATTTTGCCGGGTTAGGTTGAAATTAATGTTCTCATAATATTACCAAATGTTAATCATCTCTTAACATTAACGTAATGTGCGGTGCGCACTTTTGACCCGAAATTTAATTTAACCTCACCCAACATGAAAAAAACATTTACAAAAATTGCCGGAGCGGCGCTGATGATTGCTATGTTATCAGTTAGCTTTAACGGTAATGCTCAAACCACTTTCGCCTCTGCTGATACCAAAACAAAATCGATCAGGCAAGATGCGCCAGCCGGCATTACAGAAGTAAAAGCGGCAGCTAAACCAGCGGAAGACACCTCATGGAAACCTCAAAGAAGAGTATGGGGATACGCATTTGGTGATTTTTATTACAATGCCCATGGTGATGCGGATATTGTTTCTGCAACCGGAGTAGCTGCAGCAACTCCAAGCAACAGGGGTGGCGAAACTAACTATGCAGGTACCCCCGGTAGCCGGAACGCGTTTCAGTTTCGTCGTATTTATTTAGGTTATGATTATGAAATAACTAAAAAGTTTAAAGCGGAATTTTTGCTGGCATCTGAGCCAAGTGCGAATACAGGCGCTGCCGCAGGCACAACTATCCAAAATGGTGATAACCTTGTAGATGGTAAAATGGCTTTATATATAAAGAATATCAACATCAGATATCGCGACCTTTGGACAGGAACAGATTTTGTGATTGGTGAAATGGCTACACCTGGCTTCGCCATGAATGAGCCGGGAACCAATGGCCCATCATCATTATCAGAAGCTACCTGGGGCAATCGCTTTATAGAAAAAACAGTTGCCGACTTCCATAAAACCAACTCGTATGATGTTGGTGCAGCTTTAGAAGGAACATTTGACCCTGCTACCAAAAACTTTGGTTATGTGGTAATGATGGGTAACAATAGTACGGCAAGCTTACTGTCAGCCACAAATGCTAACACAGGTTTTTATAAAATTATTTACGGCGACTTGTGGGCCAAATTCTTTAATAAGCATTTACTTGTTGATATTTATGCAGATGGTGTAAGAACAGCGCCTGCTACAGCAGCTATCGGCGGACAATCGCACAGTATGTATAAAGCATTCGTAGCTTATACTTCGTCAAAATTATCGGTTGGTGTTGAAGCTTACACGCAGAAAATCACAAATGGCGTGCAAAATACCGTGACCAAAGCGCCTGAAGACGCCACTGTACAAGCCCTTTCGATTTGGGTTAAAGGCCCTATTGTTAAAGACAAATTGAGCTTTTTTGCCCGTTATGATGGCTATAATCCTGATACGGACTTTAACACAGCCGATTCTTACAGCAGCAACACAAACTTTGGATCTTACACTCCAACGGTTAAAGAATCGTTTTTTACCGGTGGTTTGGATTTTACCCCAGCTAAGAATGTGCATTTTGCACCAAATGTTTGGTTAGTTAATTATAAAGATCAAAGAGCATCTTCAACCGCAGGTTATGTTTCCGACGACCATAACTTGGTTTACAGGTTAACCTTCTACTACGTATTTGGTAAATAAACCACACATAATCAAACAAACAAATAGATAAAACAGATCATGAAAGTAATGAAAAGTTTAAAGTTAGCGGTTGTTGCATTGGCAGCATCGTGCATCTCAATGGCAGCCTCGGCGCAGGATAATACCCTGTTGGGTGCCGGAAGTACCTTTGTTTATCCCCTGTTCTCAAAGATATTCTCGCAATACAGCGCCTCGAAAGTTAATTACCAGTCAATTGGTTCTGGCGGTGGCATATTGCAGTTAACTAACAAAACAGTAGATTTTGGTGATTCGGATGCGCCTTTAAACGCTGATCAAACAGCCAAAATGAGTGCCCCGGTACTGCATATCCCGATGACATCAGGTGCGGTAGTCGTAACTTACAACATCCCTGGCCTTACTAAGCCTTTAAATCTTACCGGTAAGGATCTGGCCGATATTTTCCTGGGTAAAATTACCAACTGGAATAGCGCCGAGATCAAGGCTACCAATAAAGGTCTTAACATTCCTGACCAGCCCATCGTAGTTATCCACCGTTCAGACGGTAGCGGTACTTCTTTCATTTTTACTGATTATTTGACAAAAGCAAATGCTGATTGGGCTAAAAAAGTAGGCAAAGCAAGCGCAGTTAACTGGCCTGCAGGCTTAGGCGCCAAAGGCAGCGAAGGTGTTGCCGGTTTAGTAAAACAAACCCCTGGCGGTATAACTTATGTTGAGTTGGCTTATGCCAAGCAAAACAATATGCCTTTCGCCAACATCCAGAACAAGGGTGGTAAATTTATTACCCCAACACTCGATGCGACTACACAGGCAAGCAATGTTACTATCCCTGAAGATTCAAAAGTGTCAATCACTGATACCGATAATCCTAAAGGATATCCAATCGCCAGCTTTACATGGGCGCTGATCTACAAAGAACAGAATTATGGTGGTCGTTCAAAAGCACGTGCTACCGAACTGTTGAAACTGCTTTGGTATAATATTCACCAGGGACAGGCTCAGTGCGCTCCTTTAAACTATGCACCACTTTCAAAAGCCGCAGTAAAGACAGCTGAAAAAATATTAAAATCAGCTACTTACGACGGTAAAGCAATATTGTAATTGAAAATGATCAAGAAGCAAGAGACAAGATTCTGGATATCTGCCTAAGAAGTCTTGAATCTTGGCTCGTGCTTCTTGGCTCTAAAGGAATAAAATACCAGTCCCCTATAAAAAGGGGCTGGTAATTGTTTTGTTAAGACAACCCGGAATTCGATGGAGAATAAAAGATTAAACCTCTCAAACAGCCAGCTCAAATGGGAAATATCGTTTAAGCGGATATTGATAGCCATGAGCGTTTTGCTGGTGCTGATCATATTGGGCGTACTTGCTACACTGATAACTGAGTCGATGCCATCCATAAAAGCATTAGGGATAGGTTTCTTATGGGGAAAAGTATGGGACCCGGTTGCTAACATATATGGGGCGTATCCGTTTTTGATAGGTACTTTGCTTACCTCATTTATAGCGCTCATTATCTCCATACCGTTTTCTTATGCTATTGCTATTTACCTTGGTGAGTATAATCCTATGGGGTGGTTATCTAATCTTTTAAAAAACGCTATCGAGCTGATAGCTGCGGTGCCGTCTATTATCTATGGTTTCTGGGGATTGTTTGTTCTGGTACCGCTGATACGCAGTTTGGAAATAAAAATACATGTTGCCCCTTACGGGATCGGTGTCCTTACCTCATCTCTCATTTTGGCTGTAATGATCATCCCGTATGCTGCATCGTTGGGTATAACACTCGTACGTATGGTGCCATCGCCGCTGAAAGAAGCTGCCTACGCTTTGGGCGCAACCCGTTTTGAAGTGATGCGGAGCGTAATCATGCCTTACACACGCTCTGGCCTTTTTGCTGGCGTGCTGCTGTCATTAGGAAGGGCCCTGGGCGAAACGATGGCCGTTACCATGCTTATTGGTAATACCAGTGCCGTTGCGGATAGCATCAAAAATGCCATTTTTGGTCCGGGTAATACCATGGCCAGCGTTATAGCCAATGAATTTACCGAAGCCGATCATACTCAATATTTGTCGGCATTGATAGAACTGGGCTTAGTACTGTTTTTTGTGACAGTAGTTATTAATCTTATCGGTAAAAGGATAATCACACGGTTCACTAATAATTGATGAGTATGGATATCGCAAACCAACATAATCCACAGCTTGGCCAATTATTAGGCGGGCAGGCGTTTATTATTTCCGGAAAAGAGAAAAGTCTCCTATTGGCCTTTGCCCTCACACTTATACTGGGACCGCTTGGCCTTTTTTATGCAACAGTTACCGGCGGAATTGTAATGACCTTAGTTGGGGCATCAGTTTTTATAATAGCCCGGGTGTTAGACGCTAACGCCGTATTAGGATACTGCTTAGGCTTCATTTGGATATACTCCATAATATGGTCATACAATGCAGCAAAAAGGACGATTAAAGATCCTGAAAGGCGGTTAATATTCAGAAATATTGAAAGTTATTTATACAAATCGCTTATCCTTTTTTTAGCCTTTGTGGTAACCGTACCGTTGATAATTATATTGGTTTATATTATTAAACAAGGGGTAACACAGGTTAACTGGCACTTTTTAACACATGTACCTGCACCTGTAGGCGAACCCGGTGGCGGTATTATCAACGCCCTTGTGGGTAGTTTTTTAATGGTTATGGTGGCGGCTTTGATCGCAATACCTGTTGGCATGCTGGCCGGTATATATCTTAGCGAAAACCCAAAAACCCGGCTGGCTTATTACAGCGGCTTATGTGTTGATATTTTACAGGGCGTGCCGTCAATTGTGGTAGGTATCGTAGTTTATTTCTGGATAGTAAAGCCTTTGGGCACATTCTCCGCATTATCTGGTAGCGTGGCACTTTCTATCATGATGTTGCCTATTGTTATCCGGTCGACCGAGCAAACGCTTAAGATGTTACCCGATTCACTAAAAGAAGCGGCCCTTTCGTTAGGTGTACCGTATCACAGGGTGATTATTAAAGTTATTATACCCTGTGGTTTTGCAGGTATTTTGTCGGGTATTATGTTGTCAATAGCCCGTATCATCGGCGAAACTGCGCCATTGTTGTTCACTGCTTTCGGCAGCCCTTTTCTGTCGGGTTCGATGACTAAACCAATGGAAAGTTTGCCCCACCTGATATTTACCTATGCCACCAGCCCTTATGACGACTGGCATAACCTGGCCTGGGGGGCGTCATTTATATTATTAATGTTTGTTTTAGTATTAAACATAGTCACAAAAGTGATCACGAGAAAATGGAAAGTACAATTGTAAGCGCCGAAAATTTTAATGCCTATTTCGGCGATAATCACGTTGTGAAAGATGTGAATATAAAAATAAAACGCAACGAGGTCGTAGCGGTAATGGGCCCTTCAGGCTGTGGTAAAACCACTTTCCTGCGGGGTATCAACCGCATGCACGAACTAATAACAGGTGCAACCACAAAAGGAGTATTGAAACTGGACGGCGAAGACGTTTATAAGATGAATGCCATCTACGTGCGTTATAAAATTGGTATGGTTTTTCAAAGGCCCAACCCGTTCCCAAACATGAGCATATATGAGAATGTGATTGCCGGGTATTTGCTTAATGGTATTAAAGTGCCTAAAGCCGATAAGGACGTTATCGTTGAAAAATCCCTGACCAGTGCTGCATTGTGGAAAGAAGTAAAAGACTCATTGCACAAAAAAGGCACCTTTCTTTCGGGTGGACAGCAACAGCGTTTGTGTATTGCACGCGCCATAGCCATGCAGCCGGAAGTGATCTTGTTTGATGAACCAACGTCTGCCCTCGACCCTATATCTACCTCAAGTGTCGAAACATTATTCCACGAATTGAAAGCCAACTATACGCTGATCATCGTAACGCACAACATGCAGCAGGCTGCGCGCGTAAGCGACAGGACGGCTTTCTTTTACCTGGGCGAGTTGGTTGAGTTCGATGATACGAAAGTGATGTTCACTAATCCGAAAGATCAGCGTACGCAGAACTATATTACAGGCAGGTTTAGTTAAGTCACCAATAACAATTTAGAGTTTATTATTTAGAATTTTGAAAATATGACACAAATAGAAACCGAGATAACCGCACTCAAAAAGGAACTGGTGAATATGTGGATGCTGGTTCAATCGCAATTGAACAAGGCAAAAGATGCAATGACTAACTTTGATAAGGACCTGGCTCGCGAAGTTTTGGTAAAAGAGAAAAGGGTAAATTCCTTTGAGCTTAAAATTGACCGCGACTGCGAAAACATCTTCGCGCTTTATTGCCCGGTAGCTATCGACCTGCGGTTCTTGCTGGCCGCATTAAAAATAAATACCAACCTGGAGCGTATCGGGGATATTGCCGCTGGCGTAGCCAAATATGTTATTGAATCACCGGTAAATTTTGACCTGGCTGCTCTTGAAAGCACTTCTATTATCCGTATGTATGATGAGGCGATCAATATTTTAACCGATGCACGCACCGCCTTTGAGCACGAGGATACTGCCCTTGCCCGCAGCATTTTTAAAAGGGACGAGGTATTGGACGCGATAAACAGGAGCGCTACCACCACGATTGGTGATTTGATCAGGACTGATATTGGGGTGCTAAATGAAGCACTATTTATGTTATCCATTATCCGCAAACTGGAGCGTATAGGCGACCAGTCAAAAAATATTGCCGAAGAGATAATTTTCTACGTGGAAGCTAAAATATTGAAGCATTCCGGTGCTTCGAAAAGTAAGGCATAAAAAATATTTTGGTTGATTGAAAAGGGCGCTTGAAAAGGCGCTTTTTTATTTTAGGATGTGGGGCTTTGTTCGAGAAACGCGAATCACCAAACAATCGAGCTGCTGGTCCTGTAGGTAATTCTCATTGAAAACGATGCAGGTCACGTAAATAGTGATTCCAAGTTGAGTATTAGCTGTGAATGGGTCTTTAGCCGCAGCCGAATATAGCAAAGGCATCATGTATTTTTTGCTGCAGCCTTCAGGTTGAAAAGCGATGTAATCTGAGAATCGGTATTTATAAATAGCGGGACGGTGACCGTCCTTTGTTATAATCCTTGGCGGCGCTTCCAGAAAATCACGAAGAACAGCCTTTACAATTATTGTGTCGCGTCCATTTTTAAACCTCAAATTTTTTAAAAAAACGCAGCTGTCTGTTGCAGATTGCGCCAAAGCACAGAGACTTGAAGCAACGAATACAATTATGACAAGTAATACTCTCATAAGGCTTAGTCTTAACTTATTCAACTTAATCTAACCCAATCCAACTTAATCAACTATTTAAAGATTCTTCCCCAGCTTCTCTAAAATATCCTGGGGCACCTTTTGAAGATCAAGTACGAGGAACCCGTCCAGGCAATCAGCAAATTTAGGGTCGATATTGAAACAAATGATCTTGGCGTTAAGCGCGATATACTGGCGCAGCAATACAGGCACTTTCATGGTACGCGTTTCTACTTCAGATATCAGGTTATCCAGGCCCTTAAAGCTGTCCTCGCCTGCCATCAAAATATCTGTATCGACGCTTGAAAAATCAACTTTAAATTTCTTACGAGGCCTTACATATTGTGCCATTTCGTGGTCGAAATGGTTGCGGTTGATATAATCGACAATTAGCGATTTGGAAAAATTGGAGAACGTATTGCTGATACTTACCGGGCCGATCAGGTAACGATAGCGCGGGTTATCGATCAGGTATTTTAAAATCCCCTTCCATAGCAGGAAAAGGGGCAGCGGCTTTTGCTGATACTCTTTGCGGATGAAGGAACGCCCCAACTCAAGGCTCTTTCGAAGCGTTGGCGTAAACTGTTCCTTTATTTTGAAAAGCTCGGCAACATAAAACCCTTTCTTACCCAGGCTGTAAAATATCTCGTCGCCCAGGCCTATACGGTAAGCGCCAACTATCAGCTTAGCATCAGTATCCCATATAAACAGGTGATGATAGTAAATATCGTACTCGTCAAGGTCGATACTTTTATTAGTGCCTTCGCCTATTTCCCGGAAGGTAAGTTCACGCAACCGGCCAATTTCGCGGATAATATTCGGGATGGATGCCGTAGGCGCAATAAATACCTCGTAGTTTTTCTCCGTCCAAACTTTATAATGTTCCCGTAATGGTTCAACTTCTTTTTCAAGAATTGTGACTGAAGTTTCGGGGGCGATGGCAGCAGGAAGCTTCTTTATCTTGAAAAGATTGCGCGGATTAAATATCCTTTTCTCATCGTCGAGGCCCGCGCCTAATGCATAGGTTTTTGCCCTTAAAAAATTGAGCAATTTGGAGGCATTATAGTAATCAGGTATTTCCTCAACTTGTATAGGTTTACCAATACGCAGACGGATGGTGTGCCCTTGTTTGTTAAACAACTCCGACGGCAGCTTAGCCGTGCGCAGGGCCGGGTGTATCATACTAAGCAGGTTGAACAGCACGCCATTATTGCCATGGAAATAAATAGGCACCACCGGCACCTTTGATTTGGCTATGAGTTTACCCACAACCGGGTGCCACATACGGTCGGTAACTTCCTGTTTATCTAATTTGAAGGTTGATACCTCGCCGGCGGGGAATATGCCTATCGGGGTGCCACTGGCCAGTAGTTCCATCGTGGTTTTTAAGCCGCTGATGCTTGACGAATGTTCTATATTTTCAAAAGGGTTTACCGCTACAAAATAATCACTCAGGTTGGGTATTTTTTTGAGCAGAAAGTTGGCCATTATTTTGGCGTCTGGCCTTACCATGCATAGTATCTTGAGTAGTACCATGCCCTCAATACCACCATAAGGGTGGTTGGCGATGGCAATAAAACTGCCTTCTTTGGGTATATTCCTTAACTCACGCTCATCAAATTCAATTTCGACCCCGCAGCCTTTCAGAATAGCATCCACAAACTCGGGGCCCTGTTTGGGCTGAGCCTGGGCAAACAATTCGTTTACCTGGTTTATCTTCATCACCTCCATCAGCAGGGCGGCCAGGCCTGGCATTTTCAGCCTATCCAGTTTGGTCGCCTTTGCAAATTCTTCAGTGGTTATTATCTTCATTTATACTGTTTAGATAGATAGCGGATTTTTGTAATAAATATCCTGAATTTTATTTTAATTTACGGTTGATTAAGCCCGAAGAATGATATCACGCATCAAAAATTACCTGTCAGTGTCTAAAAAAGAGTGGAACGGCATGGTAGTACTGGTGATATTGATAGCATTGATATTTGCGGCTCCGTACGTTTATCAACTCTTCCGCAAAGATACGACAATAAATCCCAAAGACCTTGCTCAGGCTGCCGCCCTGCTTGACCAGGCAAAGAAGGCGCAGCCGTGTACTACGTTGTATAAAAAAGCTGCCCCGGGTGTGATTATTGAATTGAATAGTGCTGATACGGCAAAGCTTACTCAACTGAACGGCATCGGTTCATCATTTGCAAAACGCATCATCAGCTACCGCGATCGCTTGGGCGGATTTATCCGCAAAGACCAACTCAAAGAAGTTTTTGGTCTTGATTCTGAAAAATATGCCGGCTTGCAGGCACAAGTTAGCGTGGACGTTTCAAATATTAAAAAGATAAATGTTAATACTATTACTTTTGACCGGTTGAGCCATTTCCCATACCTTACTTACAAGCAGGCTAACGCCATTATCCGTTTCCGCGAACAGCACGGCGAATACGAGTCATTGACTGATCTAAAAAACATCGCCATAATGGATGACTTGACCATACAAAAAATTAAACCTTACATCACTTTCAAATGATTGAGCAGCAAATAAAAGACGCCGTACGCGATATACCTGATTTCCCGAAACCAGGCATTGTTTTTAAGGATATTACCCCGATACTAAAGGACCCTGTTTTGTGCAATAATATTTTGGATGCGTTTGTTCAAAAACTAAAGCATACCCAGATTGACATCGTCGCAGGCGTGGAGAGCCGCGGCTTCCTGTTCGGCCTGGGGCTTGCTTGCAAGCTGGGCGTTCCTTTTATACCTATCCGCAAGGCTGGCAAGCTGCCATATACTATCAGGCAGAAGGCTTATAAATTGGAATATGGCGAGGCAGTGATCGAGATGCACATAGACGCATTTGAACCCGGTCAGCATATCCTAATACACGACGATCTTTTGGCCACCGGCGGCACTGTAACCGCTGCCAGCGAATTGATTTATGAAATGGGGGGTACTATAGCTGGTTTTGCTTTTGTGGTAGGATTGGGATTTCTGAACGGCAAGGAACGTATCACGCCGATAAGTGATAATATCATCATCCTGGCGGATTATTAAATAATATCACGTATGTTAAAAATATTTGACCTAACTTGTTTATAAATCAAACAGTTATATATAGCTTTATCTTATATTTAGATACCCCTTTTTTCATAGCTCGCAGGATATTATAAGGTCCTCAGTAAATTTTTGATTAAGAAAAATTTTCACTCAAATATTTTTCACACTCAATTTTAACCGTTATGAAAATAAATGATCAACTCGAGGAAAACAAGCGCCGCAACTTTTTAAAACAAGTTGCAACAGGCGCTGCAGTGTTAGGGGCCGGCATGCTTTCGGCGCCGCTGCAACTGTCGGCGGCAGGCATTCCTGCTGTGGATACATCAGATGCCGATGAATGGTTTGGCAAGATAAAAGGGAAACATAAGATAGTATTTGATGTACCTGCGCCGCATGAGATATTCCCCTTTGCGTGGCCGAAGATATTCCTGGTTACTAATGCAGCTACGGGTACGCCAGAAAGCGACTGTAGTGTGGTGGTCATCCTGCGGCATAGTGCTGTAGCTTACGCTTTGGGGAATGACATTTGGGCCAAATATAAACTCGGTGAGATGTTTAAGATAAACGGTGCAGATGGCAAGACACCCGCTACCAGTAACCCCTTCTGGCGGCCAAAGCCGTTCAACATTCCCGGAATAGGAGAAGTAAAAATAGGTATAAACGATCTGCAGGCCAGTGGGGTGATGTTTTGCGCTTGCGATATGGCCATAACGGTGAACAGTGCGGTAGCAGCGATGGGCCTTAAACAGGATCCGGCTGCAATAAAAAAAGAATGGCTAGCTGGTTTATTACCCGCGGTACAGCCGGTACCATCAGGTGTTTGGGCCGTGGGCAGGGCCCAGGAACATGGATGTACCTATTGTTTCGTAGGGTAAAATAAAATTAATAAAGCCGGAAACTTTTTGAACGGGAAACAGGTTGATGTTAAAGTTTCCGGCTTACCCTTTTATAATTGGCTATAGTGTTACGTAAGATAAATATCATCCTCGCTGTTACAATCATAATAGCAGCCATTGGCTTTGCTGCGTGTGTGCAGGAGAAAGAAAATGCGCCCAAAGTTCTGGCATTTCCTTCCAATGCCAAAGTAAAATGGATCGTTCCGGATACCGCGGAATTGGCAAATACCGAAGATGGCAGGCTGATAAAATATGGCCGGTTGCTGGTAATAAACACCTCTTATTATTTCGGTCCGAAAGGGGTTATCGCTTATAAAAGTAACGGAATGAATTGCCAGAACTGCCACCTGAATGCCGGGACAAAGCTTTTTGGTAATAATTTTTCATTGACGGCAATTGGTTACCCGAGGTTTAAAGAAAGGAGCGGTACCGTTGAAAATATGGTGAAAAAGGTAGAGGATTGTTTTGAACGGAGCCTGAATGGCAAAAAGATCGACAGCAATAGCCGGGAAATGAAGGCATTTGTTGCCTACCTGCGATGGATAGGGAGAAATGTAAAAAAAGGGACAAAGCCGGTTGGGTCAGGTATTGATGAGCCTACTTTCTTGAAAAGGGCTACAGATACGGCAAAAGGGCGCATGGTATTTGTATCCAAATGCCAGGTATGTCACGGCAAAGGCGGGCAGGGACTTCTTAACCCGGCCGGAACAGCCTACACTTATCCGCCGCTTTGGGGCGATCATAGCTACAACATAGGCGCCAGTATTTACCGTGTATCCAAGTTTGCCGGTTATGTGAAAGATAACATGCCTTTCGGGACTGATTATAAAAGCCGGAAACTTACCGATGAAGAAGCCTGGGACGTTGCCGCTTTTGTTAATTCGCAGCCGCACCCGTATAAATATATTAATGCCGACTGGCCAAAGCTCAACACGAAACCTTACGATTATCCTTTTGGCCCGTATGCTGATACCTTGTTTTCAAAAAATCAGCATAAGTATGGGCCCTATGGGCCTATAAAGAAGTATTATGCAGCGGAGAGTACGAAATAGAGAAAACCTACTTCACCACCAACGTAATATTTTGAGTGGTATGCGCGCTGAAATATCCTAAAGTTGTGGGTGTAATATTTGTTGGCGGATTTGCCGGGGCAACCTGGCCGCCAGGATTATTGGCCTGCTGCTGCGCCAGGCTGAACCAATAGGTGAACATAGGTTTATCGATGCATTGCATCTCGACGGTCACGGTATCGCGTGCATAAACATAAATATCATTTTCCTGCAGGTCGAGGGTTACATATTTGCCGTCAATAAATTCATCACTAAAGGAAAAAACGTTTTTTACCTGTACACCGTTCACCAACATTACAACACGATATTGGTTAGCCACTTTTGGCGGGTCCTGGAAATAAATGGTAATCATCCTTCTACCTTTGCCGGTATCAAAAAGTGAGGCTTTAGAGGTTATCGAATCCAATGCCACTATCTGCGGCATGGTTGATTTTGCCGTATAGGTTTGTCCGCCTGTAGTTACTGATAGGGTATAGGTGACACCGGCTACACCATTCACATGGTTGATGGAGTAGGTGCCGGTGGGGCCCTCGGTTAAATCGTAACGGTGCCCCAGGCTATCGCTTATCGATACTGCTGCGCCAGTTACCGCCGGGTAAGTATTGGTGTTGGTAAAAGGTACATTGCGGCTTAGCTTTACATATTGCGGACCGTAAACATTGGTCAAATTAGCTTCAATTACCAATTCGCCGGTGTGGTTGCCCAAATCAAGCTGGATAATTTTTTTGCAGGAAGCGAAAGCCAGCAGGATAACCGGGATGCAGATGAAATATTTAAGGCTGGTTCTTTTCATGTCTTAAAATTTAAAGTTCCAGGTTATGGACGGTATCCGGGTCGCAAAAATGCTGATTTCCTGTGCCTCGGTTGTATTAGGAACCGTTTTGCTGTCCTGGAAAGTAATGGTATAAGGGTCGCGGTGCGCATAAACATTATAAATGCCAAACGTCCAGCTCGAGTGATATTTTTTATGTAGCTTACCCTCCAATGTAGCGCCTATATCCAGCCGGTTCGTGGATGGCAGCCTATAACCGTTCCGTTCCGAATAGGAAAACGTGGTCAGTCCGCCAATGTTATATTTTCCCGTCGGGTAAGTAACGGCATTGCCGGTACCATAAACAAAGTCGCTTGAGAATGTCCAGCGTTTATTGAGTTGGTAAATACCCACGATGGAAAGGTCGTGTGTGCGATCTTGCCGTGCCGGGAAGTATTTGCCGTTGTCGATAGCGGCAAATTTATCTTCCGTTCGCGACAGCGTATAACCTATCCAGCCGTTAAAGCGGCCGTATTTCTTTTTTAAAAATAGTTCGAGGCCATAAGCCCTGCCGCTGCCGTACACCAGTTGCGATTCCACATCCTGGTTAACCAGTAACTGCGCGCCGTTCTTATAATCTATCTGGTTTTGCAGCCATTTGTAATAGATCTCGGCCGAAAACTCGTAGGTATTGTCTTTGAAATTTTTGAACCACCCGGTTGAAATTTGGTCGGCAATTTCGGGTTTGATGTTGTTGCTGCTCATCTCGTACAAATCGGTAGGCGTACTGCTGGTCGAATTGCTGAGCAAATGAATGTTTTGCGTATTGCGGTTGTAGGAAAATTTGACCGAGGTTGCATCATCCAGGCTATAGCTTGCTGACAGGCGTGGTTCCAGGTTGATATAAGTTTTTACGGTTTGCCCGGAACTGTAAGTTTGAGAACTTATAGCATTGCCGGCTGCGTCATAAGTTTTAAAGGTTCCGGGTCCTAATAAAAACAATCCGCTTACGCGCAATCCGTAAAGGATGGTAAAGGCATTACTCGGTTTCCATTCGTCACTTACATATGCCGCATTTTCATAACCAAAACGATTTTCGGTATGTACATTATTAAAGCTTGAATTTTTGGCCGATGTGCTGATATCGCCCGGCGCGATATCGTGATGCAAAATATTTAGTCCGAATTTTAGTGTATGGTTATTGCTCATGGAGTAGGAAAGGTCCTCTTTCAGGTTCACGTCGGTTATCTGCGAAGTCGCTTTAAATTCATCATTGGTGATAAAGCTTTCAATGGCGTAATTGTAATTACTGAATACAATTGAGGTGTTTGAGAACAGGCGTTCGTTAAACAGGTGGTTAAACCGGATGGTGCCCGTAGAGTTGCCCCAATTGGTGCCGAAGGTGTTTTTCAGGGCCAAAACATCCTTACCAAAATAGCCCGAAATGTAGATGGCATTTTTATCATCGAAATGATAATTGGCTTTGGCATTCAGGTCGTAAAAATAAATGGAGCTGCCCTTTATTGTTGAGTCGGAAGAGGCTCTCAGAAAAAAGTCGATATAGGTACGCCGCGCGCTTATCATAAACGAACCTTTGTCCTGTACAATAGGCCCTTCTATCTTAATACGCGATGAGATCAACCCCAGGCCACCCTGAACGGTATAATCCTTATTATTACCCTCGTTCATTTTAATATCCAAAACCGATGATAGCCTGCCCCCAAATTCCGCAGGCATGCCGCCTTTATATAAGCTCACATCCTTTATAGCATCGGAGTTAAAAGTCGAGAAAAAGCCAAAAAAGTGCGAGGCATTGTAAACGGTGGCTTCATCCAGTAGAATCAGGTTTTGGTCGGAGCCGCCGCCGCGCACGTAAAAACCTGTGTTGCCCTCGCCCGCTGATTTTACACCGGGCAGCAGGGATAAGGTCTTTAAAATATCTTTTTCGCCCAGTAATACAGGCACCTGGTTTATCTGCGCCATATTTAGCTTCTCGACGCCCATTTGCGGCGAGGCAATATTATCGTTATTAGGTTTGTTCGCATTGATCACAACCTCTTTCAAGGCTCCATTTACAGTCAACGCAATATTGATGGCTTGATTTTGATGCAGGGAGACCTTTTGTTCAATAGGCTGGTAGCCGGTATAGGTAAACAGCAGCGTGTAGTCACCTTCAGCCGTAAAAATCGAATAAAAGCCATAGCTGTTGGAAACGGTGCCGCTTTGCGGCAGTTCTTTTATTCTTATGGTGGCGCCTATTAATTGTTCGCCGGTTGATTCATCTTTAATAGTACCGCTTATGGTGTATTTTTTCTGGCCGAAAGAAGAGAGAGATAGTAGTAAGAAAGAAAGAAAAAGTAACGTTTTGGCCATCCAGCGATATTTGGCGCTAAAGTAATTGTATTACGAATAGCAATTGTGTGAAATTTGTAAAATCAATGTAGATTAGTTGATTAACTGATAATGCTGATTTTTATTTCATCAGCAAGGATTGATAGGAGAGATTTCTTCTGCCATCCTTAAATTACTATGCACGCATAGTAATTGTTTTTGATTATCTTGCGATTCAATTATACCTATTATATATATGACTAATTCACCCGAGACCTTTACAGGATACGATTTTTCGGCTTCCGAAAACCAGCAAATGGTGCAGCAAATGGCACGTGATTTTGCTGAGAAACATATCAAACCGCATGTAATGGAATGGGACGAGGCGCAGCATTTTCCACGCGAATTGTTTAGCCAACTGGGCGAACTGGGGATGATGAGCGTGGTGGTTCCTGAACAATACGGAGGTTCGGGATTCACTTATTTTGAGTATGTGACCGTGATACAGGAAATAGCCAAAGTTTGCGGGTCTATTGGCCTGTCATTAGCCGCACATAATTCGTTATGTACCGGGCATATCCTGGCTTTTGGCAGTGAAGAACAGAAGATGAGGTGGCTCCCCAAGCTAGCTACTTGTGAATGGCTGGGCGCCTGGGGGCTTACCGAAGCCAACACTGGCTCGGATGCCATGCGAATGGCTACTACGGCTGTGCTGGACGGCGACCATTATATTGTGAACGGCGCCAAGAACTGGATAACACATGGTAAATCGGGTGATTTGGCTGTGGTAATGGTACGCACAGGCGAGAAAGGCGAATCAAAAGGTATTTCGGCATTGGTTGTGGAGCGTGGTACCAAGGGCTTCATGGCGGGTAAGAAAGAGAACAAGCTGGGCATGCGCGCGTCTGAAACCACCGAAATGATATTTGATAATTGCCGCGTGCCTAAAGAGAACTTATTGGGCAATGAAGGCGATGGCTTTAAACAGGCGATGAAAGTTTTGGATGGCGGTCGTATTTCCATTGCTGCTTTGTCATTAGGCATTGCCAAAGGAGCTTATGAAGCGGCCTTAGCTTATTCGAAAGAACGTCACCAGTTTGGTCAGCCCATATCGAATTTCCAGGGCATATCATTTAAGTTAGCCGATATGGCCACCGAAATAGAAGCTGCCGAATTGCTGCTGATGCAGGCTGCTTATCTTAAAAACGAACATAAACCTGTAACCAAGCAGGCAGCAATGGCTAAATATTACGCCTCGGAAGTTGCCGTACGAACTGCAACCGAAGCTGTGCAGATATTTGGTGGCTATGGCTATACCAAAGATTTCCCTGTCGAAAAATTTTATCGTGATGCCAAGCTTTGTACTATAGGCGAGGGGACATCGGAGATACAGAAGATCGTTATTGCGAGGGAGGCGTTGCGGGGGTAATCGACCCAATCGCCCAATAACTATTTTTAACAATCCTCCTATTTTGAAATGTGATTATTAACTGTAACTTGCTGGTTCACAAACCCAAAACTTATGCAGTTAGTAATCCAATCTCTTTCCAAGACTTATCCCAACGGCGTACAGGCATTAAAAAATGTGTCGCTTACCATCAACCAGGGCATGTTTGGCCTGCTTGGCCCCAACGGGGCAGGCAAATCGTCGCTGATGCGTACCATAGCTACCTTGCAGGAAGCAGACGCGGGCAGTATATTTTTGGATGGCCTTGATGTACTGAAAAACAAGACGGAAGTAAGACAAATATTGGGTTACCTGCCACAGGATTTTGGCGTTTATCCCAAGATCACTGCCGAGCAAATGCTGGATCACATCGCACAATTAAAAGGGATTGGGAAAAGTTCGGAACGGAAGGAAGTAGTAGCCTCTTTACTCGAAAAGGTGAACCTGGCTAAGGATAAAAAGAAAAACCTAGGGACATTCTCCGGTGGAATGAAACAGCGATTCGGAATAGCGCAGGCGTTGATGGGAAATCCTAAATTGATCATTGTTGACGAACCTACCGCCGGCCTCGACCCGGCTGAGCGTAACCGTTTTTATAACCTGCTAAGCCAGATAGGCGAGAATACCATCGTTATCCTCTCAACCCATATTGTGGAAGATGTGCGCACCCTCTGCTCAGATTTTGCCATTATTTGCCAGGGCGAAATGATGTATAATGGCCAGCCGGATGAGTCTGTTAAAGACTTAGAGAAGAAGATATATACCAAAGCCATCCCGAAGGAAGAAGTACTTCAATATAAAGAAAACTATAAGCTAATATCCACCCAACTCAAAAGCGGTAACCTGAATATCAGGATATATAGCGATACAGATCCGGGTAACGGCTTTATCGCATCTGCGCCCATACTGGAAGATGTTTATTTCAGCAAAATAGCTGAAAAGGTTGATGTAGTCACTTTATAATTTGAACCTTAATCTTATTTATTATGTTTTGGCAGATATTCACTTTTGAAATAAAATACCGCTTAAAACGGCCGGCGACCTATATCTATTTCGCAGTTGGTTTCTTTGTTACCGCCCTCTTTTACTTTACAGGTTCCACCTCAGCTTCTGAAAAGGTTTACCACAATGCACCCGTCGTAATTGCGGAGATCACAACGATTTTCAGCATGTGTATGATGCTAATATGCTCGGCAGTAATGGGTGTACCGCTTTATCGTGATATTGATTATCGCACGGGTAATTATTACTTGTCATACCCAATTACTGAAAATGGCTATTTCTGGGGTCGTTACCTGGGTTCATTCATTTTTGTTGTATTGATCTGTTCTTCACTGATGTTTGGCGCATGGTTTGGTAGTATTGCGGGACCGATATTCGGGACGGTGCCGTCCGCTCGTATGGGACCGAATCACCTGGCGAATTACTTGCAGCCTTTCATTTTTATTGGTATACCCAACTTGTTTTTGGCTTCTTCCATCTTTTTTGGATTGGTTGCTATTAGCCGAAATATTAAGATCATCTACTCGGGTAGCGTACTTTTATTTATAGCTTACCTGCTGGCAAGATTTTTAATCCGCGATATTGACAATAAAACACTGGTTAAGCTGCTCGATCCATTCGCCGTCAATACTATAGATCTTACGGTTCGCTTTTACACCCCCGCGGAGCAAAATACGCTTACAGTACCTATCACGGGCATGCTGTTGTACAATAGGCTGATATGGGCGGGAGTTGGTTTAATTATATTGCTGGGAACTTATTTCAACTTTAGTTTCAAACGGTTCTTCAGCGGCCGTGCCGATAAGTATCAAGTAACGGCGACTGCGGTAGCATTAAGAGGCTATATGTCAAAGCTTCCAACTGCAACGGTGAGCTTTGCCGGTAATTATTACCGTCGGGTGATGCTGAACCTATCAAAAATTGAATATCTGAACATCATAAAGGACATCTATTTCCAGGCTATACTCCTTGGCGGGATAGTTTTTCTGGTGTTGGATTGCTGGATTGGCAGTCCAACTTATGGCGTATCCAATTTGCCCCTTACGGTAAATATGATGGAGTATAAAAGCTATAATTATTCCATATTTATATTCATCATCATTGTTTTTTACACGGGCGAAACCATTCATCGTGATAAATCCACCCGGTTTTCAACAATTAACGACGCGCTGCCAACGCCTGATTGGGTCCTCTATGGCTCCAAGTTTATAGGGCTCACATTACTTGCGTTTACACTAACCACGATTCCGCTTTTGGTGGGTATGACGGTTCAATTGCTGCATGGCTACACCTTGTTCAAGTTCGATATTTATTTTACAGAACTGTACGCCATTACTTTTCCGCAATTCATCCAGATGATCATCCTTTCGTTTTTTGTGCATGTGATGGTGAACAACAAATTTGCGGGTCATGCTGTGGCGCTATTGATATGGATAGTGATGTTTATGATGCGTACCACAGGGGATATGAATTATAACCTGCTATTTTACTCCTATGCGCCAAATTACCTTTGGTCTGATATGGATGGCATTGGGCACACCGTTACGGGGGTATTTTGGTTCAATTTGTACTGGATGTTGTGTGGCGGACTTCTGATGGTTATAGCCGCAGTATTTTATGACAGGGGGGTTATAACATCCTTTAAAGAGCGATGGGGTATCGCACGCCAGCGTTTTCACGGACCCATACGTGTAGCTGCCGCGATATTCCTCGTAGGATTTCTTGCTACAGGCGTCTATACCTATTATAATGTAAGCTACGTAAATAATTACCTTACAGCCAGAGAAACCGAAGAACGGCAAGCTGAGTATGAGCAAAAGCTAAAGAAATATGAAAACATCGATCAGCCTAAAGTTACCAAGCTGCAAATATTCTCGGATATTTTCCCGGCCGAACGAAGGGTGGTGGTAAAAGGGTTGATAACGCTTGTTAACAAAACGGATAAACCCATAACTGTAATACATTTGGATGGTAATGGACTCACAAGTTACGCGGTGCTATATAATGGAAACGCTATGCCGGCAACATACCCGCTTATTTATCACCGGGGAAAATATAACTGGTTCAGATCTGCGAATGATACGGCTAAGTACCGCATATATAGCTTGCCTGCACCAATGAAACCTGGTGATACCGCAATGCTTACTGTTAACTCCACCGTTGAATATAATGGCTTTACTAATGATATCAGCGGAACCAACATTGTACATAATGGAACTTTTTACGATGGTGGACTACCCACGCTGGGCTATAATACGGATAACGAGTTGTTCAGCGACGAAAAGCGAAAGAAGTACAAGCTGAAAGAAAAAAAGGATGAATACCCGGCTCAAACCGATGCTAAAGGGATAAAAACTATGTTGTTTAACCCTAATGCGGATAGGGTTACTTATGATATTACGGTAAGTACATCTGCTGATCAAATAGCGGTTGCTCCCGGTTACCTCGACAAAAAATGGGTGCAGAACGGTCGCAACTATTACCATTATATACAGGATGCGCCGGTTGACCTATTTTTTGATGTGCTTTCGGCCAGGTATACTACCCTAAATGATGCCGTTAAAATTTATAATGGTCAGAACATAGGTATTGAAGTCTATTATCAAAAGGAGCATTCAACCAACCTTGCCCGCTTTGTTGGCGCTTATAAGGATGGGTTGACCTATTATTCGAAAGTTTACGGGCCCTTCCAGTTTAAGCAAATGCGCTTACTGGAGTTTCCTAAATACCGGGCTTTTGCACAATCCTTCCCTAATACAGTATCTTATGCTGAAGGCTTTGGTTGGTCAGCAGATTTTCGCGATCCCAATAAATTTGATTATGCCTATTGGGTTACTGCACACGAGTTGGCGCACCAATGGTGGGGCCACCAGGTAAGCCCGAACCGCACCAGGGGTTCAAACCTGATATCCGAATCGCTGGCTGAGTACACTGCGCTTTTGCTATCTGAGAGGAAGTACGGTAAGGATAACATGAAACGCTTTTTGAAGCAGGAACTGGACGATTACCTGCGCGGCAGGGCCAACGAGGCGAAAAAGGAAAATGTGTTCATCAATTGTAACCGGGCTTACGAATGGTATAATAAAGGATCGCTTATATTATATGGACTTGCGGACCTGATTGGCACCGACACCCTAAACAAAGCACTGCACGAATTCAGGGATGAGTATACCGAAAGGGAAAAACCGCCGTTCCCGGGAAGTAATGATCTATACCGCCATATTGCCAAACACGTGCCCGACAGTGTGAGATATTACCTGGACGATACCTGGAACAAGATCACGCTTTATGAGAATAAGGTAATCGAAGCTAAGTCGACTCCAACCGGCAAAAAGAATGAATATCGGATCGACATGAAGGTAAGTACACAAAAAATGTACGCCGACAGCGCCGGCAACGAAAAACCTGCCGCCAAAGTGAATGACTATATCGACATAGGTGTGTTTGCTGCCGACAGCCAGGATAAGAACGGACGGAAGGAAACCGTACCGCTTTATCTTAAAAGATATAAACTAACCGCAGGTGAGCATACCATAAGCGTTATTGTAAAAGGGGCGCAGCCGGTAAAAGTGGGTATTGATCCTTATGTGAAGCTGATTGATCGTATCCCGGATGATAATGTGCTGGATTTGTGAGTTTAAGTTAAGTGGTTGATTGGGTTGGATTGAGTTGGAAGGCTCAGAGACTTAATCAACCACTTAACTCAATCAACCTATTCAACAATCCATTTTAATATTCAAAACCAATTACATATCTTTGCCGTCCCTGAAAGGAGGTATAGAGGGAATATGATCATTATCAACGTTAAAGAAGGCGAATCATTAGACAAAGCATTGAAACGCTTCAAGAAGAAATTTGAAAAGACCGGAGTTTTAAGAGAGCTTCGCAGTCGCCAGGCATTTGAAAAGAAATCTGTGACCCGTCGCCACGTGGTGAAACATGCCATCTACAAACAGACTTTGAACTTAGACACTGTTTAATTCTTTTTCAAAAAAAGAATTGACATTTTCTTTGAATATATATTAAAACTATTTGTACATTCATTACTCCGTATGTGCAAATAGTTTTTATGTTTTTAGAGCGGTTTATACAATATATTCAATACGAAAAAAGGTACTCGCCGCATACGGTCTCCGCATACCAGTCAGACCTCGAACAATTTTTTAAATTCCTCGATCATCCCGAACAAACTGTCACTGATCCAACAGGGATAACTTATCAGCATATCCGCAGTTGGATGGTGCATTTGATGGAAGATAAAACCGCGCGATCCGTCAATCGCAAAATTGCTACACTACGCAAATATTTTAAGTTCCTGCTCCGCGAGGGTGTGATAACCAATAATCCAGCATCGAAAATACAATCGCCCAAAATAATTAAGCATCTGCCTATAGTAGTTGAAGATGAGAAGCTGAGCGCAATGCTGAATGACCCGGACATATTCACCGATGATTTTGCAGGTGTACGCGATAAACTGATTGTTGAGATGCTATTTGGCACCGGTATACGCCTTGCCGAATTGGTTGGCCTGAAAGAGCAGGATGTCAATTTTTATGATGGTACCATCAAGGTTTTGGGCAAGCGGAACAAGGAAAGAATTATCCCCATCAATCATGAATTGAAATTGTTGCTACAGAAATATAATGACTTAAAGAAAAGTGAAAATTTTCATAACATTTCCTTAACTTTAATCGTTACAAACAAGGGAACCGAGGCTTACCCGAAGTTCATCTATTTGATAGTGCAGAGATATCTTTCCCATATATCAACCCAGGACAAAAAAAGTCCGCATGTACTGCGTCACACCTTTGCAACAAGCCTTTTAAACCGGGGAGCCGACCTGAATGCCATCAAGGAACTTTTGGGCCATGCTAACCTGAGTGCTACACAGGTTTACACGCATAATTCAGTTGAGCGATTAAAGTCTATATATAAACAAGCCCATCCAAAGGCATAATAAAGGAGGAAAAATGAAAATCAGAGTGCAGTCTATCCGTTTCGACGCTGACAAAAAATTATTAGATTTTATACAAAAAAAGGCCGATAAGCTTGACCAATTTTATGATAAGGTGATAAGCGGCGAGGTTTATTTAAAACTCGAGAAGGTAGAAGACGAAGCCAATAAAGTAACGGAGATAAAATTGACGTTGCCCGGGGTCCAATTATTCGCAAAAGAGCAGTGCAAGACGTTTGAAGAGGCCACCGACCTGGCTGTCGAGAGCCTGCGTAAACAAATTGAAAAACATAAACAGAAGAAAGCCGTTGTTGCCGAGGCCGCAAAAAAAGCCGTTATACTGGCAGTAAACGAAGAATTTTAATAAAATTAACGATAAAAAATCGCAGAGATCGGCGGGGCAAAAACCCCGCCGATTTTTTTTATAAAAATAATTTTGTCCGGGCTTAAAAATGTGTAAATTTGCAATCCCTTTCGGAGAGGTATGTAAACCTGTTAATTTTCATCAAAAGGGTGGTTCTTTAAAATAAAAAATTTAAACCTGTTATTTAAGCGGGTGGCTTTCAGGAATTTTTGAAACCCATTTGCGAGAATAAAAGCGATAAATCTCTGTAGCTAAGCTAACACATCCTGTAAAATGGACATGGAATAAGCAAATTTAGGAGATATAACACGCCTCCTTAGCTCAGCTGGTAGAGCGACTGACTTGTAATCAGTAGGTCATTGGTTCGATCCCGATAGGAGGCTCTGTTTAATGCGAAATGCGAAATGTCAAATTCGGAATGAAAAACTTCCGCATTCAAAATTTCGCAATCCGCAATAAACTTGGGGGGATACCAGAGCGGTCAAATGGGACGGACTGTAAATCCGTTGCTTCGGCTACGAAGGTTCGAATCCTTCTCCCCCCACAAGGGAAGTTAGCAGTTACCAGTTTTCAGTAAGCAGTAAAATGCAAACTGGCAACTGTAAACTGCGAACTGAAAAAAGCGGAAGTAGCTCAGTTGGTAGAGCGATAGCCTTCCAAGCTATAGGTCGAGAGTTCGAACCTCTTCTTCCGCTCTGTTAAACAGTAAGTAGTGTAAGCTGCAAACTGAATAAGCCGACGTAGCTCAGGGGTAGAGCACTTCCTTGGTAAGGAAGAGGTCATGGGTTCAAATCCCATTGTTGGCTCGGCGTATAATAAACGACAAATAAATATAAAATTAACCTACAAAAATTTTTATAAATCATGGCAAAAGAAAAGTTTGACCGCAGTAAGCCGCACTTAAACATCGGTACAATCGGTCACGTTGACCACGGTAAAACAACCCTTACCGCAGCTATTACCAAAGTATTGGCTGACAAAGGTTTCTCAGAAGCTCGTTCGTTCGATTCAATCGACTCGGCTCCTGAAGAAAAAGAGCGTGGTATTACTATTAATACAGCGCACGTTGAGTATTCAACTGCTACCCGTCACTATGCACACGTTGACTGTCCAGGTCACGCGGATTATGTGAAGAACATGGTAACTGGTGCTGCTCAAATGGACGGTGCTATTATAGTAGTGGCTGCTACTGATGGTCCGATGCCTCAAACTCGTGAGCACATCCTGTTAGCCCGCCAGGTTGGCGTGCCTTCATTGGTTGTGTTTATGAATAAAGTTGACATGGTTGACGATCCGGAATTATTGGAATTAGTTGAAATGGAAATTCGTGAATTATTATCGTTCTACGAATATCCTGGTGATACTATCCCTGTTATTCAAGGTTCAGCTCTTGGTGGCCTGAATGGCGATCCAAAATGGGTTGAAAAAATCATGGAGTTAATGGATGCTGTGGATGCACACATTCCAATTCCTCCGCGTTTAACTGAGCTTCCATTCCTGATGCCTGTTGAAGACGTATTCTCGATTACTGGTCGTGGTACTGTTGCAACGGGTCGTATCGAGCGTGGTGTGATCAACTCTGGTGAAGCTGTTGACATCCTGGGTATGGGTGCTGAAAATCTTAAATCAACCGTAACTGGTGTTGAGATGTTCCGCAAGATCCTTGACCGTGGTGAAGCTGGTGACAACGTAGGTTTATTGTTACGTGGTATTGAAAAAACTGATATCCGTCGTGGTATGGTTATTTGCAAACCAGGTTCAGTAACCCCGCATACTGATTTCAAAGCAGAAGTTTACGTATTATCAAAAGCTGAAGGTGGCCGTCATACTCCATTCTTCAACAAATACCGTCCGCAATTCTATTTCCGCACAACTGACGTTACAGGTGAAATTTCACTGGCTGATGGTGTTGAAATGGTTATGCCTGGTGATAACGTTACCATCACTGTAAAGCTGATCAACGCTATCGCTATGGAAAAAGGCTTACGTTTCGCTATCCGTGAAGGTGGTCGTACCGTAGGTGCT
>JAYUEE010000048.1:0-95773 GCA_043739405.1 Mucilaginibacter sp. | reverse complement strand
AAATAATTTTTCCAGCCTTACCGTATATTTCGGCCGCTTCAGCTTTTAATTTATCTGGGAAATAATCCATAAAAAAGTTCTGGGCAAATATCCCGCTGGCCTTGGCGTTGTTCCAATCGGGTAGTAGTTTTAGCAGTTCATTTTTCCTTTTGGTCAGGATATATGATGGTGGAAGCTGCCTCGGCTTTACACCCGACAACCGCAACAAGGTATCTGCAACCTGTACATTTACCGAACCTGTATTGGCATAGGTTAAATTGGCAAATGAAATCACGCCAATGCCATATTCAGGATATATGGTCCATTCGCTGCCAAATCCGGGCAATCCCCCGGTATGGCCGATGCCTATTGTGCCGTCTGCATATTTTCGGTACCGGAGCCCGTAACAATATGCCGATACAAAAGGCGCATACCTGCCTGTCGCCATCCTGAAATTTGTGTTGAATCCTGAAATATCCCATGGATATTGCATTTCGCGGATAGAACTTCTCTTAACCGGCCCCGTTTCTGCATCATCGCGCGGCGGCCAGGCCGACAAATGCAGCGCAACATATTTACTGAAATCCTCAATCGTGGTTATCATCCCACCCATAGCGCCGTATGAACCATCATGCAGCATGGGCTGTTTAACCCATTGGCCATCCAGCCACCTATAGCCATAAGCAAGTTGTTGTTTTGGTACTTTGGTATATTCATAATAGGTGTGCGTCATTCCCAAAGGCTTCAGGATGTTTTGCGTAATATACTGCTGGTACGATTGCCCGGTTACTTTTTTGATGATATAACCCAGCGTTGCAAACCCAAGGTTGCTGTATTCGTACCCCAAGCCAGGATCGTTTGAAAAGGATATGCCTTTTTTATACAGATCGATCAATTGCTGGTCGGTATTTGCTAATTGACGGTCGCCCCAGGGATTATCCTCGGGAAACCCGGCTGTATGGGTCAGCAAATTGCGAATTGTGAGTGGTGGGGCGTCTTTGGTCAAACGCTTCATATACCGTGCTTCAGGGATATACAGATAGACAGGGTCGTCAAGTTTCAACCTACCCTCATCACGAAGTTTTAAGATCGCCATTGCTGTAAAGCTTTTACTCATCGATGCAATACGGAAAGCGGATTGGGAATTAACCACTGTTTTACTAGTCAAATCGGTGTACCCTATACCGCCGGCGTGTACCAGCTTACCATCCACCACGATGCCGTAAACCAGACCCGGAAAATGGTTTTGTTCAGCATATTCCTTATATATCTTATCGATAACGGCATAGGTTGCTTCAATTTTCTTCAGCCTGTCCGGGTCAGTAAAAACAGGCGGTTTATAGGTTTGAGCGAATGATGATGAGCAAAGTGTTAAGCTGGTGATACCAACCATGACGGTGTTCTTCCAATTGTGTGCCATAGAATGAAAATTTATAGCACATATTTACTAAAAAGAAACCGATTTATTGAATTGCGAATTGAGATGCAAAGATGATTAACCATCCGCCAACGGCAATATAAAATAAAATGTCGAACCCATTCCCATTTCGCTATTCACCCCTATTGTTCCTTTGTGGTAGTTGATTATTTGCGAAGAAATATAAAGCCCCATGCCCAGGCCGCTGATCAGATATTTTTTATCGTCATCTACTCTGTAAAAACGATCGAAAATGCGTTTTTGCTGTTCTTTGCGTAAGCCAATACCAAAATCAGTGACTGAAACCCTGGCATAATTTTCAAACCTGGATGTTTCAATTAAAACCCGTTTATCATCTGTCGAATATTTTACCGCGTTGCTCAAAAGATTCATGATCACCTGCTCCAATCGTTCGGAGTTTCCGTTTACCATAAGCTTCAGGTTATTATCAGTTTTAAATTCAAATGATTTATACATGTGGGCTGCATTTTCAACACTTGCATTAACTATAACTGATAAATCAACTGGATCAAGGGCATAGTTTAACCGGCCCGCATTTATTTTACTGACATCGAGAAGATCATCCACAAGGTGCTGGAGCTTATGAATAGAATTGTTTGCCCTTTCGAGATAGTTTTTTACAGTTGGCGACAGGGTGTCCTTTGCATTTGCTGTTATTAGTTGGAGGTATCCTTTCATACTCGTTAATGGTGTCTTCAATTCGTGACTGGCCACCCCAATAAATTCATCTTTTCGTTCAAGTTCTCTTTTCTGATCATCAATATCTGTGGCTGTACCAACCCAAAAAATAATTTCGCCGCTATCATTTCGCAATGGCATAGCCCTATTCAAATGCCACCGGTAGATTCCGTCCTTTCTTCGATAACGGTTCTCCATTTCAAACACTTCGCTGCTATGCAGCGCCTTCCTATACTTCGCGATCGTCTCTTCGAGGTCGTCCGGATGAACTACACTTTGCCATCCCCAATCCCTGGCATCATCAATCGATAGCCCGGTGTATTGGAACCAGCGCTGGTTATAGTAATTGACCTCACCATTTGGCAAATTGGTCCAGGTCATCTGGGTGATATGATCAGACAACATTTTAAAATGCTCCCTGCTGATCGAAAGATCTTTCGTACGTTCCTTAACCGTCATCTCCAGTTGGTTATTCAATTGTGTCGCCTGCTCACGCGCCTGTTCCAGTAATACATTCTGCGAAGCCAGGCGCTCCTGTATTTCTTTTTGAGCGGTCAAGTCGGTAATGATCAAGCTTAGCGAAATACCCTCCTCCATCTCAAGCATATTGCAGGATACCAGGCAGCAAATCTCTTTGCCTTTTTTATTCTGCAGATATAATTCGTCCTTACAATCATTTATCCAGGCCGACGCGATCATCGCAGAATATTGCTCAATGCTTTCTTCGGGTATAAATACATCCAGCGATAAACCAATAACTTTTTGAAGTGGCATGCCTACCATTGAGGCAAATCGCGTATTACTGTAAATAATTACCCGTTCCCTATTAATTGTAATTGCACCTTCGTTCATTTTTTCGATAAAAAGGCGGAAGGTCTGATCAGCAGTTTTTAAAGTGTAAATCCGGTGCCCAGTTTCGCCATTTACGACAATCGCGTCAATTTTACCATTACGAATAGCATTAATGGTTTCATTCGCCTCCTCCAGTTGCCATTGCAGCTCCTGGTTGTCCCGGCATAACTGTTCATATGTTTTAGAAGATTCCATTTTTTTGTCCTATATAGATAAGCCAAGCCCTTTCAGAACTTTCTTTTCGTCAGACATGTCACCGATGAGCCGCCTTACCTGCCCGGGAGACTTTTTGACTAATAATGGCAACGCGATCAACTGCTCGTCCGCAGCATTTTCCATTTGCTGATAGACATCTATGATTTCCAGGTCGTAGTTATCCTTCAGGTAATTATTACAGATATTTTTAAGATTTGAGATGGCGCGCACCGAATTCGGGGATGTTCCGGCAACATATAATCGCAAAACATACATCTGTCCGCCGTTTTCTTCCGGGGATAATTCTTTTCCGGCCTTTATCATCATTATATCATATTTATGCCGGGGTAATATTTAAACCGACTAGTACTTTTTCCTGGTCAGACAGGTCGCCTATAATTTTACGGATTGGCTCGGGTACTTTTCTAACAAGGGTGGGTACAGCTAGTATCTGGTCGCCCTCGGCAAGCTGTGGCTTCTCCATCAGGTCAATAACTTCAATTTTATATTGCCCCTTCAGATGTTCTTCACAGTATTTTTTTAGGTTAGTTAAAGCCATTACCGATTTTTCCGTTTTTCCGGCCACATACAGCTTCAACTCCCATTTTTTTTCTTTTGTCATTGATTATTTCCTATTAGTCCTATCGGCTGCTTCTCCGCGTCGCAGCGTTAATATTTCCTGCCGTGTTTTTTCAGATACCTGCTTTTTCAATTCTTCCTGTAAATAAATTTTATTTAATTCTTCCTCCACCGACTCGAACTCTGTTTGTAAGCCTGCAATTTTCGTCTCAAGCACTTTGCGCCTGCGATTGACTTCACGGTCTTTGGCGCCAACAGCATAATCGTGCAGCGCCGAGCCAGTTCGCTCTTTAATTTCTTGTTCCTCGCGGGCCGATCCCGTAAGCACACCTTCGGGTCCCAGGTAAACATCCACCAAGTCAATACCAATGTCACTAATAATAAATTCCCGTACCTGGTTTGAATGTTTCATACCGCGGGATTTGATGACATACAAACCCCGGTTGCGCTCGCCGTTCGATTCAATATCTCTTACTAGCAGCCAGGTATCCACTAATGAGGAAACACCTTCGTCGGTTTGTTCACTAACTGCTGTATTTAACGTGAGTGCGGTAAACATCACCGTGATTTGTTCGGTTTGCAAAAAATCTATTAGTCTTATCAGCATAGCTTTTACGTCGCTCATGGCGCCAACTGTAACCAGGTTTGTGATAGGATCCAGTATAACCACATCAGGTTTAAAATTCCTTATCATTTTATATATAGCCACCAAATGCATTTCGAGCCCATATAAAGTCGGCCGCGAGGCATGGAACCGCAACATCCCGCTGTCAACGTGTTTTTGCAGGTCCATTCCAATGGATTTCATATTACGAACTATTTGTCGCGGCGATTCCTCAAATGCAAAGTAAATACACCTTTTGCCCGCATTGCAGGTTGCATTGGCAAAATACGCGGCTATACTGGTTTTACCTGTCCCCGCCGTGCCTGACACCAAGATGCTGCTACCCTTAAAAAAACCCTTGCCGCCCATCATCTTATCGAGCGCCTGTATACCGGATGACACTCTTTCTGATGTTACCTGTTTTTCGAGATCGAGGGAAGTAATGGGCAACACGGAAATGCCATCTTCATCAATAAGAAACGGATATTCGTTAGTACCGTGTAACGAGCCCCTGTATTTTACGATTCTTAAGCGCCGGGTCGATACCTGGTCTATCACACGATGATCGAGCAGGATAACGCAATCCGAAACATATTCCTCAAGGCCCTGGCGCGTTAAGCGCCCTTCGCCTCTCTCGGCAGTAATTATGGCGGTCACTCCTTTGTCTTTCAGCCAATGAAACAACCTCCGTAATTCGGAGCGCAGGATAGCAGTATTTGACAAACCGGAAAAAAGGTTTTCGATAGTATCCAGCACCACCCTTTTTGCCCCTATGCTGTCAATGGCATAACCTAATCGTATGAATAACCCGTCCAAATCATACTCGCCAGTTTCCTCTATTTCGCTTCGTTCAATTCGTACATGGTCTATTTTAATTTTATGCTCATTCTGCAACTGCTGCAAATCGAAACCAAGTGATGTCACATTCATAGCCAGTTCTTCCTTTGATTCCTCGAACGCCATAAATACGCCGGGCTCGTTGTATAACATAGCGCCCTTGACGATAAACTCGATTGACATCAGTGTTTTCCCGCAGCCGGCATCGCCACATAAAAGTGTGGGCCTGCCCTGGGGTAAGCCCCCGCCGGTGATCTCATCTAACCCTGTTATACCTGTTGGGACTTTGGGCAGGGTATGGGGGATAAGTGCTTGTTTATTTTTTACTTTTACTTTACTCATTGCTGAATATTTTTCATAGGTGGATTATTTTCTGTCCCTATAAACCACAATTATTATTTATTCTTCACACTAACACGAAGTAGAGAAAGTTGTTTTTTGTAGATGTGTAAAATATTCGTAACAGCTTATTATTTTTTATAATTCATAAAAAATATCAGGAACATAAAACTTATCCGGCGCTGAGTTGTATAAGCAAGGCAAGCTTTTCCTTTTCATCTAAAAACTTTAACTTAAACGCGATTTATCATCAATAAATGACCGATTCTACCGCGGATATTCTGACTGAAGGCCTGTTCCGGGTCTTATTCGAGAAATCACCTGGCTCAATACTGGTGAAAGCTGATCTACCACGCTTCACAATAGCCGCCGCCAGTGACTCTTATCTTCAGGTAACCTCAGTAAAGCGGGAAGACGTATTAGGCAAAGGTTTTTTTGAAGTATTTCCCGACACTAAGGACAGACCGGATGATGAAACGACTGCGCGGAATGTTTTTACCAAAGTGATTAAAACCGGCAAAAAAGTGGATGTGCCTGTTTACCGTTATGATGCATTAAACCCTTTAACGCATCTGCCTCAAGAGCATTACTGGTCATGCAGTAATATCCCGATACCGGGGCCCGATGGAAAAGTGGCTTATATCCTGAATACCGTTGTAGATATATCAGGCGAAGTAAAAGCAAAGGAAGCTGCTGTTGAAAGCGAGAACCGGCTACTATTGGCGGCAGAAGCTACTGGCCTTGCTTTTTGGGACCTTAGTATCCCGCAGATCAATTTCAGCTATTCGCCACAATTGGTCGCGATATTTGGACATCCGCCAGACGCAAATATCACGCTTAGTTCGGTCCGTAACCAGGTTAACCCGGATGATATGCAAAATATTGTCATCAAATCTTATGGCGAAGCGTTAGCAACAGGTCATTATGCTTACGAGGCACGCATCTACTGGCCCGATGAATCGCTGCATTGGATACGGGTTAAAGGCGTAGTGCTATTCAATGAAAAAAAAGAACCTTACCGGATGCTGGGCACCATAGTTGATATAACCGAAAATAAACGGGATGAGGTAAGGAAAAATGATTTTATTGCCATGGCAAGCCACGAGTTAAAAACACCGCTGACATCGCTTAAGGCCTATGTTCAATTGCTTGAAGCCAAGTTAGCGGGTGCCAAGGACCCATTTATAAAGACAGCCCTATTAAAAGCAGGGAACCAGATAAATAAAATGACCGGCCTGATCCATAGTTTCCTGGACCTTTCCAAATTAGAGCCGGGAAAGCTGCAGTTGAAACGCACTGTTTTTGACATCAATAAGCTGATAGAGGAAAGCATTACTGACAGCCGGGTAATAACCAGTACGCATGCCTTGCGTTTTGAACCAAAGGGTGTTATTAACGTTAATGCCGACCGGGAGAAAATTGCACAAGTAATCAGCAATTTTATTAGTAATGCCATCAAATATTCGCCCAAAGGAAGCTCCGTTACCCTCAAAGCCGAAGTTGCGGATGGCGATCGCGTTCACATATCCGTAACAGACGAGGGCATCGGCATTAAGCCAAAGGACCAGGAGAAGATATTTCAGCGTTTTTACCGGGTGGATGATGATGACAAAAAGCACATTTCGGGCTTTGGTATCGGGCTGTACCTTTCAAGCGAGATCATACAGCGTCATAAAGGCAATATCTGGGTAAAAAGCACCGTTGGGAAAGGTTCTTCTTTTTATTTTAGCGTGCCGCTCGCTGTCTGAATCAGGCCAGGTTCATAAAATATTTTACAAAATCGGTAAAACTATCAAAGCGCAGGTCGTGGTTATCGGTTTCGCCAAAGCCATAGCTTACAAATACAAACGGAATACCCGCCAGCCTGCTTTGTTCTGCATCCCCGTCTGTATCGCCAACATATACTGGCGTTTGCAGGTTATGTTTATCAATAAGTAACTTAATATTATAGTTTTTGGGCATGTAATTTATGCCGTAGGCTATCTCATCAATGATGTGTCCATTTATTCCGGCCCAGTCCATAAACAACCGAATAACTCCCTTTGCACAATTGCTTACAATAAAAAGCTCGTATTTACCCGCCAATTGCTCCAGGCCTTCCTTCACGCCTTCGTATAAGATACCGCCATTTTTTGGCAAAATCTCCCGGCGGATTTCATTTACCCTTGCGTAAATAGCCTGGCGTGTTTCCTCGTCGTAATCAGGCATAATTGCTTCCAATACTTTTTTGCCTTCCCATCCCACCATTTTTGCAAGTTCATCACGCGGTATGGTTTTGTCAATATTCAGTTCCTTAAAAACAATATTCCACGAATCTGTATAAGTGTCTACGGCATCCCAGAGGGTGCCATCCATGTCAAAAATGAGGCTATCGGGTTTCTTCATCAATATTTATATCATTTTTGCAAAGATGGGAATTAATTACACTTACTTTTTTTCAAAAATTTCATCGATTGTTCATAATAAATTCACAAATTTGCAACGATAAGGTTTAGGTTTGGTCCGAATTAGCGAGTAAGACGGGCCACTAATATCCCCTGCCTCCCGGCAGGGGATTATTTTTTTAATTACTCCTGCTGATTAACAGAAATATTTCAATTTTGTACGATCAAAAATACCTTTCCAAAATTCGATCTTATGCCACCAGAAGAAACTAATGCTCCAGTAAAACCCATATCCGAACTTAAAGCTGCAGTGCATGCCAAATGCCCCAAGTGCCGCAAGGGCGATATGTTTCAAAATACGCCATTCGGTTTTTTGGGTCAGAAATCATACGCCAATTGCCCTTACTGCAATTTCCAGTTCGAAATCGAGCCGGGGTATTTTTACGTAGCCATGTTTGTAAGTTACGGGATGATCGTAGCCGAAATGATAACCCTGGCCGTAGGTACTTATTTCCTAACCGGCTCCGAGTCACCATGGCTGTATATCGGCATATTACTTGGTGTCACCCTGGTTCTTTCACCCTTCAATTACAGGTACTCCAGGGTCATTTTATTATACTGGCTGACGCCCAACCTGCATTACGACCCCAAAAGGGCCGAGAAGCCTTATAATGAGAAGTAAGGCATTAGCTTAAATTATCATCCTATGGAACTTATCACAAGGCTGCTCATCGGACTTATAGCTTTTATACATTGCTATATTATGTGGCTCGAAATGTTTGCGTGGACCACACGCGGGCCAAAAGCTTTCAATAAACCTGCGGAAGAATTAGAACAAAGCAAAACATTGGCAGCCAACCAGGGTCTGTACAACGGCTTTTTAGCGGCTGGTTTATTGTGGACATTCACTATCGACAATTACTACTGGCAAAACAACATTTCCTTGTTCTTTTTGACATGTGTTACCGTAGCCGGATTATATGGATCCATCACGGTAACCAGGAAGATTTTTTATATCCAGGCCGCGCCGGCGTTGGTTGCGATTGCCTTGATACTCATAAACAGGTTTTCCTGAAACCAATACTTGTAAAAACAAAACCCCTCTGCATCGAAACGCAGAGGGGTTTTGTGTAAAAGCAGAAGCTTGCTATTGTCCGGTGCCCCCCATTATCGATTTAAATTTGCCCTCGTAATCTTTGATCTGGGCTTGCAATTTGTTTGATATTGCCGTTTGGTGATTTTCTTTGGCCAGTTGATTTAGTCCGTTCAATAAACTCAAGCCAAGTTGCACCGTACGGGTGTCTATATTATCCGGGCTATTTTGCAATTGACTATAGTTATAGTCCAACTGGTCCACAAGGTATGCTTCTATGCTATTAACATAACGGTTTGCATAACCAATATCACCCAGGTGATACGCATTAGCAACTAAATAATATTTGCTGCGGGCCACATCAACAAATGGATATATATCCGGCATTTCCTGGTCGTACTTGTGTAATACATTCAAGGCCTTGGCTTTGTCACCTTGGAGCGAGAGATTTTGTGTAAGATCTATTACCGTCGACAATATTACCGGGTAAAACATGGTCGTCGATTCCGGGTCAAGATATTTAGCTGTCTTATAATTCCCCCATTTAAACTTATTCATGATGTTATCATACATCACCATATTATTGGTCTTACCCAATTGATCCCTGTTTGCGGTATCAACTTTAAACGGTATCAGGTGATAGGTAAAGCCCTCTTTGTATAAGTATTGCTGCAGGCCAAGCATATTTTCCTGCCCAACAGTAATGGTAAAGCATATGGGGCGTTTCCAGTTGTTATGCGCCAGTATATCGATAAAGGCCAGGTTGTCCTTGGTAACAAAGTTTGATGGATATTTCCATTTCATGGTATCTGCAAGCAACGACCGTTGCGATGCAGGTATCACACCATTTTTAATTACCTCATCCGGGTTAACATTTATCTTAAAGTTCTTGGTCGGCAGGTAATTCACATATTCCCCACTTTGCAATTGAACTTTTGCATTTGAAGCGGTATCATCATTCAAAAGGAAATCATAAACCTCCTTCACATCCGAATAACCTGTAAGCTTTTTATCATAAAATTGAATTGCATCACGCACACCTTCCTTGTATTTCTCGTAAGGCATCATGATTGGCAGAGGTTCAGATTCGTTCATTTTCTTCTGCATCTGGTGGATATACCAGTCACCACTAAACAAGCTCAGATTTACGATACGCACATCCGGCCTGATGCCCTCAACTTCCTGGTCGTACCATAACGAGTAGGTGTCATTATCCCCATAAGTAAACAGGATAGCATTTGGCGGGCACGATATCAAATAGTTATAAGCCATATCGTGCGGGGTCATTTTGGTCGACCTGTCATGCGCACCCCACTCTTTACTGGCTACCAACAGCGGAAGCAGCAGGCATGAGGCAGTAGCGCCCATTGCTGCATTTTTGGGCGTGGTCCATTTTTTGAACAATTCACCCAAAGCCATCGTACCTATGCCTATCCAAATAGCAAATGCATAAAAGGATCCGACATAAGAGTAATCCCGTTCGCGGGGTTGTACGCTTGGCTGGTTTACATATATGACAATAGCGAGGCCGGTAAAGAACCATAATAACGCTACGATAAGGGCGTCACGTTGCTTTCTTTCAAAATGATATATCAGTCCTATTATTCCTAATATTAGCGGCAAAGCATATAATGGTGTGTAAGCATTACTTGCGTATATGGGAGTTTTTGGATCCTTATGAATAAGCGTGCCTGGCAAATGCCTGGCGCCATCAAAAATGCCCGAGGTCCAATCACCGTCTACGTAACCATGAAAACCGCCCATTTGTTGCTGGCCATCAAGCTGGTTAGTACGTCCAACAAAATTCCACATAAAATATCGTCCATACATTTGCCACATTTGCCAGCTACCCATCCATTTCATGTTATCCACGAAATTAGGTGCATCCGATTCGCCCATGTGCAACCATTGACGGTAAAATTGAGCGTCCTGTCCGTAGGAGCCGTCAGTGTTTTCGGTATTGTACATACGCGGCAAAAAGGTGGTATGGTCATACATGGTATTCAGCCTTCTGCCTGCATTCTCATATTTGGTTTGCCCTTTTCGGTAAATAATACTACCCTCGGTCTGGTCCGTGGCCTTCGCATCAAAATAAGGCCCACTAAGCAGCGGCGTTTCGCCATACTGGATACGGTTTAAATAGCCATATAATGTGAATGCGTTATCCGGGTGCGAGTTATCCAGGTTGGTACCTGCGGTCGCACGTATGGGGATATATGCAAACGAACTGTAACCAAAATAGATAAAGGCTACGCAAAGGAATGCCAGGTTAAGAGCAGGTTTGTTATTCTTGATACTCCACCAGATACCTAAAACAATTAACCCTATGAGGATCAGGAAAAATGCTACGGCCCCTGTGCCGAAGCCCATGCCTAATGAATTAACAAAGAATAAATCAAAATATGCGGCAAATTTTACGGTGTAACCGCGTATGCCGTATTGAACAAATACAAGGATAAGCAGGGCGACAATAAACGCTACAATTGCGCTCCCGGTAGTTACATTTTTATACCTGCGGAAGTAATACACCAGCACAATAGCGGGTATGGTCAGCAAGTTTAACAAGTGGATACCGATAGATAAACCAATCACATAGGCAATAAATACTATCCATTTATCAGCACCATCCTCGTCAGCATGCGCGTCCCATTTCAGTATCGCCCAAAAAACAACCGACGTACATAGCATAGATAATGCAAATACGATCGTTTCAACAGCCGAGAACCAGAAGGTATCGGTAAAAGTGAAGGTCAAGGCGCCTACGAGGCCGCCGCCCATGATGGTAATCAATTTTGAATTATCAGCCTCTTCGCCTTTGGCTAAAAGCATCTTTTTGGCAAATGCGGTGATGGTCCAGAACAGGAACATAATAGTAGCGCCACTTGCCAGCGCCGAGCCCATATTGGTAAAATAAGATACTTTGGTTTTATCGCCCATGGAAAACAGGGAGAAAAACTTGCCCAGCATAGCAAAAAGCGGGTATCCCGGCTGGTGTGCTACCTGTAAACGGAAGGCACAGGAGATAAACTCGCCGCAATCCCAGAAGCTTACGGATGGCTCTAAAGTAAGAATATAAGTAATGGAGGCTATGGCGAAGCAAACCCAGCCTAACAGGTTATTGATCTTTTTGTATTGCATGGACTGTTTAGTAATTGTTTTGTAGCGCGGCAAATATCCGCTTTTTTATAAATTTTTCTTAACAATATAACCTTTGCTTAACATCTTTTAACAAAGTGCATCGAAATTATAAAAAATAAGGGAAATACAAGGGGTTGGCGGGAGGTGGCTGGCGGAAGGCGTTACTTACTTAATGGCACTTCGATCTCATCAGACCAAATGGTATATTTTGGATCACGTGTTAAAACGCTTAGGTATTCGAGAAAGTCCAAGTCCATATCATGAACCATATTTTTAAAATCTAATAAGACAATTCCTAGTCTGAAATGAGTGCCGGGCTTAACGGCCGCATCAAAATCTACTGGAATATTAAATGTAATATCCTTATGCGGCGCTATTCGATAATTAATCGGAAAGTTTGAAAGACAAGTACATTCTGACGGGATGTTAATTAAATGGTTGTTGGTGATGAAAATTATCGGCCAATCGCAGCTCATATTTGTGTATTCCAATGTATCGTTCGAATTATTGGACAATTTCAGAGGAACCACAAAAGATATTTCATCTTTGCCTGAGCAAATTTGGGTCTCGCGCCTAACTATATGATCTTTATCAATGCTTAGAATTTGCCTTTTTTGTTGAAGTGAATTCAAAGGCGGAAATAATATCTCAGCGAGTTTTTTGTAATCCCGGGTTGGCTTTGTATTAGATGACTGATTACCATTAGGATTGAAAATTTCATTATCAGACCATAAGAAGTCAGCATGTTTGTTCCCAACAATATCTTGTGATGTCTCCTTATTATAATTGTCCCAGCTTAACATGCGAAAGCCTATTTTGAATTCTGTTACTTTATTTGGAGCTTTTCTATAGGTAAAGAAAAATTTTGCCCATAGGTATTGATGCGGCTTAAGGATAGTCATTTCAACATTTCTGGATTTACAATAAAAATTCAAATCTGTAAGAATAAGATTGCTATTATTAGTTGTAAAAAAAGTTGAGGCCAAGCAGTCGGAATAAGCAAGTTTGACCGTATCTTCAGAAGTGTTTACGACTAAGACGTTAACACCAATACCATTTATTGTATTACCTACGGAATCATTGGTCCCTTCATTAACCGCCCGTACTATAATCACTTTAAGTTTCGAGATATTTTGCGAATGTGTTTGATTAATTACAGTGTTATGTGTTGACGAGCGACAGCTTGCAATTAAAGAGACAATAACAATTACAAGCAGATATTTAATTCCCATTATGACAAGGATTACATATTAAAGTTAGCCGAAAAGTAATTACAAAACAAATAGCCCCATTACTAATTACAGTAACGAGGCTGTTTAAATAAATTTGGCTGTATTGTCTTACTATCTCTGCATTATAGCCGCAAACTTTTTACTGTAATCATCCACCTGCGCCTGTAGCTTTTGGGACAGCTCAGGTTCGCCGTTCTGTTTCGTTAAACCTGCTATGCCGTTTAAAACGGATACCTCTAATTGTACATTTTGCGCGTTTACATCCGCCGGACTGCTTTGCAGCAGGTTGTAGCTGTAGTCCAGTTGGTCTGTAATATAGCTATCGGTACTGGCTATGTACTTATTTGCCGTGGCCTTATCATGCAGGTGGTAAGCGGTATCGATGATCCAGTATTTACTTTGCGTGATGCCGGCATATGGAAAAATATCAGGCATTTCCTTATCGTACTTGTGCAGGGCGTTCAGCGCAAGATCATTGCGGCCCTCGTTCATCAGGCTTTGGGTAAGTTCCAGGTAAGTGGCTGTTATGAAAGGGTAAAACAGGTTGGTTGATTGCTGATCGAGGTATTTGGCATGTTTAAAGTTGCCGTATTTAAACCTGTTTACCACGTTATCATACATCACCAAAGGGTTTATTTTTGGCTGCTGCTGATTTACACCTGCTGTTTTAAACGGTATCAGGTGGTATACAAAACCTTCCTTGTACAGGTAGTTTTGCAGGCCATTCAGGTCAGTGTTGCCCATCGTTGCGGTAAAACATATCGGCCTCTTCCATTTATTATGGACCAAAATATCCATCATAGCAATATTATCCTTACCTAAAAAATTCCCCGGGAACTTCCATTCCATTTTGTCGGCTATCCTGCTTTTCTGTTCAGGCGTCACCACCCCGTTTTTCACGATCTCATCCGGGTTGATGGTCATCTTAAAGCTTTTGGTAGGCAGGTAATTCATCATTTCGCCATCCTGCATTTCCACTTTCGCCTCATTATTATCTGAAGTAACAAAATCAAAAACATCCTTCAGCTCGATAGAATCGGGTACCTTCTTATCCACAAACGGAACGTAATCCCGCGTGCCAGACCGGTACTTATCATACGTCATAGTGATTGGCAGCGGGTCCGACTGGTTCATTTTGCCCGTCATCTGGCGGATGTACCAATCACCGCTAAAAAGTGTGATGATACAAATACGAACGTCTGGTCGTATGCCTTCCACTTCCTGGTCGTACCATAACGAATAGGTATCATTATCAGCCCCTGTAAACAGAATAGCATTCTTAGGGCACGACATGAGGTAATTATAAGCCATATCATGCGGCGTCATTTTGGTCGAACGGTCATGCGCGCCCCACTCCTGCTTAGCCATCAATATGGGTGCGATCAGTAAACAAAGACCAATCGTAGCAAAGCTGGCTACACGCACGTTTACTTTCTTCATCATAAAATCGGCAATGCCGATGACGCCCAACCCTATCCAAATCGCAAAAGCATAAAAGGAGCCGACATATGAATAATCGCGCTCGCGCGGTTGCAAGGGTTGATTCACATAAAATACAATGGCAAGGCCGGTAAAGAACCAAAGCATGGCGATAATAAGCGTGTCCTTTTTGCTGTTTTTATAATGATAAACCAAGCCGATGAGTCCTAAAATTAACGGCAACGCATACAAAGGCGTATAGCTTTTATCATGAAACACAGCCTGCGGCAAGTGTTTGGCATGGTCGAATATCCCGGTTGTCCAGTCGCCATCCACATAGCCATGATAGCCGCCCATTTGCTGCTGTCCGTCCTGGTCATTGTAACGGCCGGCAAAGTTCCACATAAAGTAGCGGGCATACATCTGGTATATCTGCCAGCTAAATAAGTATTTCAGGTTATCGCCGAAAGTCGGCACATCCGTTTCGGACAAGTTTAACCATTGGCGATAAAACTGCGGGTCACTCGGCTGCTGGCTGTATATACGGGGCAAAAAGGTGGTATGGTCATAACTATCGTTCAGCACATGACCGGCTTGCACATATTTACCATTTTCTTTCTGGTAAAGCGGGCTGCCCTGCGTTTGTTCGGTAACCTGTGCATCATAATACGGACCGCTCAGCAAAGGGGCCGCAGGGTATTGAACACGGTTCAGGTAGCCATACAAAGTAAAAGCATTGTCGGGGTGCGAGTTATTGAGGTTGGTATTCGCTGTCGCACGAATTGGCACATAGGCAAATGAGCCATAGCCAAAATAGATAAACGCCACACATAAAAAGGCCAGGTTGAGAGCGGGTTTACCCTTGCGGATGCTGTAAGTAATTCCCCCAGCTAATACCCCTAAAAGCAGCAGAAAAAATACCAACGCCCCGCTCCCAAATCCCAGGCCCAAGGTGTTTACAAAGAACAGGTCGAAGTAGGCTGCCAGCATTACCGTATAGCCCCTTACGCCAAATTGAACAAAAGCTAAAAGGAATATGCTGATTATAAATGCGATCGTACTATTTTTAAGATTGATATTCTTATTCCTGCGGAAATAATAAACAAATACGATGGCGGGGATAGTCAATAAATTAAGCAGGTGGATACCGATAGATAAACCGACGACATAGGCAATAAAGACCAGCCATTTGTCGGCGCCCACCTCATCAGCATGCGCATCCCATTTGAGTATCGCCCAAAAAACCAGTGCAGTACAAAGGGCCGACATAGCAAATACAATAGTCTCCACTGCCGAAAACCAAAAAGTATCACTAAACGCGAATGCCAATGCCCCTACCATCCCTGCGCCCAGTATCAAAACCTGTTTCTGGCCGTCTATTTCAGCATGGTTTCTCAGCATCATTTTGCGGGCGATAAGCGTAACGGTCCAAAACAGGAACATCACCGTTGCCCCACAGGCCAGGGCACAACCCATATTGGTAAAATAAGCTACTTTGGCGGTATTACCCATCGAAAGCAGGGAAAACACCTTGCATATCATGGCGAAAAGCGGGTAGCCCGGCTGGTGCGAAACCTGTAGTTTATACGCGCAAGAGATAAACTCGCCGCAATCCCAAAAGCTTACGGATGGTTCAAGTGTTAAAATGTAGGTAACGGATGCTATCAAAAAGCAAAGCCATCCAAGCAGGTTGTTGAGTTTGTTGTATTGCATAGATTTTTAGCGTAATGGTTTTATCATTATCTAAATATCCACGCTTTTTATAAGGTATTTATACCGAAGGGGTTAGGTTTAACATCTTTTAACAATATTTAACTATTGTTTGTTAAAACTTGAGCGATACCCCAGCCTCGACAAAAAACAGGCCGCTAGTATTTACCAGCCCGGCTGTTATACGTGGCGGCAATTTATTCTCAGCCAGCGCGTATGTTGGGGTTAAACTGAAAATTACCGGGCCTGCCTTATACTCAATTGGTACCGAAAACTCGTAATCAAGCATTTCAAACTGTGACAACTGCGCCTTCCGTTTAACGATCAGTTTTTCAGCGGCTGCTTCTTTCGCCTTACCGGCTTTGGTCAGCTTATATTTTTTCAGGGTAAAATAAGCATCGTAAAAGTTTTGCGTACCGGCATTTAAAGTTGCCGTTGGCGAAATGATCAGGATATCCTTATCACCGAATATCCCTTCCCAGGCGAAATCATGCGCCAGCCCGGCGTTAATCAATATATCACTACCAAAGCCCTGTTTAAGTATATTGTAATCGATGCTTAGAGACGGTGTGATAATTCCGGCGATGTCATAATCCAAATTCGCATTGATGGTACTTCCTATAGATGAGCCTATTTGCGTACTGGTTGCATTATAAAACATTTTGGTAAACGAAGTGCTGCCGCTCAGGTCATCAGTCATTTCAAATTCGTAACCTGCGGCAACACTACCTGCATCCAAACGATTTGTAAGGCGGTTTGGGATATATTCCAGGTTACCCGAAATATAAATACCGTTTTTAAAGGTGTATTTTATTGAAGGCTCTATGATGGGGGTATTTACTGTATCGGCCCTGCCAAGGTATACCGAATTATTAAGGTAATTAACGCCAAATTTAATGGATGCCTTCTTTCCGCTTTTTACATTATCGCCGATCGTGTCGACGGCAGCTGTTTGTGAAAAAGCTTTGGAACAAAAAAGTAACAGAACAACCAGGGGTAGGTAAACAACTTTTCTCATATAGATCAATCAATATATTGTACGCACGATAGACGCTAATACGCTGTGATAGTTTAATTTGTTGAGAAGAAAAATATTTTATTAACAATATTAAACCATTTATTGTTCAGGCCGTCATAACCTGACAAAACATAAAAACGTTAAACCGAAAAAAATTAGAAATTTATGAAAAGTGTTAAAAAAGTGAGCCTGTTAGCTGTAGCTGTATTATTCTCAGTTGCTGCATTCGCTCAAACCACAACCCCATCGGCCCCTGCATCTACCACACCTGCAGCACCAACCACTGAAGTAAAAGCACAGATGAAAGACTTGCGTAAAGACGTACGTGCTTATGACAACAAAAAAGCTGAAGCCAAAACCGCCATCAATAAAGGCGACATCGCGGCTGCAAAAGCTGACTTAGCCGCTGCTAAAGCTGACAAACAAGACATTAAAGCTGATGCCAAAACCTTAAAATCTGAAGGTGTTGCCCATCCGGTAAAATTAGCCAAAACCGAGGTTAAGAGAATTGACGAGAAAGATGTAAAAGCTGACCTTAAGGACATTAAAGCCGATAAGGTAACCGAACAGAAAGACATTAAAAAAGGCGACCTTGCGGGTGCACAAGCCGCTCAAAAAGATTTAAAAGCTGACAAGAGAGATTTGAAAGCTGATGTTAAAACTGCAAAGCGTGATGGTATCAAACACCCAATCCGCCGCGCTAAATAATTAAGATCCCCATTTTATAATAGCAAAAAGGGTTTGCCGTAAGGCAACCCTTTTTTATTGGTTCTGTCCCTGGTTGTAGCGTTGTTTCATTCCCGCAACGGCTAATACAAGCGCAACAGCCAGTAAAATGCCGATATACTTATCTTCGGTATAAATGCCCACGGCGAAGCCGATCATTATAGCTACGGTATAGTATGTTTTGAAATTGGGTCTTAGTGCCATTAGTAAGGGCCAAAGATATACTTTTCAGTAAAGCATTTTTCCCATCATTCCACTATCGTTAACAAATTTTTACGGACAAAATTGAAATACTTTAAACCCCTTGTCCGTTATGATGTCTTATAGCTAATAACCATCCTCGATGCTCAAAATGTGTTTATAGGAAAAAGTTTTTGCTTAATAACCCCGTATAAATTACTTAACAACAATTATCATGTTGAATCGCATTTTAGTATTAGACGACCACCAGGATGTGCTGGATATAGTGGAAGAGACCCTCAGTTATGAAAACTTCCAGGTATTGGTTACGTCAGACAGCCATAACATTATCGAGATCGCCAAAATATTCCGCCCTGACCTGTTTATTTTGGATTATAAAGTAAGCGGCCGGCTGAGCGAAGACGTCTGCCGACAGATCAAATGGCATCCGCAATTCGGGCATTTACCGGTAATTCTTTCATCTGCTTACTTCCATAAGGATATCGACTTTCAGCACATGGGCTGCGATGATATTATTGCGAAACCTTTTGGGCTGGATGAACTGGTAGGTAAGGTGAACAACCTGGTAACAGCAAGGGCATAAATTCCACTTTTTTTATCTGATTTAAAATTCCCTCCTTGGGGAGGGGTGCGGCTGGTTGTGCGCTGCAGGTAGGGGTTTCGCGAACATTTCATGCTCATTAACCCCTACCTACCCTTCCCCGAGGAAGGAATCGCACAGCCCTTTATTTTCTTATTCAGTTTTCTTTATTCTAAACCTGCTTAACTTCATATAATCGCCTTAACGTGCACTAAATCAGCGATAAAAAGTGAATGCCGATTAAACCTTCCCCATTTTTTATAGTCAATAAATAAAATAACAACACATACATATTTTATTAAAACTGGTACACAACTAATAACACTCACACTCAATTATCATGTCAAAGCGTATTCTTATCCTCGACGATGGCGGGGAGCCTCCGAGTTTCACCCAGGGTGAATTCAACTACAAACAATTTACGGTGCTGGTCACCTCTGATGGTAAAAACCTTATCGAAATAGCCAAAAAATTTAACCCCGACCTGTTCATACTCGATTATACAAGGGCAGGCCACAACAGCGAAGACATCTGCAGGCAAATCCAATGGCGCCGGCAGTTCGGGCATATCCCAACCATACTTTCTTCCGATTATTTATGCGATGCCGAGATTTTTTCGGCACTCGGGTGCGAGGATATCCTTTTCAAACCCTACGGCATGGAAGAGCTGGTAGCCAAAGCAAGCGGTTTAGTGTTGCATTAAATATATAGCATGGCGGTGGGTTAGTTTAATTCATCGCCATTTTTTATCAACCCACCTTTTTCTTCAAGGTGATAACTGTTATCTCCGGCCAAATACCCAACCTTCCCGAGAAGGCCAGAAAGCCAAAGCCACGGTTTACGTACAAATGCCTGCCATTTTGTTCGATCGGGCCGGCCCAGTCCAGGTAACGGTATTGCACCGGGCTCCATCTAAGTTTACCTGTTTCTACGCCGAATTGCGCGCCGTGCGTATGTCCGGCCAGGGTTAAATGAATTTTAGTTGGATGATAACGCACTTTCTCTTCCCAATGAGTTGGGTCATGCGAGAGCAGTATCTTAAACGCGTCCTTGTCTACACCCTTCAGCGCTTTATCCAAATCCCCTTTCTGTATAAATCCCCTGCCCCAATTTTGTACGCCTATGAGGCTTATTTTTTGACCATTTCTTTCAATCTCCAGATTTTCGTCCAGCAATAAACGGTAATCCAGTTTTTTGTGCTGACCTTTCAGTTTCTCCAGGTTAGCCGCTTTCTCCTGTTCGCTGTTCCACTCGACATAATCGCCGTAATCATGATTTCCTAAAATAGAAAATTGCCCATGTGGAGATTTCAATTGTTTAAACATTTCGATATAAGGTTCGATCTCCCAGGCTGCGTTGTTCACCAAATCGCCGGTAAATACATACAAGTCGCTTTTTTGAGCTTTTGCTAAGTCGATACCCCGCTGCACGGCAGCCGCGTTATCAAAACTGCCTGAATGGATATCCGATATCTGGGTTATCGTAAACCCGTCAAATGCTTCGGGCAGGTCGTCAAAGTAAAATGTCTCCCTGTGCAGCCTGTAATCATATTTCCCTTTGAACATTCCATACAAAAGCCCTGAAAAGGGCACAGCGGCCACCAGGATGGCTATTTCGCTGATAAATTTTCGTCTTGCCGGGAAAAACGGCGCATTGCCTTTCTTACCATAGTTAACGATATTATCGCCAACCCCATAAAAAAGACGGCCTAAATCGCCAATCAAAAGGACAAGTGAAAAAAATATTTTAGTAATAAAAAAGACAAGAAAAAAACTAAGCACCCATTCGTGGTATGGCGTCATCCCCTTCGGCGTTCTGAAACTACTCAAACCCAGCAAAAATAAAGCGGTTACACCAACCGAAGCAACCAGGTAGCCACGCAGCGCGTACTTCCTTCGGCGTTGCGAGCGCCAAACTTTGGTAAAAGTTTTTAATCCGTTATAAACATACCAGTCAAGCAGTAGCGAGATGGCTGCAATAACAAGAAATATTTTAAAAAGTCCACCTCCGTGCATAAATAATTTCCTTACCGTGTTGCAATTTATAAAAGCACACGTAATTAAAATGTAAAATACGCGTTCACATGGTGAAAATTATTACCTTTTCGCTTTTATTCCCCGCCCCTGGAGGAACGTGCAAAATTCAACTATGAGAAAATTCGTGATTTGTGGTCTTGGTTTGATGTTATGCCTGGCGATGGGCTGTAAAAAAGATAAACAAGCCAACGTGTACCTGTTAACGCAAAAGATAGTAGATGACCGTGCCGAAAGACATCCGGTGGACACTACCAGGTACACTTACGATAGCAACAATCGTATAGTTGCTATCAGTGACGGCTCACATCCAAATCAAACAAACTATACGATTAGCTATGACGACGCCGGGCGCGTAAATGTGGCCAAAAAGCTTAGCAACAGCGGCGCATTGATTATTGAGTTCGACTTTTACTATACCCCCCAGGCTACGGGCTATTACTTTCATAATGCCACTACGTCATTATCAGATACTGCGGTTTTCGCTTTCAATGCCCAAAAACAACTAACCACGATACAAACCGCCCATTCCGGGAGGCAGGAGTTTACTTATGACAGCAAAGGGAACATAGCAACTTCGGATGCATTCGGGGCCGACGGGTCAAACAACCTTTTCGATAACATCAGTTATGCTTACGATAATCACAAAAACCCTTTTTCGCAAACGGGATCAAATAATTATTTTTTTATGTATGTTGCGTTTACCGACCCCAGCACACATATAAATAATATACAGGTTAGGGATGGCAGTATTTATGCCTATACTTACAATGCCGATGGCTTCCCTTTAAAGGCAATTGTAAGCACCGGCACTGCCAGCATTACGATTACTTATAATTACACATTGAAATAGGCTATTATGAAGAGGTTTTTCTTATTTATTACCGGCACGTTTTTTATCGCTCCATTTTGTATAGCGCAGCAAAAATCTAAAGCCGACACGGTATTTTTTGATGATTTCAATGGCCCCACGCTCAACCGCAGCAAATGGAACGTAGAGATAACCGGCCATACCAATAATAACGAGCAACAAGCGTATGTCGATTCATCATCGGTCTTATATTTCGTACATGGCGCAGCTGCCGAAGGTGCGAAAAATGGCGCATTGGTCATCAAAGCAATTTACCACCCGGGGTACACCAGTAAGGAAGGGAATAAATATGATTTTCTTTCAGCAAGGATAAACACCCAAAAGAAAATGGAATTTACCTACGGTACTGCCGCATGCCGCATGAAAATAGCATCGGGCGCAGGTATGTGGCCGGCCTTTTGGGCCCTGGGCGAAGGCCGTTGGCCCGATTCCGGCGAAATTGATATGATGGAAACAGTCGGCGACTCGAGCTGGATAAGCAACGCCATGCACGGCCCTAATTATTTTGGCGATACGCCGTTAGCTTACCGCTACTTTTTACCCAATAAACAAATTTTGGACCAATGGCATATTTATTCTGTCGACTGGGCGCCCAACTCGATGACCTTTAAAACTGATGGCGTAGTTACTTACAAGGTAACCCGTGCCATGGTAGAGAAGTATGGTCGCTGGGCCTTTGACAATGCTAAATTCATCATCCTAAACTTTGCATTAGGCGGTGGGTATCCGAACGCAGTAAACAAAATCGAAAAACCTTACAACGGTATTTCGCAGGCCACGGTCAATAAAATAAAGGCTGGAAAAGCAAAAGTATTGGTAGATTGGGTACTGGTGACGAAAAATAAAGAGTAGTATCAAAATCGTATTTTTGGGTATGACAAAAAGAATTCTCCTGTTAAGCTTTGGGGCACTGTTTATTGCATGCAAATTCAACAAATCACCTGATACTACTGCTGACTCAACCACAACAAAAAGTACTTCCGCTACAGGTAAACCAGCAACGGGATTGACCGGCATTTGGATTAAGGAAAATGACGACAACCCGGCATTCGAAATAAACCAGGACAGCGTTTATTATCCCGACCATGCGGCATCCTATCCTTATGAAACCAGCGGAGATTCCATTTTGATTCATTACCAAGGTTTCACCGATACATTCAAGTCGCAGCTAAAAGGCAATGACACACTAATATTATCCAACAAAGCGGATGGTAAACATGTATACCGCCGGTACAAAAACTAATGATTACAAAAATAGAAAGTCCCGCTTTTGGCGGGACTTTTCTTTAATAAACCGTTATTTGATTAATGGTCACGATTATCGTGATCATGGTCATCGTGATTATGGTGTTCTTCCGCATGGTGCCTGTGGCCCTGGCGGTATTCGATCGAGCAGCCCGAGATAGTTACTGATGCAAATATCAGCAAAGCTATCAGCCTTATTATTTGCTTCTTCATAATAGATTTTATTAGTTATAAGTACATAACCATCTATTAAATAAATTGTTTGATTTGCTGTAACACGAAGAAATGAATACCCTTTATATTTATATCAAAAAATTTACCGATCCGGGTATAAAAACACATCCTCATTACAGCCTTTTGTTAATATATTAGGCAAAAAATCTGAAGCTTAATTGCCATAAAACATCGCTCAAATTATAATTCCGTGCCTTTAAAAACAAATACACCACCTTGGCGAACAATAATTTTAATTACTGCCGGTATTGTGTTTGTGACCATTATGTTTATCATGTGGCTCCATATGAGTAAGATAGGACGATAGCCCCAGTCCATAAACCGGTAATGGTATTTTATCTTTTTCAGGATAGCCTGCGACACATGCCCATTACACAACCATACGCTCTAAGCCCCAAACAGGCAACCTAATAAAATTATATTTCGTATTTTTAAAACCCGGTTTATAAACTTATATCCATTTTATGGTCGTTAAGTACCCCATTAAGGTATTTCTTACAACTATTGCCCTGATCATATTAAATGGCTTTAATACCGCTTTTGCCCAGGCACCAAAAATAAGCTATCCAACGCCGAAAGTCTATCCGGCGAATACACCTATTCCGCAGTTGTCACCCAATACCAGTGCAGGAGGAACTGTACCCACTACCTTTTTTGCGCTCACGGAAGCTTTTACGGGAACCGGGAATTTTGGCAAATTGGATGGCGGGCCCATTGTAGCATCATTTCATTTTCCGCTTGGTGTAACCAGTGACGGCGCAGGGAATTTTTATGTTGCCGATGCCGGTAATAACCTGATTCGGAAGGTTAATTCGGCGGGGGTTGTCACCACATTCGCCGGTAGCGGTAACCAGGGAAATTTCAACGCCACGGGTATCGCAGCAAGTTTTAACAATCCGTCGGCGGTTGCGGTAGATGGTACTGGCAATATTTATGTGGCCGATGCCGGTAACAGCCTGATCAGAAAAATTACACCTGCCGGTGTGGTAACCACCCTGGCCGGAAATAATGTGCCGGGTTCAAACGATGGCACGGGCACGGCAGCAAGTTTCAATAACCCAACGGGTATTACTGTAGATGCAGCCGGGAATATTTATGTAGCAGATTCGGGAAACAGTCTCATTCGCAAAATCACACTCGCTGGTGTGGTGACAACACTTGCGGGAAGTGGAACAAAAGGCAATTTGAACGGCACCGGCGTAGCGGCCAGTTTTAACACCCCGGTCGGACTTGCCTTCGATGCCTCCGGCAACTTATATGTAGCTGATTCGGGAAACAACCTTATCCGTATGATTACGCCTGCGGGCGTGGTATCTACTGTTGCCGGGGATGGCACCAAAGGCAATAACAATGGTGCTGCTTTAAATTCAAATTTTAATAAACCGTCGGGCATTACCATTGACCAGGCCGGGAATATATTCATCTCCGACTCGGCTAACAATCTTATACGTATGCTTACACCACAAGGTCAGGTGATAACATTAGCAGGGAGCGGTGTGGCCGGAGGGTTCAACAACATCGGAGTTTTGGCACAATTTGCTTACCCTGTTGGCTTAACCATAGATGCTTCGGGCAATTTATATGTGGCTGATAAATTCAATAACCAAATCAGGAAAGTTGTAACCACGGGCTATTTTATTGATAAGCCGTTGCCGGCAGGGCTCGTATTTGACAGTTCGACAGGAATTATAACCGGCATACCTACTGCAGCAACACCAGCCACTATTTACACCATAACCGCATACAACGAGGGTGGAAACAACAGTACCCAGGTAAGCATCCAGATTACCGCACAGGCTGTGATTGTTTCTCCACCCGCAATTAGTTATCAAACCCCGCAGTCTTATATCGTAAATAAACCCATTGCGTCCTTGTCGCCTACAAATGGCGGCGGCGCAGTGCCCGCTACTATTTACGGCCAGATCAGCTCCTTCGCAGGCAGCGGTGCGCAAGGAAAAGCCGATGGCAAAGGCATTGCCGCCACTTTTTATCAACCGGCGGGACTCGCCATAGATGGCGCCGGCAATATCTATGTGGGAGATGTATCCAATTTTGTAATACGTAAAATAACGCCTGCAGGCGTCGTAACCACGATTCCTAACTATACGGGCCAACCCTTTGGTTTAGCAGTAGATGCCGCAGGTACTATTTATATAGCAGATGCCGGTAATAACCAGGTCGAAAAAATAAGCCCTTCGGGAGTTATTACGATCATTGCAGGGCATTTCACATCCGGCAATATAAACGGGACCGGCACAGCAGCGAGTTTTGATGAACCAATAGGGATCGCAGTGGATGCAAGCGGTAATTTGTATGTGACCGACGAACTCAATAACCTCATCCGTAAGATAACGCCTGCCGGGGTAGTTACTACGCTTGCAGGCAGCGGTGCACAAGCCGAAACTGACGGGATCGGTACTTCTGCGGCCTTTAATCGCCCAATCGGCATTGCCGTCGACCCCAATGGTAATGTATATGTTGCCGACTACGCGGGCAATAAGATAAGAAAAATAACGCCGACCGGTGTAGTGACAACCCTTGCCGGGAGCGGGGCGAAAGGCACTGCTGACGGCACAGGCGCCCAGGCAAGTTTTTTTGAGCCCGAAGGGATTGCAATTGACGCTGCAGGTAATTTATATATTGCGGATACCGGAAATGATTTGATCAGGGAAATTACGCCGGGCGGAAAAGTAATAACGATTGCGGGCGATGTTCCCGGCGTGGGTACTCTTAATAAGAATTTCCATCAACCACTGGGTATAGTTCTGGATGCATCAGGAAATGCATATGTTTCTGAGTTCGGGGGGAATATTATTACGCTGATCATACTCGGCGGGTATTCAATTGATAAGCCCCTGCCACCAGGCCTCACTTTCGACCCAAAAACAGGCACGATAAGCGGTACACCTACGGCAGTATCCCCCGCAACAGATTATAACGTCACCGCATATAACGCCGGCGGCAACAGTTCGACCATAGTAAATATTGCTGTGATCAGCGGTATACCTACTCCGCAAACGATAACATTCGGGCAGTTCCCTGTTAAAACTTATGGGGATCCTGACTTTTCGCCGGGAGCTACAAGTTCGAACAATACTTTGCCTATTACTTATTCCAGTGATCATACCGGGGTGGCTACCATTGTTAATAGCCAAATACATATTACCGGAGCAGGCACCGCAAATATCACCGCTTCACAAGCCGGTAACGATTCTTACTCCGCCGCGACGCCTGTAACACAGACACTCACCGTTAACAAAGCACTGCTTACCTTAACTGCAGATGATAAAACTAAGACCGCGGGACAGGCTAATCCAATACTCACATTCAGCCATACCCCTTTTGCTTATAATGAAGAGCCGTCTGTACTTACTACGGAACCTGTACTCAGCACAATCGCAACAACCAATTCGGCCGTGGGCCAATACGTTATTTCAATCGGTGATGCAACATCGCCAAACTATGATATCACACAACTCGCAGGCACATTGACCATCGATCCCGCTCCCGTATCTATCATGGTACCCAATGCCTTTACACCAAATGGTGACGGCATTAATGATTTTTGGAACATCAAATCATTGACCGATTTCCCGCAATGTCTTGTTTCGGTATATTCACGCAGTGGTAGCCTGGTATTCCAATCGCGGGGTTATGGCAAGCCCTGGGATGGCACTTATAATGGCTCTCCTGTTCCGACAGGTACGTATTACTATGTCATCAATCCCCAAACCGGGGCTCAAAAATTGGCAGGCTACGTGACCGTTTTGCGATAATAGCCACCTTTTTAATAAATATCTCTTAAATTTAACAGTTCAAATCATTTGTTCGCTTCCTGTTTACAGGGCAAACACTTGTCTTGAAGTGGGATAACAACCTAAGCCGGGATGAAGAGATATTTACTTTCTATAAATATTTTACTGTTTCTCTTTCTTTTGTCGCACCGGGCGGGCGCACAAACCAATCAAACCGTCGTTAACGGAGCTACTACCACGCCTGTTAGTTTTCCCGGCGCCGGTTGTACCTATAACTGGACCAATAGCACGCCGGGCATAGGCCTGCCCGCAAGTGGAACGGGCAATATTCCTGCATTTACGGCTGTTAATACTGGAGGCGCTCCCATTACGGCTGCTATTACGGCTACACCTGTACAAACCGGGTTTGCTTATATTGCCAACCAAGGGGATGGTACGGTTTCTGTAATTAATACAACGACCAGTGCGGTAGTTGCAACTATTCCGGTTGGTCAATCCCCTTTTGGAGTATCAGTGAGTGCAGATGGCAGCAAGGTGTACGTATCCAATCAAGGCTCAAAATCTGTATCCGTTATCAGTACAACTACCAATACCGTAGTTTCGACTATTTCGGTAGGTACCAATCCAGCAGGATTGGTAGTAAGTCCTGACGGCAGCACGGTTTATGTCACAAATTCGGCCGATGGAACAGTGTCAGTGATAAATACCAGTACAAACCTGGTAACAGCAACCATCAGCGTCGGCGTGCAGCCAACCGGCATATCTATTACCCCTAATGGTCAAACTGTATACGTAGCAAATTTTAATGACGGTACGATCTCCGTAATTAAGACAGCAACTGCTTCAGTTTCGGCTTCAATTTTAATAGGTGGAAATCCATACGGGTTAGCAATAAGTCCTGATGGATATACTTTATATGCGACAAATGGGGATACCTATCTTTATTTAATTAATACCGGCTCAAATGTTATTACAAATAAAGTACTGTTAGATCTCTCATCACGGGCGAGAGCTCATGGTATCTCAATAAGCCCTGACGGCAGATTCGTATATATAGCTGATGGAGACTACGAGATGGACGTTGTTTACACGCCTGTATTAGGTGTATTAACAGAAATCCCAACACCGGCAAGCAGCAATATCGGCATATCTGCACTACCCGATGGGCGGGCTTATGTCACAAATGGATCTTCAGTTTCTGTCATCGACTTTAATACCAGGGGCATATCCTACATTGGAGTGGGTAACAATCCTGTATCCCTGGGTAATTTTGTTTCCAGCGGACCAGGTTGTAATAGTTCGGCACTAACTTTTACTATCACGGTAAACTCAGGTCTGCCACCGGCTATTGTAGCAAGCCCCGCAACAGGCACCATTTCTGCATGCGTGGGTTCTGCTTCTGTCAGCCCCAATATACAGCAGTTTACGGTTTCGGGTAGTAATTTGACCGATGTGATTACTGCTACTGCCCCGCCGGGTTTTGAAATATCGTTCAGTGCAACAGGCACCTATGGCAGTAGTGTCTCCCTTTCTGAAGCGGGCGGCACAACAAATAATACTATTTTATATCTACGTTCTGCAGCTACGGACCCAGCGGGCAATATAGCGGGCAATGTTGTGTTAAGTTCACCAGGGGCCACGAGCCAAAATGTCGCAGTGACCGGAATTGTAAATCCCTCGCTATTGGTAAACTCTGTCGCCAACCAGACTGTCAATAACGGTGCTTTTACAACGGCCATCAATTTTACGGGCAGTACTACGGCTGCTTTCAATTGGGTTAATAATACCCCCGGCATTGGTTTGCCGGCAAGCGGCGCAGGCAACATCCCTTCCTTCAAAGGCGTCAACACTACTGGCGCAGCTGTTACCGCAACTGTCACTGTCGCGCCTGTTCCGGCAGTTTTCGCATACGTAGCAAATGCCGGGTCAAATACCGTTTCTGTAATTAATACCTCAACAAATACGATTTTTGCCACTATTCCTGTAGATGCACAGCCCGAAGGCGTGGCAGTAAGTGCGGATGGCAGCCGGGTATACGTAACCTGCACCGCATCCAATACGGTAACAGTGATAAACACCTTAACCAATACAGTAGTAGCTTCAATTCCAGTTGGCCCCGGTCTTTACGGACTAGCGGTAAGCCCTGATGGCAAAAACGTATACGCGGCAAGCGGCGGCAACAATTCAATCTATGTAATTAATACCGCTACAAATTCCGTTACTGCCAGTATACCTGTTGGTTTGTTACCCGTTTCGCTATGTGTAAGCGCTGATAATAGCAAGTTGTATGTGGCAAATCACAGTTCAAATACCATATCGGTTATTAACACCGCGACAAACGCGATAATATCAACCGTCCCGGTAGGCATTGGTCCCGAAGGTACCGTATTAAGTCCGGATGGCAACACGCTATATGTAGCTAATACACAGCAAAACACGATATCGGTTATAAATACAAACACCGGTGCTGTAACTGCTACCATCCTTGCAGGTTATGCGCCTTATGGCATATCGGTAAGCCATGACGGCAAGTGGATTTATTTTACAAATAACTCTAATTTTGCAAATGGAACCATCTCAGTAATTAATGCTGCAACCAATACGGTAACATCCGTAATTCCAGTGGGACCACAACCGCTTGCGATATCTGTGAGCCCCGACGACAGCCAATTATTTGTTACAAATTCAGGGTCAAACACCGTTTCTGTGATCAATGTTGCGGCTGGTGCGGTTACCGGCACTGTGTCAGTCGGTCTTGACCCGGTATCATTTGGGACTAATTTTCTTACTCCGGGCACCGGTTGTAGCGGCGCACCGGCTACGTTCACCATAACAGTAAATTCAGGATCGTCGGTTATTACTGCCAGCTCCGTTGGGGGAAGTATTTCAGCTTGCCTAGGCACCGCCTCAACAAGCCCATATATCGAATATTTCACCGTTGCCGGCAGCGGCTTAACAACGGGCATTACGGTTACGGCCCCAACGGATTTTGAAGTATCCCTGACACAGGGCAACGGGTATGGCAATAGCCTTGTAATACCGCAGTCGGGTGGTATAGCAAACAATACTACAGTGTATGTACGATCGGCAGCACTGGCGCCAACAGGCTCTTTATCGGGCAATATAACTCTAACGTCGGCGGGTGTAACCAGCCTAACGGTGGCCGTTGATGGGACGGTAAATGCGTTGCCTACGGTAAATGCCGTGCCTAACCAAACTGTTAATAATAATATCGCCACAGCAACTGTTAATTTTACGGGCACAGGAAATAACATTTATAATTGGACCAATAATACGCCCGCAATAGGTTTACCGGCGAGCGGTACCGGAAACATCAGTTCTTTTACAGCAAAAAATACCAGTGGCAGTCCAATTACCGCTATTATTACCGTCACTCCGGTATCCGCACCATTCGCATATGTAACAAATACCGGTTCACAAACGGTTTCTGTCATCAATACCGCTTCAAACAAAGTAGTGGCCACCATCCCGGTAGGCATTTATCCATCAGCAATAGCTATAAGTCCGGACGGCAGTCGGGTCTATATTACCAATGAAGCGCCTAATGTTATTACGGTGATCAGCACAGCAACAAATACCGTAATCGGCAACATTCCATTAAGTTCTAATTGCTATAGTTTATGTATAAGCCCTGATGGTAGCAGGCTTTATGCCTCAATTGAATTTCTGAGCATCGTGATCATAATCGATACTGCCACGGATGCAGTATTATCCACTGTAGGTGTAGGCACCAATCCAGTCGGTGTTGCGGTAAGTCCCGACGGCAGCAGGCTTTACGTTGCAAATACCATTGATAATACTGTTTCTGTGATCAATACGGCCACCAGTACGGTAATTGCTACCGTTAATACTGGCACAGGCCCGTGGGATATTGTGGTAAGCCCGGATGGCAGTCGTGTGTATGTGTCAACTTATCAGTCTAACACAGTCACGGTAATCAACGCCTTAACCAATACTGCTATAACTGATATCCCCGTTGGTCAACTGCCTATGGCTTTAGCAATCAGCCCGGATGGCAGTAAAATATATACGGCCAATCAATTTCCAAATACCATTTCGGTAATCAGCAGTGCGACGAATACGGTAATTGCTACCATTCCGGTGGCGCCAAGCCCCACAGGGGTATCAGTAAGCCCTGATGGAAGCCGGATATATATCACTGATGGGGCTTCAAACAATGTTTTAGTGATTGACGCTGCGACCAACGTTGTCACTTCAACAGTACCCGTAGGCTCGTACCCAGCAACAATGGGCAACTTTATTACAGGCGGTACAGGCTGCACAGGCGCTCCCGTCACTTTCACCATTACTGTCAACCCCGCCGTACCAACCATTACGGCAAGCATGACCATTGGCAATATTTCTGCATGCATCGGCTCACCCTCAGCAAGCCCTAATATACAGCAATTCACTGTTTCGGGCAGCGGTTTGACGGGTAATATCACCGCTATGGCACCGACCGGGTTTGAAATATCACTTAGCACAGGCGGTGGATATGGTAACACTGTAACGCTTACCCAAACCAGTGGAGCTGTAAGTAATACTGTTATTTATGTGCGATCCGCAGCTTCGGCTACCGGTAGTATATCAGGCAACATTGTGCTTACTTCTCCCGGCGCGAGCCCCCAAAACGTGGCAGTAACCGGAACCATAAATCCCTTGCCGACCGTAAACTCAATAGCTAATCAAACTGTTGCCGGCGGTTCACCAACAACAGCCATTAATTTTACCGGAACCGGCAGCACTTTTACGTGGGCCAACGATAAGCCTGGTATAGGCTTGCCGGCAAGCGGTACGGGCAATATAGCTTCATTTACTGCTGTAAATACAGGCAGCAGCCCGGTTACAGCTACCGTCGTGGTCACTCCAACGTCAGCGACAGGTTGTAGTGGTGCATCTGCCACCTTTACCTTCACTATCAATCCGGCACCACCAGAAACGATATCTTTTAAGCCACCGCCGATTAAAACTTACGGTGACCCCGATTTTTCTCCGGCTGCCACAAGTTCAAACAGTAATGTACCCATTACTTTTGTCAGTGATAATACTGGCGTCGCATCCATCGTAAACAGCCAAATACACATTACCGGTGCCGGTACTACAAATATTACAGCCTCGCAAGCAGGTAATAATTCTTATGGTGCTGCAACACCGGTAACACAGCAGTTAATAGTTAATAAGGCTCCGCTAACTTTAACCGCCGACGATAAAACCAAAACGTTAGGGCAGCCCAATCCGATACTCACATTTAGCCATACCGCGTTTGCTTACAATGAGGACCCGTCTGTACTTACTACTCAACCTGTGCTACGCACTACCGCTACAATCAATTCGACCGTGGGCCAATATGCTATCTCGATCAGTGATGCAGCGTCGCCAAATTATGATATTAAACAACTTGCGGGTACATTAACCATTAACCCGGCACCGGCATCCATTGTAGTACCAAACGCATTTACCCCTAATGGCGATGGCATTAATGATGTGTGGAACATTCAATCGTTGATCGATTTTCCGCAATGCCTCGTCTCGGTGTATACACGCAATGGCAGCCTGGTATTTCAATCGCGGGGTTATGGCAAGCCCTGGGATGGCACTTATAATGGCTCTCCTGTTCCTACAGGGACATATTATTATATTATTGATCCGCAAGGCGGATTGCAGCAATTGTCGGGATATGTGGCGGTGTTACGATAGTTTAACTTTAACGTGGTGCCTTATCAGGCTGACCGTAAAATCCTTATGTGGTAACCTCTTTAGTGCGTATACCGTATTAATCTTAATATGCGCGGTTATATCAATATTCCGGACACCGTTTCCTGCTCAGCATGCAAATATTGCGGCTCCCGCCCTATTATAGCACTTGTGGAATTGGGGGAATATATTGTAAAATGCCCCAATGATGACAGGCACTATCAAACAGAACCGGGGTTAATCGATATTGAAGATTGGAACCTGCATAATATTCCTTCGGCCAAACAAACCGACCTCGCCCCTACCCATTTAGTGAATCATTTCTTTCAGCTCAACGGGGCAATTGTATCATTGACAAACGCTGATTGAATCCAGGTTATTGGAATAAATCAGGGTTTTTCCCCATATATAATATTAACACCGAAATCAAGCAGGGCTCTACCGCCTGTACTTTTTGCATTAATAATAGAATAAACTTCATTCTTGATAGCTGCAATTGTGGTATCATCCGTATTTTTCAGCGCGGTAATCATAGACTCAGATAACTCCGTTCTGTTTCGCCAGTATGTATCCGCGTCTATAAAATCCACCTTGCCCGTCATTTCTTTTTCGTCGGCATTTTTAAATCCTGCCTGACCAAAAATATCGGTCATAAGGCCAGGTTTGGCGCAACGGAACATGCCGGGCGCACCAGGTAAAGCTGCCGGCAGTTCAACGTATTTATTGACGGTGCTCATCATTGCAGTGTACCAAAAGTTTTTTTCCGGCACGCTCCAAACCGATATAGCTACGCGGCCGCCAGGCTTTAATACACGGTACATTTCATCAGCTGCCAATTGCATATCCGGAAAAAACATGAAGCCCATCCGGCAACTGACACTGGTAAATGTATTATCGTCAAAAGGCAACTCGCAAACATTGGCGGCCCTGGTGCTATAGTTTTTTAATCCTTTGGCAGCAGCATTCGCCGCAGCTATCACCAACATTTCTTCTGATAGATCGGAACCAATAACTTTCCCTTTTTTTGCGATTGCGGCTATCGTCAGGCCCGGTTCGCCGGTACCCGCCGCAATATCCAAAACAATATCATCTTCTTTTATTCCGAGTCGTTCGATAATTGCGTCCCCCATCGGACGCATAAAGTCCATAATAAAATGATCCCATTTTTTCCATGCCAGCGAAACGTTGTTCCATGCCTGTTTTTGTTGTTCACGAATTTGTTCTTGCTGAGGCTTCATAATTATTATTCTGATGCTAAGCTATTCGTTTTATTAATATCAAGTAAGAATAGGGCTACTCCATAAACTATTAGAATAGATTTTACATTTCGCAGACTAATTTAATACATGTTTAAACATGCATTATAAAAAATACTACTATCTTTGTCGTATTAAATTTAAAAAGTAAAATTCAATCACAAAATGAAAAAATCAATCCTTTTAATCGCCGCAGCTTTATTTAGCGCCGGCGCATTTGCACAGAGCACCTGGAAGGTGGACAAAGCACATTCACACCTTACATTTACCATCACTCACCTGGCCGTATCTGATGTTGACGGTACATTTAAAGATTTCGACGCTACAGTTACAGCCTCGAAACCCGATTTCAGCGATGCAACTTTCCAATTCACAGCTAATACAACTTCAGTTAATACCGATGTTGATCAGCGTGATGCTCACCTCAAAAGCCCTGACTTTTTTGATGCGGCTAAATATCCTACGGTAAGTTTTGTAAGTACGTCGATTAAACCGTCTGCTTCAGGCCACTATACTTTAACCGGTAACTTAACTATCCATGGCACTACCAAACCGGTTACCCTTGATCTTTGGTACCGCGGTACGATCACCAACCCAATGAGCAAGGCCCCAGATGCAGGCTTCCAGGTTACCGGCACTATCAAACGTTCTGATTTTAACTTTGGCAGCAAATTTGGTTCTCCTATGCTGGGCGACGAAGTTGCTTTCAAAGCAGCAGGCGAGTTTGGCAAAGCCAACTAAGCAGTTATAAGAGGTCGGAGGTCCGATGTCAGAAATATAGGAAACGTCCTGAAACAACAGGGCGTTTTTTTTATTCATTCAATTCGAAATCGAACATTCGAAGTTCGAAATTAAATTACCCTATGAAAAGTCATCGTGCGGCCGAGGAACTTAAAATGCCAGTAGCCCTTAACCTTTAACAATCCTTCTTTATTGATATAGGCTGCGGCGTTCCATTCCCTGCCGTGTTTGGCATCGTAAATCATACCATCTTCCCATGAATTACCATCGGCGTCATAGGTAAAATCCCGCAATACATCCATTCCGAGAATTTTACGATTGCGCAACGCAGGATCTGGGTTGTATTTATCCGTCCATTCGTCCATGGGCAGGCTTGGATCGTCTTTAAACCAGATAATTTTAGCCCTAAAATGCTCACCGTTTTTGTAGACTAATACTGTGAGGTTCTTTTCTGCAGACATCCATTTGCCGCATATCCGGTCGCAATCGGGTACCGTAACCGATTGATGCAGCGCATGAGTAGTGAATAAAAAGATGAAGGCAAAACACTTCAGCATGGCTTTAACATGAAAAACAATTGAAAACCAAATTAAAACAATCTTGATGTCAACTCATCGAATAAAATGGTAATTATTTACGGTTCGCCACGAGGCTTTCACAAATGTCTATCCATTGCTGTACGGTCATTTTTGAAGCCAGCTGGCCGACAAGCTCATAAGGTATATCGTCCATTTTTTTGAATCGGATACAGGCCTTACCCATATCCAGTTTGGCTTTGCTATGCTTGGGATATTCCGTAACAAACCAATCATGCAGTTTGCTATTCCCGTAAACACACATGGCGTGAAGGGCGATAAAATTTTTCTGCGAACCCAAATTCATATAAGGGAGTGGCACTTTCGGGTCACAATGGTAACCCTTGGGATAGATCGTGTGCGGCACCACATAGCCCAGCATGCCATAACCAATCGTTTCTTCAAAACCGTCAGGAAGGTTCTTTAATATCACCTCACGTAATTTACTTATAGCTTCTTTCCTGTCAGGAGGAAGTGATGCGACAAATTCATCTGGCGTTTTAACGGTTGATTGCATGATGATTTTTTGATTAGTCGAATTTATGCGATTTGTTATTTATTACCCCATTGAATACCAGTATTTTTATCAACTTCATACAAATAATTAAACAGTAACTGTTGAGGGAGATGTGTTATAATACATCCTTTACTTTTAAAAGTACCTGATTCATCTTCAAGAGTAAAATCCGTCGGTGCAGGGTCGAGACCGCAACCATACTCCAACTTTAGACTTTTAACTAATGACACTGAAAGAATATCTTTAAAATGTTCAAATTCCATTTCAGAAAATTGCCCGGTAATATTGAGCGTATCTTTCCTATTGCCGTCCAGCCCTATTGTAAATTTCGCATAAGTTACTTTTCCTATACTATCAATTGTAACGCTTATACTTTTCCAGGATAAGGCATTGCTGTGAAGTATTTTTAAATATCTAAACCCGTTTACAGGCCGCTTATATTTTTTAAGATTTACAAAAACGAAGGTTTCATCGTGCTCCTTTACGAGACCAAGTATCGCCTGATAATGGTGTTTCAATATAATGGTATCATTGTTTGCAGTTATTATTTTATATGGATGGTGCTCGACCTTATAACCACTCGAATTATTAGGGCCATACCATTGATACCCGTATTTAATGACAACTGTATCGTTTCTAATTTGATAGATGTGTCCTTCATCGATAGATGTATTCAATGTACTGTCGTTCAAAATTTCAAGGTCTTCCATATTTTGGTTAATGAAAATCCTTCCGGGTTGAGGTGTTAATCGAACAACTTTCTGCCCATAAATCTGGATAGAAAATAAAACACAAACGCCGATTAAAAGATATTTCATATGATAAGGCTAAGAGGGTCAAACTTCTGTTTCTGCAGCTCCACCGCTTTCGGGCGACTGTAGTGAATATCGAAATAAAATCCCCGATAATACCATAAATGGAATACCCGAAATGAGCGTTATGGCCGCGATCGCATCTCCGCTGAACATCGATTCGATCAGCAAAAAAAGGCCGATCCATAAAATAAACAAGCTTATCCAAAGTATTATCCTCTTCCTTGCAAAAAGAAAGACCACATACGCCAGATGGCCAATAAAGAAAATCACCGACGGGTAAATAAGGTATTGATATTCTGACGCCAGATCTAATTTCCTGAATGCAACGGGGTACGGGAGTTCCACAAGTAATATCGGCGCAATACCATGGCCAAAGCCTATGATAATGATACAACTTGTGATGAGTGTCCATGCTTTAAGCGACCGATTGTCCATTACTTAAAGGTACAAAATTGTTAGTCATTTAGTTCCATATCCTATATCTTTACAAAATAAGCCTGAATTCTTCCTATGAAAAAACTACTGTATCTGCTGTTACTTCTACCCCTATCTTCATTAGCCCAGCAAAAAAATATCTACCACAAAAGCTGGATAGATTTTAACAAAAATGGCAAAATGGACGTGTTCGAGGACCCATCACAACCCATCGAAAAACGCATAGCCGACTTACTGAGCCAAATGACCGTGGAAGAAAAAACATGCCAGCTGGCGACGCTGTATGGCTACAAAAGGGTTTTGAAAGAGGAAATGCCCACAGAATCGTGGAATAACGAAGTTTGGAAGGATGGTATCGCCAATATTGATGAAGAACTGAATAACCTGACTTCGCATACCGATGCCGCGCCTACGCAATATTCCTATCCTTACAGCAAGCACGCGATAGCCATTAATACCATACAGCGCTGGTTTGTAGAGAATACCCGCATGGGCGTTCCGGTTGATTTTACCAATGAAGGTATACACGGCCTCAATCACGACCGTGCCACATCACTGCCCGCGCCCATCGGCATCGGAAGCACCTGGGATAAGAACTTAGTTCGCCTTGCGGGCGATGTAGTTGCCCGCGAAGCAAAGGCTTTAGGTTATACCAATGTTTATACACCTATATTGGATGTGGCCCGCGACCAGCGCTGGGGCCGCGTGGTGGAAACCTACGGAGAGAATCCATTCCTGATAGCCGAATTGGGCAAACAGATGTGCCTGGGTGTGCAGGAACAAGGCGTAGCATCAACATTAAAGCATTTTGCTGTTTACAGTGTACCCAAAGGCGGTCGCGATGGTTCCGACCGCACCGACCCGCATGTTGCGCCCCGCGAGCTTTACGAGCTATACCTCTACCCTTTCCGCCGGGTAATACAGGAGGCACATGCGATGGGTGTGATGAGCAGTTATAACGACTGGAACGGGCAACCCGTAACGGGCAGCTATTACTTCCTGACGGAGTTACTGCGCCAGAAGTTCGGCTTTACAGGTTACGTGGTTTCGGACAGCGAAGCTGTTGAATATTTATACAGCAAACACCACGTAGCAAGCTCCAAAGAAGATGCTGTTCGTGAAGCCATCGAAGCCGGATTAAATGTGCGGACCAATTTTTCGATGCCGCAAACCTATATCATGCCCTTACGTCAATTAGTAAAAGATGGTAAAGTTTCGATGAAACTTTTGGACAGCCGTGTGGCGGACGTATTAAGGGTAAAATTTGAATTGGGGCTGTTTGACCATCCTTATGTTGAAGATCCAAAAGTCGCCGATAAAATTGTGCACAATGATGAAGCCGCCGCAATGGGTTTACAAATGAACCGTGAGAGCATGGTGTTGCTTAAAAACGAAAATAACTTACTGCCGCTAAATAAATCAGCTATTAAAAATATCCTGGTAACAGGCCCGCTGGCGAGCGCAAAAAGCTATGCGACAAGCCGCTACGGCCCATCGCACAATCCCACCACCAGTGTATTGGAGGGTATCAGCAACTATATGGGCAGCGACGCAAAAGTCACCTATACCAAAGGCTGCGATGTGATAGACGCCACCTGGCCCGAAAGCGAAATTATCGAAACTCCCTTAACAGCGCAGGAACAGGCAAGTATTGATTCGGCGGTTACCCTGGCTAAACAATCCGATGTGGTAATAGCCGTGGTAGGCGAAAGTGAGAACGAAGTGGGCGAAAGCCTTTCGCGCAGCGGGCTTAACCTGCCGGGCAGACAGTTAAAACTGTTACAGGCTTTACAGGCAACAGGCAAACCAGTAGTGATGGTGATGATAAACGGCCAACCTCTTACCGTCAATTGGGAAAACAAATATGTGCCGGCAATATTGGAAGCATGGTTCCCCGGCCCTGAAAGCGGTAAGGTGATCGCTGAAACATTATTTGGCGACAACAACCCGGGCGGTAAGTTGTCGATCACGTTTCCAAAAACCGTGGGGCAGATCGAACTTAACTTTCCTTTTAAACCCGGATCTCAGGCCGACCAGGGAGGTAAAAATGGCTGGGGGAATACCTATGTCAACGGCCCTCTGTATCCGTTCGGGTATGGGCTGAGCTACACCACGTTTGATTACAGCAATTTACAAGTGAGTCCGCAACAGGAAAATCAACAGGGTGATATCCACGTTAGCGTTGATGTAACCAACACCGGTCAGCGCAAAGGCGATGATGTAGTAGAACTTTACCTGAAGCAGGAATTAAGCGATGTGACCGTTTATGAGTACGATTTGCGCGGATTTGAACGTGTGAGCCTCAATCCCGGCGGAAAAAAAACAGTTGAATTTACCATTCACCCTGATGACCTGGCTATCCTGGATAAGAATATGAACTGGACGGTTGAACCCGGTAAGTTCCAGGTGATGATTGGGGTATCATCCGAAGACATTAAATTGAAACAGGAGTTTGAGGTGGTGAAGTAAAAACGGGTGAAAAATAATATTTCACAATATTTTCAGATAATAGTTTCATCTCTTGCAGTTTGTGTCATATTTATTACTTTTATAAATAATTTAAAAAGTACTGCCTGAAGCTTCCCGTGGCCTGGCAAAACCTGGATTATCTGAATGGAAACTAAACCCAAGAGCGTAGTAAAAGGCTCGCAGTTAAAAAACATGATCATTAAGCGCCTTTATTTTGACAAGGCCATGTCATGCGCTGAGCTAAGCGATCTGTTTGATAAAAGTATTCCTTCAATTGCGAAAGCTATTAATGAACTGATTGACGAAGGTTTTGTAGTTGAGCAGGGCTTTGCACCATCGAGCGGCGGACGCCGACCATTGCTATATTCCATCAAACCAGATGCCCTGTATATACTGGCTGTAGCGATGGATCAGCTTACCACACGCATCCAGTTGCTCGATCTTTTCAATCACCCGGTTGCCGACGCGGTACAGATCGGGTTAAAGCTGTTGAATAATCCTGGGGCGCTCCGTGTGCTTACCGATAATATCAATCAATATATTGCAAAAGCGCCCGTAAAAAAAAGCAAGATCGCGGGCATTGGTATAGGTATGCCCGGCTTTGTAAACGTGATCGAGGGCATCAACTATACTTATCTTGACGCAGAGGGTAAAAGCCTGACCAGGCACCTTACCGAAAAAACAGGTCTGCCTGCTTATATTGACAACGATTCGAGCCTCATCGCGCTTGCGGAACAAAAGTTTGGCATAGCCAAGGCGCAGAAAGATGTGATGGTAATCAATCTCGGCTGGGGTATCGGGCTGGGCATGATCGTCAATGGCGAGATATTCCACGGGCACAACGGCTTTGCCGGCGAATTGAGCCATATCCCCTTATCGGAAGACGGAGCCTTATGCGTATGCGGTAAACGGGGATGCCTCGAGGCCGAAGCTTCTATGCTGGTAGTGGCTGAAAAAGCGATAGAAGGCATCAAGAATGGCCGGGTAACCACTTTAACTACTACCGATAATAATCCTACCAAAATATTTGGCGACGCCTTACTTGAGGCTGCCGACAATGGCGACCAATTTGCTATTGAATTGCTGTCGGATGCAGGCTATAAAATTGGCAAAGCGCTGGCCATACTCATCCACATCATGAACCCCAAAACCATTGTATTGAGCGGACGCGGAGCAAGAGTTGGCCGGATATTGTTGGCCCCTATTCAGCAGGCCTTGCATAAATACTGCATACCACGCCTGGCATCGGGCACTGAATTGCTTATATCCGACCTCGGCTTTGATGCGGAGCTAATAGGCGCGGCTGTATTAACGATGGAGAATTTTGATAAAGAGCAAAAAAAAGCGTAAAAAATTAGACCTTTAACCCATGAATTCAAAATATACCCCAGCCACCTATTTTGGCGCATTTTTGTTTGTAGTGAACCTGATCATCTTACAAAAACAAATTCCAAACGGGCTGAGCGGATCCAATATTATCTGGGTGCTATTAGGTGCATCAATTGGTGCCGTAATCGGAGGGTTTATTTTTGGCCTGGTTTGGAACTGGTATAAAAAGAGGCAGACGAAAGGCTGAAAGTAAAAATGAAAAATACTGCTTACTTGGTTTTGACCTTTGTATTAATAGCAGCAAATAGTTTTGCCCAAGGAAAAAAATTAAGCTTCTCAGGATATTCTAACCCAGACAGTTCATTTTGGTACGCACGCGTTTATAAAGAAAGCTTAAAAAAATCCAATCTTACCGACCTAACAAAATCAAAAGATGCATTTCATCTCAGGATTGTTTTTACAGAGATTCAAATGCTTGATATCTGGACAAATGATTTTAAAACTTTTAATGGCAGGATAATAAATTGGGCCCAAACATCCGGGCAAACGCCAGAAAAATTCTTTAGCGAAATAGTTCCGCTTAGTGGAGAACAAGCACAATCAGTTTATAACCTATTTACTGATAGCGGAATCTCCAAAATTCCCACAGCTAGTCAAGTAAAAGGCTGGGATGATGGTCTTGATGGTAGTGAGTATACTATCGAGTATTCAACAAGAAATGAGTATAGTTTTAAAGAGTACTGGACCCCAAAAGCGTTCCCTAAAGTGGATCAGGCTGTTGCTATAAATACATTCGTCACTAAATTAGATAAACAACTTAAAATACGTTATAGCTGGAATGCATTTATTCGTACTTTGCCTAGATATAGCTTTTATTCAGGAGGAGGTCAAGCCACCAAAATCTTGGGTAAGAAGTAAAAATGCGCTATAGTAACTCTTTTAGTTCTCCAAACCCGTCGATCTTCGCGATTAGTCCATCTTCAACTTTACCAAAACCGTAGCTGGCGAAAATAAACGGCACACCTGCTTTAGCTGCTGAGTCTCGATCGCCGGTAGTGTCGCCTACATACACGGGTGCTTTCAATTGGTGGTCGTTTACGATATCCTTAATATTCTCGGCCTTCGGTTGCCCTTTGGTGCCGTAGCATTGGTGCCCCAAAAAGTATCCTGCGACCGGGCAATGACCCAAAAACGTTTCGATATAGCCGCTCTGGCAGTTGCTTACAATATAAAGTTTGTATTTCGTGGAAAGGTATTTGATGGTTTCCTCGAGCGCAGGGTACAAATCGCCGCCGATCTCATTTAAGGTGTCGATCTCACTTTTGGCGCAAACAGCTTTAAAATAGTCGCGTTTTGCTATGTCCATATCAGGCAGCAGCACTTCAAATATCAAATCGTAAGCCATGCCTGTTATTGATCTTACTCTTTCCCGTGTGATAGGCTCAACAACATAATCCACCTGCTGCCGTGCCTTTTCCCAGGCGAGTGCAACATTGCCTGTCGAATCCCACAAAGTACCGTCGAGGTCGAAAATAATACTATCGAATTTTTCTTTTAAAGAATCGCCGTTTGTTTGCATGGCCGCAAAAATAGCAGAATTCTGTTTGTAAAAAATATCCCCTGCTCCTTATCTTTGACAAAAAAATCGCGAATGAAAAACATAAAATATTTGATGGCTATCGTCCTCTTTTTATCGATCGGCCAAATCCATGCTAAACCCATGGATGTTAAATCATCCATCAATACAGTATTGAAAAGCTATCTTGATATTAAGAACGCTCTAGCTGCCGACAACAGTAAAGCGGCAAATGAAGCAGCTAAAAATTTTACCATTGCCCTAAAGGCCGTGCCTGCCGGACAAATGGACGGTAACCAAAAAAAGATCTGGGAGCAATATGCCGAGAAGCTTCGTTATGATGGCGAGCATATCAATGAGTCCACCGCTATCGCGCACCAGCGTGAGCATTTCGGTAGTTTATCAGTCAACCTGTTTGCAGTGCTCAAAGCATTTAAGAACAATGAACTTGTAGTTTACCAGCAATATTGCCCCATGGCTAAAAAGTCGTGGATAAGCGAATCTTCGACAATAAAAAATCCATATTTGGGTAAACAGATGCCGGGCTGTGGCGAGACGAAAGCAACGCTGAAAGCAGCTAAATAAGAAATGAAAAAACATTCAGTAAAAAGGCTCCCGATAAATCGGGGGCCTTTACTTTTATGCCGCAAATGTTAATTGCATTTACCGCCACAGGTTTTCATGTCGGTGCAGCCTTTGCTGCTTTTACACATTCCTGTTTTGGATGCTCTTTGGCATTTACCCTGGCATTCTTTTTTTACCAAAGTGCTATCAATTTTGGTCACCGGACCACTTGCAAATACGGTTGCGCTGGCTAATAAAATAGCCACTACGCCTAAGCTTAACTTTTTCATTTTATTAAGAATTTTAATATTAAATAAATTATCCTGATGTTTTAAAATGAGGTAGATTGTTCAGGATAACAGCTCAGGCGGGCGCCAGCAATCGGATAAGTAATTGGAAATTATATTTTCGTCAGTTGCTGGTGTCAAATCTTTGGGCGCATCATATACCGGGCTCGCAAAATCATGCGTGGTTATGACATAAACTAATGAAGTACCGCACGGAACAAATGGATTGCAAAAGTCGCGGTTGCAAGTGTTGCTCTGTTGCTTATCAGCACCTTTATGCTCCATTTCTTTACAGCATTTTCCCGGGTGACAACTATTAGGATTATTTGGCACCCCCAACTCCATATTGACAAACGGCTGTGCCATCAGCAAACCGAAATACATACACAATATGGAGGTAAGAATCTTCATCTATTCAAATGTATTGATAAACATTTAATAAGGAAATGACGTTCGTCAGAATTCTGTCGATTTATCCGATCTTTTCCTTCTTACCTGAATCCAGGCTACGATAAATAGCATCCACTATCTTCATATCCTTCAGCCCTTCTTCGCCCGGTACACGCGATTGTTTATTCTGCCAAACACATTCAGCAAAATCATCCATCTGCACTGCCTGGTGAATTACTTGCGGCAGATGCATTGGCCCCGCGGAGGTATATCCCTCAACTGTCCCGTAACCATAGGCCGGCCCCAGGCCAAATTTTCCTTTCTCAGCCTCCACATGTAAATAGCCCCAATTATTATTATAGCTCGATTTACCTGTGGCCGTAAAACCACCGGGAAATTCCAGTTCCCAAAAAACAGTTTCATCCACTTCGTTAAAAAACTCCGGACGTTTTTTCTCCTGTGTGGCCTTTACGGCAATTGGCTCCTGGCCCAACGTGTATCGGGTTCCTTGTATCGAATAAATACCCATGTCCATCAATCCCCCGCCACCGGCCATGGCTTTTTTCAGGCGCCAGGCGCTATTGTCGGTACCGCCGTAAACAAATCCGTTCCCGGTATCTATCGCCGTTACTTTCCCATAAATTTGCTTTTGCCCCAGCCGCATGATCTCCATATTATGCGGCTCAAAATGCAGCCGGTAACCAATAGATAACAAACGATTTGCCTTTCTGCAACCGTCTATCATTTCCTGGCATTCTTTGGCATTGAGCGCCATGGGTTTTTCACAAATCACATGCTTGCCCGCCTGTGCCGCACGGATGGTATATTCCTTATGCATGGATACCGGTAGCACGATATAAATGATATCGATATCCGGGTTATCTTTTATCTGATCGAAGGTCTCATAATTATAGATATTTTTATCCGGGATGTTATACTGCTTTTTCCATACTTCGGCTTTAGCCGGGTGACCTGTTACAATACCCGCCAGGTAACAATTTTTGGTGTGCAGCAAAGCAGGACCAAGTTGACCTGAACTGTAATATCCTAAACCAACTAAAGCAATACCTAATTTTTTGTCCGCTTTGGGTGTGAATGCCGTCAAAGCGTCACCCAAAGTGAGCGCACCAATGCCTAATGAACTGATACGAATAAAATCTCGGCGGGAAAATGGATTTTGTGTTTTCATGGTTTATTGATTCTTGATAAAATTAAATCTTAAACACCACAATTTACAATACGATTTTATCACAACGTTATTTATTCCGAATATTATTTCAACATCCAACAATATTTGTAATTTGCTGATAAATAGTTATAACCTAAGTATTGATCACATGAAATACAGAAACGCAATATTATTAATTTCAGTATTGGCCCTTGCCCTTGTATCTGTGCAGTCTTCCCGTCATTATTCTCAAAAGAAAACACAACCGGCGCCTATTTCCTATTTCAAAGCTTATCCGATACATGCGGCATTGTGCGTTCCGCTTTTTGATTCAACTTCAGATATCCCCGCACTAACGGGCTGGGGTAATTACAAATGGAAGATATCGGGTGCAAACGATAGCGCACAATATTTTTTCAACCAGGGGATAAATATGTATTATGGCTTCCACACTATTGAAGCCATAGCCTCATTTACTAAAGCTACCCGTCTCGACCCCAATTGCGCCATGGCCTGGTATGGAAAAGCGCTGGCTATGGGGCCAACTATTAATTATCCCAACGGTTACCGCCCGCCATCCGGCGCTTATGAGGCTGCTATCAAAAGCAAGCAGCTATCCGCCAATTGCTCCAGATTAGAAAAAGATCTGATCGAAGCGATGCAGCAACGGTATAGCGCCGATACGACCATCGCAGTATTCAAATTGAGGACAAAGTATGCTGATGCGATGAAATCGGTTTACGAAAAACACCCAACAGATGGTGATGTTATCACGCTATATGCTGATGCCCTGATGGTACTGCATCCCTGGGATCTGTATCAGCATGATTTTACACCAAAGCCATGGACCGCACAAATACGGTCGCTTTTAGAAAAGGCTATCTCAGTTTCGCCAAAAAACCCGGGAGCAAACCACTATTATATCCATACCATGGAGGCTTCTGCTACACCCGGCCTGGCTTTAAAAAGCGCCTATTTGCTCGATACAATTATGCCTGGAGTATCGCACGTAACGCACATGCCCTCGCATATTTATATCCGCACGGGCGATTACAAAAGAGGTATAGAAAACAATGATAGGGCCGTTGCCGGGTATAAAATATATGCCAAACAATATGCCCCGGTGGTAAACGGCTTTCCATTGTACATGGGGCATAATATACATATGCGTATCAATTGCGCCCAAATGGCGGGCAACTATAAAATAGCGATAGGTGGCGCAAAGGAATTGCAAAGCGCGATACCTGCCGAATATTTAGGCATTAAAGATGCAGATGGTTTGTATATGCAATACTTTTACTCACAACCTATATTAACGATGTTGCGGTTTGGAAAGTGGGCTGATATTTTAAACACACCGACCGTTGACACATTAGTTTACAGTTCGATTCTGCAGCATTTTGCAAGAGGGATTGCTTACAGCCGGAAAGGAAACACAATTGTTGCGAAACAGGAATTAAAGTTACTGGAACAGCAAATGCAAAATAAGTTACTGGATGTGGAAAATGATAATTTCAGCCCGTTTCGCGAACCGGCAGTCGTAGCAAAACTTATTTTGGAGGGGGTAATTGCCGAAGACCAAAAGCATTATGCAACTGCCATAGATTATTTGCAGCAAGCTGTAAAAGCGGAGGATCATCTGATTTATAACGAACCCAGAGATTGGGCCATACCTGCACGGCAATACCTTGCTAATGTGCTGATAGAAACGGGTAAATACCAGCAAGCTATAACTGTGCTGAATCAAGATTTGGTTATCAACCCCAAAAATGGATGGTCACTAACCGGGCTCAAAACAGCTTATTCGCGCACCAATAACGGAAAAGCATTAGCAAGTATAAAGTTGAAATTGAAAGACGCCTTTAGCATTAAAGACTCGGAAATTCAAAAGGTGGTATTTTGAGCATTGGGCTTATTTCTGCCCGTCGATATTTTCTTTGTACTTTTTTATTGCCCGGATAATCGATTGAACGATCTCGGATTGGCCCTCCGGCGATGTTAGGTAAGCTTCGTCTTTGGGGTTATCGATAAAACCTGTCTCTACCAGCACAGCGGGCATGGCGCTCTGCTGCAGCACGAGCACTCCCTGTTCCTTTATGCCGTGGCTATAGCGGCCGTCTTCTTTTTTAAATTCGTTGTTCACCAGATCAGCAAAAATGATGCATTGCTTGCGAAATTTTTGCTGATAGGCGCTCAGCAAGATTGTATTTATGGCGCTATTCTCTCCGTAGCCATTATATTTTTGTCTATAGTCCTTTTCCAGGTAAACCGAAGCGTTCTCGCGGATGGCCTCCAATTGTTCCCCTTTACGGTGATAGCCGTACACCAGCAGCAATACCCCATGTTCATCGGTTGTCTTTCCGCCCATTGCGTTGCAATGGATAGAAATGAATAGGTTGCCTTTGTTTTCACTGGCTATCTCATCGCGCCGGTGCAGCTCAACAAAATTGTCCGTAGTGCGCGTCATTACTACATTCAAAGATGGAATTTGCTCAGTTATGGCTGTCCTTAATTTTTTGGCGATAGCAAGCGCCACGTTTTTCTCTTTGGAATAGGCTCCATGCGCACCTGGGTCCTTACCGCCATGCCCGGCATCAATAATTACGGTTCTAAACTTGAATCCCGGCGCCGCTGCTTGTGTTGTAGTCTTTTTATGGTGATGCTTTTTTTTAACCTGTTGCGCAAAAGTGCTTTGCAAAGAAAATAAGACAAAAAAGGGAACAAAAAACGCCGGCGATTTATAAAATAACTGTCGAAAAAAAATCATAGAGGTGCAGGTTCAGCCTGTTATTTCAGTTTTGCAAAGGTAATCCTTAAAAACAGCCCTGCAATCATTAAAGTCTAAAAACTTTACCATGGCATAAAATTTTTAAGCTACAAGCAACCTTTGGCATTTTCGGCATCGTATTTGTGTAAAATACTTGTTACATATTCGGGATTTTAATAAATCTAAATTCATATAAACACTAAAAATTACTTACCATGAAAAAATTTAGCCCGGGCATTTATGCCTGCATTGCGTTAGCTGCTATGTCGTTAGCAGCATGCAAAAAATCCGGCACTTTGCCGACGTCTACCAAACCACAAATGTCTTTCCAGGTAAAGGCCGACAACCTAAGCACTAATCTCGCCAGTGCCAGCCAGGGAAGCACCTCGATCAATTCTATTACGGGCCTAACCTGGACATCAGGTATTGCCAACATCAGCCAGTTCAAGCTCGAAGCAAAAAAGAATGGCGTTGAAACAGAGGTCACCTCAAAAAACTTAACCAATGTGGATCTTTTTGCCCTGAGCCCATCGGTAGCCAATGTGACTCTTGACACCGGCACTTACAAAGAAATTGAGATCAGGGTAGTATTGCGGAAATCTTCAGATACAAGTGCCCTGCCTTTGAAGTTGAAAGGCACCTTTACAACAGGTGGCGGCACAGTAATTCCGATTGAGTTTGACTTTAATGACAACGCTATCATTAAAGCGGAAGGGCATAATATTATTGTTACGAGTACCACTGATTTTGTCGCTCTCGTTCATTTACATTTGGGCAAACTGGAAGCAGGCATTTCGGCGGCAGACCTGGAAGCGGCGACCCTCACCAATGGCACAATTGTCATAAGCGGTTCATCCAACAGTTCTATATACAATCGGGTATTGGCCAATCTTAACGGTTGCGGTGAATCCGAGTTAGACGAACATCACAAAGATGGACATGATGGCAACGGAAACGGTGGTGGCGATGGCAACAATGGTGGCAGTGACGGAAACGGGAACGACGGAATGGGCCATAATTAATTTATCAATTATAGCGAACGGCGGGGGCACATTTAGTTCATAGGCCCCTGCTGTTTTTTTACCCCTCATTCCCCGGTCCTGCAAATTTTTACATCAGCTTTAAATGATCATTGCTAACGTGCTAAGAATCTGCATGGTGTTTAATCATAAATTAACCAAAAACGCATATTATTTACCATTATGTTAAATTTACTACATTAATAATATAAATATTTCATTTTAAAGCAACCAAATCATACTGCAAAGCGTAATACCTACAATAATTTATTAAAAATTTAAACCCCTAAAAAAATGAGACTATTCAAAACAAGTATTACTGCTGTAATTTTATTAACTGTTTTTTCAATTGCTGCCTGCAAAAAAAACGGTGTTTCGCCAGCTTCATCGCAGGTGTCGTTCCAGTTACATGCTGATAATTCGGCAACTACATTAGCCTCGATCCCGGGCAGCGGATTAACAACAAATTCGGTTACTGCTTCAATAGCGGGCCTGACATGGACAAGCGGCATAGCTAACATTAGCAGATTTAAGTTCGAAGCCAAAAATCATGGCAAGGGAACCGAAATTATATCAAAAAACCTAGGCAACGTCGATCTTTTTGCCTTAAGTTCATCTGTAGCCAATATTACGGTTGATTCGGGAACTTATAAGGAAATTGAGATCAAGGTTGATTTGGAACACTCCACTACCGATTTATTACCTTTAAAACTTAACGGAACTTTTACTAATAGCATCGGTACGGTAATTCCCATCGAATTTGACCTGAATGATGACGTAACAATTAAGGCGGAAGCACACGATGTAGTGATCAACGGCACTACTGATTTTTCAGGGTTGGTGCATATGCATTTAAACAAATTGGTAACCGGTGTTGCCGGTGCCGATTTGGAAGCGGCTACACTTACCAGTGGTGCCATTATCATCAGCAAGACATCAAATGTGTCTATTTATAATAAAATATTGGCAAACCTTACATCATGCAGCGACTCTGAATTAGCAGACAAGCATCATAAAGGATAAATAATCGTTGAGTAACGATCATTTCGAAGTACGGCAGGGGTTTAACGAAGCTCCTGCCGTATTTTTTTTTTGCGCTACTTCTCAGCCTTCGATAAAAGGAAATCAAGCGCCCCTTTATCCGTCAATTTTTCCGTTTCGGATTTCGCATCAAATACCTTAACCAGGTTATCCCTAGTATTATATTCTGGCCACGCAGGCAATCCTTTTCCATTCGGATTCCCTGTTTTTATAAAATTGACCCAGTAATCTGACATTAATTCAGCCAGTGCCTTGTCGGCGGGTTCAAAGGGTCTGTTATTCAAAAATTTCAGGTTATTCATTACGTAACATACCTCACCGGTATGGAACGCGCCGTATTTTGCAAACTCGCCGTTTCCGGGAACTTTGCGGTCGAAATTATAAACATAGATTGGCGAATCGGAATACTGGCTTTGAATCCCAGCCCATTTATAGCCCGAAATGGCAAATGTCATATCCCGCGATAAAGTTCCCTGTGATTTTGTTGCTTCCTCATCCGTCCCGGCAGGGAAATACTTTAAAAATATTTCCGCGTCAGCGCCATATTGTTGCTGCGCCTGTTTTATAAAGTTTTCCTTTTTAACGGGTCCCGATCCAAATTCATCTCCGTTCCAGCCTGTTATTACCGGAACATGATTTTGTTTGTTGTGGGCGAAAATATCAGGAATAGATTCGGGCAGCACGTAACCGTCCACAATAGGCGAATACCTTCCCTGTAATTTTTTCATCGCATCTTCTGCAGACATCGCCCTAAGGTCGGCTAATGACTTAGCTCCCGCTTTTTCAGCTGTCTTTTCTCCGGCCGCCTCCGCGGACTGGAGTGTCGTGGCTGCTATCAGAGGATTCTTAACCAAAAATGAACCGCTTTCGGATATGGCCCTTTTGAACAAACCTTTTGTTAAGGGCGATGCCACCAGTGCGTTTACACTCATGGAACCTGCCGATTGCCCGGCAATAGTAACATTATTAGGGTCGCCGCCAAAGGCAGCAATATTTTTCTTAACCCACTTTAAAGCGGCTATCTGATCAAGTAAACCATAGTTGCCCGATGCTTTGCCATTCGATTCGTTGGTTAATTCCGGATGGGCAAAAAAGCCAAACACCCCTACCCTATAATCAACCGACACAAATATTACACCTTTTTTGGCCAGTGCCTCACCATCATAAATAGGGCATGCAGTACCTCCGCTGACAAATCCACCACCATATATCCAAACAAAAACGGCCCTTTTTTCTGTTTTGACTTTAGCTCCAGTCCATACATTCAGGTACAGGCAATCCTCGCTGATGGGTTTTTCGGGTATCAAAAATTCAGAAGTATATACCATAAAAGGCACTGGTTTGGCCTGCATCGGGCTCGGGCCAAATGCGTCGCATTTTTTAATGCCGTTCCAATGTTTCGCCGGTTGTGGCGCTTTCCATCGCAAATCGTCGACGGGCGGAGCAGCGAAGGGAATACCTTTAAATGACGTTACATCGCCCGTACTGTTTTTTACACCGGACACCGTACCTGCATCCGTCCGGGCTACCGCTAACGCAGTTATTTTACCGGTTTCGATAATAAATGAATATAAAACAAAAGGCACGACCAATAATAGTGCGCCAGGGAATATCCTGGTTAGCTTTTTCATGTTGAGTTGAGAAGAAGAGTTAATGTGTCGGATTGACGCAAAGTAATATTTATGCCGCAATAATGCAAATAATTGCATCTTATTAATGCTTGCCTGTGTATCTTAGGATTACATTTGTAAAACCGCCGGATGAAAAGAACCAGGCTAATAGTTGCTCTTTCCTTAACCTTACTTATCGCAGCCTGCTCGCGCGAATCGGCTATTTACATCGACAAGGCAAAAAAAGCCATTGTATCCCGCAGCGGTAATCCGTTGCAAAAAGTGACCATAGACGGTGCGGGTACCGAAGTAACCTACCTGGCTAGTGATAATACGAAGGACAATTCTGTAATTTATTTTAATAAACATAACCCCGGTTTTATGGTATCTGAGGGGTTTGGTTTAAATAAGAACTATTTTTTGAAATTAAAGCCTTCCACAAAATATATCGTAACCTATTCAGGCGACAAGGGCCAGGCGCAGGTGGTTTTCAGAACAGACTATAATGGGGATATCAAGGACCCGGATGAGGATTGACACGAAATTTATACCACGCTTAATACTTCGATTTAAACAAAACAAAAAGATAACCGGTAATAAGCCGGTTACCACCTAATTTATTCAAATCTACTTAAGTAGATACTTGTTTGTACAACCAAAATTTATCAAAAAAGTTTAACGATTTGATATTAAAAGTGTCCGGTATCATTTATTAATTAATTGCCCCCATCTACCTTTGATACATGGCTGTCCATCTGGCTTTTTTACTATTTATTTAATCCACGATCTCATGAAAAAAGTACTTGTTATAGAAGATGATGCGGATACCGCACTGTGTATTAGTTATCTTACGAATGAACTTGGCTTTGAGTTTATTCAATCGGAATCGATTTTATCTGCGGCAGAGATCATAAGAAACGCGCCTGACCTGATTATATTAGATTACTATTTGCCTGGGGGCCCTGGAGAAAAGCTTTGCCTGGAACTAAAGTCGAATTTCCTGACAAAGGAAATTCCTGTTATTTTAATGTCTACTCAGCCTGATCTTAAAAATATTGCAGAAAATTGCGGCGCCGATGCTTACCTCGAAAAGCCTTTTGACATTGATCAGCTGGAAAATATGCTGATTAAATTGGGGGTCCATCCGTTGTTGATCATTGCGCACCAGTTTGATTAAAAAATTCCGATTTCTTTAACCCGGAACATACGTTGTGATCGGTTAACCAGGAAAGGTTTGCGATTTTGTCGTTAAACAAAAAAGATAACCGGTAATAAGCCGGTTACCACCTAATTTATTCAAATCTACTTGAAGTAGATACTTGTTTTTACAACCAAAATTTAATCAAAATGTTTCTTTTTTTAAATCGCAGCATTGAAGTCTGGCTGTCATATTACAGCCTTCAGAATTTATATATTAATTAAATTGACACTATTCCCGATTTAAATTGTATATTTATATATAAGCAGAAAGCAGAAAGCAGAAAGCAGAAAGCAGAAAGCAGAAAGCCAATATCTTGATTATCAATAGTCTAAATCCAATTTATGTAAATCAATTGATAGACTTAGCATAATTTTCTTATTATTTCTCACTACCGGGTTTTTTTTGAGATCCGACCACTGCCCGTTATTTTTATTCAAAATTTATACATGCCTTCAACGGAACCCCACCACGTTATTGCTATTGGCGCTTCTGCCGGCGGCATGGAAGAGATCAATACTTTTTTTGACCACACACCTTTAGACGGGGTTTCCTATATTATTGTTCAGCATTTATCCTCTGATTTCAAAAGCAGGATGGTTGAATTATTGGGCAGGCACAGTAAACTAAAAGTACAGGAAGCCGAAGACGGCATAAAGGTAAAATCAAACCTGGTGTACCTTATCCCTAATGATAAGTACATGACCATACGCGATGGTAAGTTATTTTTAACCCATAAGGAAAAGGGTAATGCCCCTCATCTTACCATTAACAAATTCTTCACTTCACTTGCAGATGATTGCGGCAAAAAAGCTATTGGAATTATTCTTTCAGGACTGGGCTCTGATGGCACCGATGGGGTTAAAGCCATTAAAAAAGCGGGCGGAATGGCGATAGCCCGCAACCCCGAAACATCGGAGTTTGGCAGCATGCCTTCGCATGCCATTGCAACCGGGTTGGTTGATTTTGTGCTGGAACCTGAACTGATGCCCAATGCAATTGAAGATTATATAAAATATGGGGCCGAACTGGTATATGACAACAAGGACGATGATAAAAATCTCAGGGCCATTATCGGATTAATAAAAGAACGATCGCCGCTTGATTTTTCTGACTATAAACAAACTACCATACTGCGCAGGACGAAGAGAAGAGCCGCCCAAAATAACTTTATGGCGCTTGCAAATTATCTTGAATTTTTGAAGGTAACACCCGAAGAAGTTGATATGCTTGCAAAGGATTTCCTGATCAGCGTCACCTCGTTTTTCAGGGATAAGGAAGCTTTCGACTATGTTCAAAAGAAAATATTACCTGATATATTAGGAAGGCTTATACCTGGTGAAGAATTGAAGGTGTGGGTAGCAGGCTGTGCTACCGGCGAAGAAGTTTATTCATTAGCCATATTGATAGCCGAACAATTAAAAGGAAAGCTGAACGATACTGTAGTAAAAATATTTGCTACCGATATTGATAGTATTGCATTGACACAGGCAGGCAAGGGGGTTTATAACACGGGTATTACCAAGCACGTGTCTGCTGCGCGGCTCGAGAAGTATTTTTCAAAAGAAGGGAACAATTACAGGGTAAAACCCGATATACGCAAGATGGTGATATTTGCACACCACGATTTGGTGAAGAACCCGCCATACTGCAACATGCACCTGATCAGTTGCCGTAACCTGCTCATTTACATGACGCCTATCCTGCAAAAGAAAATATTTGCCATGCTGCTTTTCGGGCTAAAGAAGGATGGCTATTTATTTTTGGGTTCGAGCGAAAACCCAATGCCGATCATTAAAAACCTGGAAGTAGTAAATAGCAAATGGAAAATATATAAGAACCTTGAAACCAAACGGGTGGTGCGCTTTGATGCGTTTTCGATGCCCGAATTGTTCGATACAAAACGCCCCCCTGCCCTCTCTGCTTTCGAAGATAATGCTAAAAACACAAATAACACTTTGACCGAAGCGGTGAACGCCAAACTCGTTCATGACCTTGATCAACTGGTTATTTGTGTGGATGAAAATAACCAGGTGGTAAAAACTTACGGAGATACCACAAAATACCTGCTTCAGAAAAACTTCAATTCAAACCTGGAAGAACTTTTACCTAAAGCCCTTGCGGTTGCCTATAATTCACTCCATGGCGATGCTTTAAAAACCAATAAAAAAGTAACGGTTAGCGGGATAAAAGTAAAACATGGCAAGGCTACTGTTAAGGTAAGCCTGTCTGTAAGCCCTTTAATGAAACGAAAAGGAGAGCAAAAATTATTTATGGTAACCTTTTGTGATGATAAATTGATCGCCCCTGCTGAAAAAGGCGATATGGTGTTTGATGAAAAAATTTACGTTGATCAATACACCCGGAATTTAGAAGAAGAACTGAGGGAGCTAAAAGCTAAACTCCGTTCCACTTATGAGCAGTTGGATGCTTCAAACGAGAACATGCAATCATTTAACGAAGAACTGATCTCGGCCAATGAAGAAATGCAAAGTACCAACGAGGAAATGCAATCTGTAAACGAGGAACTGGATACCATTAATTCGGACTACCAGCTGAAAAATAAAGAACTTGTTGAATTGAATGATGATTTGAATAATTATTTCAAAAGTAACCTCAACGGGCAATTGATTATTAATAACGACCTTTTGTTAATGAAATTTTCGCCGGGGGCGGTAAAGCAGGTTAACCTACTGGAAACGGATATAGGCAGGCCGCTCAGTAACATAAGCACCAATATAAAATTTGAAACGATAACAGATGACATTAAGCAGGTGATTGCCAAAGGAATTGTTATCACCAAAGAAATTGAAACTAACGATGGCAAATGGTACCAGCTGATGACGATGCCTTATGTGCAGCAGGCAGATAATAAAATAAATGGCGCCATTATAACATTCAATGATATTACCGAATTAAAAAAGGCCCAACTGGAACTGGATAAAAAGAACGAAGACCTGCTGCGGATCAATGAGGACCTGGACCATTTTGTAAAAGCAGCATCGCACGACCTATTGGCGCCGCTGGGCAATATAGAATTGAGTATTGAAATCATGAATAAAATACCATTAGCCGAACCCAAGCTGCATGATTTTTTAAAAATTATAAATACATCCGTTAAAAAATTCAGCTCGCTCATTACAGATATTGGTACTATAGCCTATGTGGAAAATGATATGCGGGAGATGGAGATGGTGGATATAGACGACATCATCAATAATGTAGAATGGAGTTTGGAAGATAAAATTGAATTATCAGGAGCAGTAATAAAAAGAGACCTGCGGGTCAAACACCTTCGTTTTTCCAGGAAGAATATGCGGAGTATGGTGTATAACCTGGTATCGAATGGCATCAAATTTAGGCGGAATGAACCGCCTGTTATAGACATCCAAACCAGGATAGATGGCAAAAATGTGGTGCTGACTATAAAAGATAACGGGATGGGAATGTCAAAAATCGATCTGGATACTATTTTTCAGATGTATGGCAGGCTTCATACCGATATTGAGGGCCATGGCATCGGCTTGCACCTGGCAAAAAAGATAGTAGATGCCGCAGGTGGCAATATTATTGTAGAGAGTGAACCCGGTAAGGGTAGCAAGTTTATGATATACCTTAAAGCCGAACAGGAATTCGTAATATAAATACAGCGTCTCTCCGCCTTGGCGAGTTTCACCCGCTGTTTGTGTCCTCACAAGTGGCATTTCAACTATCTGTTCCTATTAAACGGCCACCTGTGAGGACAACAAGCAATAGGGGAATAGGGGAATAACTTTAACTTTTCGCCTTAAAAACCACTTTAAAGGTGGTACCCACATTTGGCTCACTATCAACAGATATGTGGCCGCCCTGCGATTCTATTTGTGTTTTTGTTAGGAAGAGGCCTACACCATGCGAGTCTTTCCCTTCATGGAAAGTTTTATACAAACCAAATATCTTTTTGCCGTGTATTTCAAGGTCTATGCCTAGGCCGTTGTCCTGACATTCCAACACTACGCAGTCATTCCCGTCGGTATAGGTACGCAAAGTAATCACCGGTGCCACGTCGGGGTTACGGTATTTTACTGCATTGGTCACCAGGTTCATGATAATGCTTTCGAGGTATAATCTCGGGAAAAGGACTTTTTCGGTCCAGAGGTCTTTATTTATCGTGGCATTACAGGCTTCAAGGTCCACTTCAAGCACCTGTATTACGCTATTTATTATGTCCTCAAAAACTATGTTATCTGATATTACTTCTATGTCCTGTACCTTGATAGCTTCCGAAAGGTCATCCAGCGTCGCGTTCAATCCCTGCGAAACCTTTTCGATGCGCTGAAAAAGGTCGGCATTTTCACCGTCAAGCAAGTCGGTGTCAACAAACGAGGTCAGCATAGCGATATTGTTCGCGTGGTTACGGATATTGTGTGATAGCAGGTGCGTAAAGTTTTTAAGCTGCATGTTATTTTGCGTGATCAGTTCAATGGATCGGCTTAAAGCAATTTCGCTGCTTTTGTATTTTTCCACATCCATAAACACGCCCCTTAGTTTTGCAACATTCCCTGCTGCGTCAAAAACCGGTTCGCCATATGACCGCACCCATATTACCTTCCCTTTTTCGGTTAGCATTTGCAACTCCAAATCCCATATAATGCCTTTACTTACGCTATCTTCTACGGCCTTTTTCAGCATTTCGTCATAAGGAGGCAAAAAATAGCTGTATGGGTTTGTAAATTTCAGATCGGCATCGTATGGCAACTCATAAATATCATAAACCGTTTTTGACCATATATTTGTTTGAGAGCTTAAATCAAATTCCCACCCGCCCATGCGTGCGAGCCTGCCCGCTTCCGACAGCAAATACTCACTTTGCGAAAGCCTGTTTTCAAGTAGTTTTCGTTCGTTAATATCAGCATTACAACCGGCCATCCGCACAGGTTTTCCATCTTCAAACACAGCCTTACCGGTACATTCAAAATATTTATAACCATTGTCTTTGGTGCGCAGTCGCACCTCAACCCGGTATGGAACTTTATGTTTCAGGTGTGCATTAAGTGCCTGGGCCAGCAGAACCTTATCTTCGGGATGAATAAGATCATAAAAAGTCTCAATTTTAGCGGGAATCTCGCCCTGAACATAACCTAACAGGCCGTAAAAATTCTCGGACCAGAAAACCTCACCGGTTTCAAAGTCCCAGTCCCATATACCGGCATTAGTGCCTTCTATGATAAGTTTTAATATTTCGGCAGATTCTGTTAGCTCCACAAATAGCAATAAGTTAATGAGGCGTTATTATATAGGCTTTTACGTATGTACCCTTAAAAGGTTGAAATATGTTAAAATAAACTTGTTAATATGATGATCCAATAATAAATACCTTCCTGCTACGGGCACATTTTTTTTAATATTTGATACTTTACTGTTTGAATTTTAAACAAATTATTATGTTTGAGCATGAAAACCTCTAATCCTGATACAGCAGTTTCTTTTATTCTAAAGTATTTATTACATCTTATCAGCATTGCGCTGTTTTACTTTTTGACGTTTTATTTCACAACCAACTTCTGGATACACTATTTGCTAAATAAATTTACCAAGGTACCTTATGTAACCACCGATAATTTCCATTCCCAGGTTATACACTTATTAATAATTTATGCATTGTTCTGCTACTTCGCTAACAATTTTATTCTGAACCTATATCAGAGCGGAAAATCTAAACAATTAATTATCTCTTACTTAGTTGATTTCCTGGTATTGCAATTGAGCATAACCCTCATGATATTTTGGAATAACAAGCAACATATACCTGCGCTTGATAACTCGATTTACAATATCTACCTGGTTACGGTGTTGCTAGTAATAAAGGAAGTGGTTACAATGAAGTTGCTTTCAAAAAAGAGTGCTCCTGTTGCTAAGAAGTAACTGCGTCAGGAAGGGATAGTCACCATAAAGGTACTGCTCGCTCCGGGTTCAGACTTTACTTCTATTTTTCCGTTAAGCTGCGTTACGGCATCTTTTACGAGGTATAATCCGATACCCGAGCTTTTTTTATTCTCGCCCGACATATAGAACTTGTCAAAAATGCGTTCCTGATCTTTTTGCCTTATTCCCAGGCCATTATCTGCAACCTCAATTACCGCTCCTGCTGCTGAGCGATAGGTGCGCACTTTTATCCAGCGTTCCGGTTTTTTCGAATCACTGTACTTTACCGAATTGGATACCAGGTTATTCAATATCACCTGTAGTTTTAGAGCATCGCTTTCAACACTGGTCACTTCCAATTCCTTATAAAACTGAACTTCGAGTCCCCCGTTGGTGTAGCTGTTTTGAGCAATTACGGTATCTACGATGTCAGTAAGATTACAGAGCTGAAGAGAAACACCAATGTGTTTGCTTTTGATAAAAGTGAGCATTTCATTGATGAATTTGTCTTGTTTTTCCAGGCTTCCCTTCATCATCAGGGTGTATGCTTTTATTTGCTCGGGGTCGGTTTCGTCATCAATCAGATCAATTAAGCCCGAAAGTGAGGCTAACGGAGATCGTAAGTCGTGCGTTACATTGTAAACAAACTTGTCCAGGCCTGCATTGATTACCTGGAGGCTATTATTTTGTTCAATGATTTTCTTTTTTGAATTAGCCAGGTTCCGTATCATAATTCCTGCAAACAGCAGCGAACTGATTACGATTACCATTGTGATGAGCACATTAGCTAAAAAAACATACAGGTTAATGCTGCGGCCAATAATACCGAGTGTTGCCGAGAATGCTTGTTCTTTAATAGTCAGTTTCGCCGAATTATCGCTCACAGCCAGCAGCAGTGAACGCTTTTCTGATGCAGACAGGGCGCCGCTCCTGATTTTTTCACGTGCCTGTGTGCCAAGCTGGTAAAGGTCGCTTATCATGGCATCACCATCGGTCCATATTCCTATTGCTTTTTTGAACATGGGCAAGCTGTGGAAACGGACAAAAACCCAAACCATGTCATTAATATCTTCGGGGTTATTACCACCTTGCAAAAATCCCGTTCTTGCGGCATCGTAATTAACCGGACCAGACGATAATGCCAGCCTGGCTTTGCGATCACCAATAGGGACCCTGATATTATTCAGAAATGCAGTGTAATCGGTATCATTGCCGAGATAGATATAATTCGCCAAATGAGCAGATGCATCTTTTTGCGCTTTAGAATACTGCGACTCACCGTTAACGTAAGCGCGGGCGCCCGACAGTAACCGGACACTGTAATAGTTTACGACGATAATGGTAGCAGAGGCAATACCCACAATCACAAGCAACACAAGCGCCATCCTTTTTAGCGATAATTTTACTCCCGCAATAGTATGGCTTAATTTCTCTTCCAAAATCGAACGATTAACTATTATTTAATAATATTTTTCACAGACATATATATTTTCCGCACCGCGTAATTCCTCACTTTATGTTAGCTCAATTAAGTAAAAACATCCTTAAGATCTATTTAAACCGCTAATTTTCAATATCAAAGCGTCGTTTTTTGGGGCAAATTTAGTCTTAGCTCCAACACCTTATCAATATTAAAACGTTATCCTTTTTATACTACAACAAACAAGCATAGGTTGCGTTTCAGGTAAAATAATATTTTATTACTTTATGTGGAAATTTGTGGCCATCAGCAAATCCACCATGCTTAAGAATTAATGGTTTAACTTAGCCCTGATGAATTTCAAAAGAATCACCTTCGACAGAATCCTGACTGTCCTGCTTGTAATATTTGTAGTGGCATATCTCTACAGCCCGCGGGTAAAAAGTTGGTTGATAATGGGTTTGATGATGATCGGTTTTTTTAAACCGGATATCCCAAAACCCGGAGAAAAACCTATACCTGCTCCCCGGATGCAAGTACAGGACATCAATGGTAAAATAACCGATCTGCAACAGTTAAAAGGCAAGGTAGTATTTGTTAACTTTTGGGCCACGTGGTGCCCACCCTGCCTGGCCGAACTACCATCGATAAATGCACTTTATCAGAAAGTAAAAAGTAACCCTGACATTGTTTTTTTGACCGTCGACATTGACAATAACCTGCAAAAATCAACACAGTTCCTTCAAAATAAAGGCTACACTTTTACCGTATATGGAGGTACTCCTGCACAGGTTCCTGACAAACTTTACGAAAACGGCATCCCAACAACATTTGTCATCGACAAAAAAGGCAATGTCGTTTTTAGTCACTTCAATCGGGCCAATTATAATGATGACAAGTTTGAGCAGTTCATAACCGCTTTAAGCAATCAATAGAAAACACCCGATAATTGCGGACCTCTTATTTTCCTGTGATTGGATTATAAGAAAAAGTAGCACTGTGTGCCACCAAATAACCACTCGTGATTAAGGCTACCCCGGCTGCTATTAATGCAATAGTGCCTGCCGGGTTATTTTGCCTTACAGCAAGATCTACCCCGTCATAATCGCACCTTATTATATTACCTTGGTTGTCCATGGTGAACATAATGTACCTATCGTACCTGTTAAACTCGGTTACATTGGTTGCACTCGTATTTTGGAATTCTTTGGATGAATGCGGCCCTGCTTTGTCGTACCTGTAAAGCCATTCTTCCGTACTATCTTTCATTTTCTTTTCGGTTGGTATACCGAAGGCCTTTGTCACGTCCTGTTTTGTTTTGTAAAGGCTAATTACTTGTTCGTGGGTATATAAAACTTTAGTACAACTGAATAATGTCAGCATATTGACAATCATCAATCCATTTATGAGCTTTTTCATTTTGTCTTTGTTTTAAGGAAAAAGAGGTGGGCTACTTAAGCCCACCTCTTAATTATAGTGAAAGTTTATTCTTTACTGTTTTACTTAAACAGAAATCCAACCTTTATTCCAAAATAGCTGCTTTTTAGAGAGCCGTCTGACGATACCGGCATCAAGTTACTAAGCCCTGCATTGTAATTAGCCGAAATCATAAAACCGTTTTTAAAACAATACCCGGCCATGAAATTTGCACCAATATCCATGCTTTTCATATCGTCATCGGCGGTACTTCCAAATTTCAGGTCCACAGAAAGGGAATTTGTTCCGTCGCTCGCTTTTGCTTTGCCCGAAAGTGCATAGGCAAACGTTGGGCCCGCGCCTATAAAAAAATTGCCCCCTGCACCCCTGGTATTGTATACAAAGTTTAAAGGCACTTCCATAGTGTTTACAATAGTTTGTGCCGTTATGGTAACACCATCCGCAGTTGTATCATTTTTCGATCCCTTTTGAACGTAGTTTATTGCAGGTTGAAAACTGAAATTTTTGCTCAATGGGATGTCTGCCAATACACCGAATGTCATTCCTGTTCGTGATTTGTCTGTGGATGACTGACCATTAGCCTCAGCATTATAATTTGCAAAGACGGCTCCGGCGGTAATGCCAAACCGGGTGCCCTGGGCGTTACCGGTAAAATGAAGTACCAGGCAAACGATTGAAATAGATAATAATTTTTTCATGATAATAATTTTTAAGGGTTAATAATAATTGCTTTAATATCTCCTTGATATTATGTCTAAAGCTACCCCTGTTGTTAGTCGTTCTGAAATTGGAAAATCAGGCTGTTATGGCAAATCAAGCAAATATCAAAATCTAAGAGACAGGCATTGACAACCAACTGCAATTATTACTATATTTATTAATTGTTAAGCCCCTATTAGGATTTTCTGCAAATAATACCCCTGAGATTATTAAATAATACCTAAAAAATTTAAACTAAAATCCTGGCTTATTATGGATAGCGCCCAAACCCAACAATTATTTTTTAACTACATTAAAGCGAAGTTGCCCATTCACCTTTCTTTTGTTGACGAGATCGCTGAATTATTAAACATCAGTAACGACAGTGCCTACCGGCGTATCCGGGGCGAGAAACCTATAGGGCTTGATGAGATCAGGGTGCTTTGCAATCAATATCATATTTCTTTTGATCAGCTATTACAGATACAAACCAATACCGTTATTTTCTCTTATGATAAGGTTGATCCGGTTTCCTTCGGATTTAATAAATTCCTCCAGTTTGCGGCCAATAACCTGGGGCTTTTTAATATGCTCCCAAATCCGCATATGTATTTTTACAGCAAAGACCTTCCGATATTTCATTTTATGCCTTTTCCGGAATTAAGGGCCTTCAAATTCTTTTTTTGGAAACGCACCTTAGTAGGTTACCCTGAATTAGCGCGGCAGCAATTTAACGGAGAAGAAAACGATGCCGAAAGCATTGAACTGGCACAAAAGATCAATGACCTGTATGCCAAAGTGCCCTCCACAGATATATGGAATGAAGAAAGTATAAATGTTACAATAAGCCAGATAGAACTATACCGCCAGTCCAATATATTTACCGGTAATGATATTGTATTGAAAGTATACACACAACTGGAAGAATTGGTAAACCACTTAGAGTTGATGGCTGAAGCCGGAAAGAAATTATTATATGATAAACCAGCACCGCCGATTCAAGTCGTATATGATGCGTACATAAACGAGACTCTTATTGGCGACAATACTATTTTTGTACGCAGTGATAACAGGCACATCACTTTTATCAATCACATCGGTCTCAATTTCATGTCAACTCAGGACAGTGGTTTTTGTGAATACACGTATAAAAACATACAAAACGTCATACGTAAATCAACACATATTAGCGTAGTGGGTGAAAAGGAAAGGAGGATATTCTTTAATAATTTCCGGCAAAAAATTCACGAAAGAATGAAGAATATCATTTGACTTGACTGCTTTAATTTCCCTAATTTTAGGGCATGTTAGAATGCACACCTGCTTTATTGAAAACATTTGAGGCCCTGAAGGATGTTCCCGAGGACCAGTTACAGTGGCTGATAGATAACAGCGACTGCCGCGAAATACCCGATGGCGAACTGCTGTTTGAACCTGGCATGCCCATATCAGCTACCAACTTTATCATCAGCGGCAAGGTGCGTCTTTATTTTTACCTGGCTGGCGTAAAGCGCGAGATAGGCGATACCGTTGCCGGCGAGATCACTGGTTACCTGCCCTATTCTCGCGGTAAGGTAAGCACCGGGTATGGCGTAGCTATCGGTAACCTGCAACTGATGGCCTTTCCTAAGGAAAGAATGATGGAGCTAATAAAAACACAGTTTGAGCTTACGCAGGCCCTGGTGCACGTAATGACCAACCGCGTACGCGACTTTACAGCACTACAGCAGCAGAATGAAAAAATGCTGGCCTTAGGAAAGCTGTCTGCAGGCCTGGCACATGAGCTTAACAACCCGGCATCGGCCATTGTTCGTGATTCGGAATCGCTGCTTAAACATTTGCAGATGGAACCGCAGACCTTTAAATCGGTGATAGCAATCCGTATGGAGCCTGAACATGTCGACACGGTAACAAAAAAGCTGTTCCGCGTGATATCTGAAAAAAGAGAGGTAAATCTTACCCTCCGGCAACGGACGGCAAAAGAACGAGAACTGACCGATTTGTTTGACGAAATGGGAATAGAAAACAGCGAAGAGATAGCTGAGAACTTTGTTGAGTTTGGTTTTGAAACTGAAGATATTGACTTATTCAGAACTCATATTCCGGCCCAGTTTTTTTCGCCTGTATTTAATTGGGTAAACACCTTACTGGTTACAGAGCGAATGGTGCAGGATATAGGTGAATCGGCGCGGCGTATTGCTAACCTGGTGACATCAGTAAAAATATATACGCATATGGACCAGGGGCAGGATAAGCAGTATGCTGATATCCGTATCGGCATAAAAAACACGCTTCAAATGCTGATCTACAGGATCAAAAAAGGCAATATCACTTTGGTTAAGGATTTTGATGAGACCCTACCGCCCGTAAAGATGCTGATAGGCGAAATGAACCAGGTATGGACCAACCTGATAGATAATGCGATAGATGCTTTGGAAGGCACCCAAAACGCTACACTCACCATAAAAACAGAAAGGGACCGCGAGTTTGTCCAGGTGAGTATTATTGATAACGGGCCGGGCATACCCGGAGATGTGCAAACGCATATTTTCGAGCCATTTTTCACAACCAAGGAAATGGGCAAGGGTACAGGTATGGGACTTGAAACAGTGCACCGCATAGTGGTGGACCAGCACAATGGCTCCATCAAAGTAACATCCGAACCGGGGCGCACCGCATTTGTAGTGTGCTTCCCGATTGACGGATAAATTTTGAGTTGATTGAGTTAAGTGGTTGAAAGAGTTGATTAGGTTAAAAAAGGTCAATTCAATCTAACTCAATCAACATAATCTAACTTAATCAACTTAACTATGAACAAACCCATTATATTTTCAATAGACGACGACCCCCAGGTATTACGGGCAATTAGCCGCGACCTGAAAACACAATACAATGCCGATTACAAGATCATCAGTACCTCATCCGCAAAAGAGGCGCTCGAGGCCCTGACCGATTTGAAAAACAGCAGCGATACTGTCGCCATGTTTTTAGTTGACCAGCGCATGCCTGAGATGGAAGGCGTGGATTTCCTGCATAAAGCCATTAAGATATATCCTGAAGCCAAACGGGTGCTGCTTACCGCGTATTCGGATACCGAAGCCGCTATAAAAGCGATTAACGATGTGCAGTTGGATTATTACCTGATGAAACCCTGGAACCCGCCTGAAGAAAAACTTTATCCTGTTATTAATGATTTATTGGACGACTGGCAAAGTCACTACACGCCCGATTTTAAGGGCATTAAATTGATAGGTTACCAGTTTTCGCCAAAATCGCACGAGATAAAGGATTACCTGGCAGGCAACCTGATCCCCTATCGCTGGTATGATATCGCGAACAATCCGGAAGCTCAGACCCTGCTCGATGTAAATAACTTAACGACAAGCGATTTACCGCTGATCATTTTTGAAGACGGCAGTTACACAGGCAAACCCACAATCAGGCAGGTGGCCGAAAAGACAGGTTTGAATCCGCAGATCAAGAATGAGATTTATGATGTGGTAATTATCGGTGCAGGCCCGGCAGGACTGGCCGCAGCTGTTTACGGCTCGTCCGAGGGATTAAAAACCTTGTTGATAGAACGCCGCGCCCCGGGCGGACAGGCAGGTACCAGTTCGCGTATCGAAAACTATTTAGGCTTTCCCGCAGGATTAAGCGGCTCCGATCTTACACGCCGGGCCATCACACAGGCAACCAGGCTTGGAGCAGAATTTCTGTCGCCCCGCGCGGTAAGTGATATCCGGCAAAAGGATGGTTACAAAACTATCGTACTTGACGATGGTCCCGAAATAGTGAGCCGTGCGGTGGTAATTACCACCGGCGTTGATTACAGGAAACTGGAGATAAAAGGAGTTGACAAATTTACCGGTGCGGGTATTTATTACGGTGCAGCGACTACAGAAGCTACTGCCTGTAAGGATAAGGATGTATTTGTAATTGGCGGGGGTAATTCGGCAGGCCAGGCGGCTATGTACTTGTCCAAATTTGCTAAAAAAGTACACATCATTATACGCAGGGACGATTTGACAGCCACCATGTCGGCCTATCTTATCAACCAGATCGAATTGACACCCAATATCGAGGTATTACCTAATACCGAAATTATTGAAGCAAAAGGTATTGAATGCCTGGAAAAACTGACCCTGGTTGATGTCAAAACTAAGGAGGCGACAACGTACAGCGCCAGCGCCCTGTACATATTTATCGGTGCGAAGCCCTATACCGATTGGATAAAGCTGGATATCATCAAAAACAATAAAGAGTTTATCGAAACCGGCCGCGATTTGACTGCCTACGATAACTATGCTAAAGTATGGAAGCTTAAACGCGACCCCTATTTGCTTGAAACCAGTTGTCCGGGCATTTTTGCCGCAGGCGACGTGCGGGCGGGCGCAATGAACCGGGTGGCCTCGGCAGTAGGCGAAGGCTCCATGGCTATTAGTTTCGTGCACAAATATTTAGCTGAGGTATAAAAAACAAAATAGCCGGCTCATAACCGGCTATCCCCTAATTTATTTAAACTTTTTCTCGTAGATGTAGTGCCAATATAACTACAAGGGCGCAGAAAGGTTTTAAAAAAAATCAACGTCTATTAATTTGTTACATTGATAATAGAAACCATCCCATGGAAGACCAAATTTGCAAACACCTGCTCGCGGTAAAAAAACTTAAACAGCCGAAATACTATTTGTGTGACGAGTGTATGAAGACTGGCAGCGGCTGGGTACACCTGCGCACCTGCCAGGAATGCGGTATTACGCTTTGCTGCGATAGCTCGCCAAACCAGCATGCATCAAAACACGCCGCTGCTACAGGCCACCCGGTAGTTATCTCTGCCGAGCCCGGCGAACGCTGGCTGTGGTGCTATGTGGACGAAGAGATGGTTGAGTATTGAGGGAAGAGAAGTCTGAAGTGTCTTATTGTTGCGTCAACCTATTTCTGGACAAGACCAATGTAACTTTAATAATTATTCAAATAATCTTTTGAATACAGGCCATAGAGGTTTTTAGGAATCGGGGTATTGCGATAAGACATCCCATGTTGTGCGAGCCAATCTACAATTTCCATTTTCTTTTTATACTTCTCCGATCCTAACTCAAAAGTCCAATCCCTTAAAATGTCGGTTATATAAAAGTTTCTGCTAAGGTTCTGACTTAAGTTCATTGTTTCGTTATAGACAGCTCCTTTTTTTAACAAGTATAAAACCACATCAGCTCTTTGCGTAATAACTGCCGTTTGTAAAGCGGCTTGACCATACCCATTTTTGTAATTAATATTTGCGCCCGCATCAATTAAAACCTTTACATTTTCAAAAAGCCCATAGTCACATGCTATCATTAAAGGAGTATATTTCGTGTCATTACCTTTGGGGTTACTACCTTTTTGTTCTTTATTAACGTCACCACCATATTCGATTAAAAGTTTTAAGTATTTCGAGTCAGACGTGTCTGGAAAGTCTTTTTCGTATCCAAATTGAGCAGCTTCTAGCATTGGTGAGCTCCCATCATAACTATCTTGAATGTTGGGATCTGCTCCCAATTCTAAAAGTGTCCTTGTCGAATGGTATTTATCTGTTACTACTGCCAGCTGTAGTAAAGTTTGTCCATAAATCGGTTCCCGGCTGTTAAGTAAACTTTTATTATTGCTTATTTCGGTTTTAATCTTAACGTATCCTGATCTTGTACAGCTTTTGCAAGGTTCCAAGAGTTTAATCCCTGAAATAGCCGATAGTCAGTACCTAAAAGGTCTTTTTTATTTACACTTGCGTCTCTATTTGTACAGCCTATTAGAGTTGTTATAACCAGCACGTTTATAAACTTCAACATAGCTTTTGACACAATTAATCTACTTTACCTTATATTAAGTCCTTTACAAAAGTATTTATAAAGTTTTGAATTCCATGTCGTGAACACTATACCATCAGCTAAACGAATCCTTTATTTCCTGCCAGGAGTTATATTCGATATAGCCTAAATCCTGGATATGGGTTTTCAGTTCAGCCTTTAAGTCCGCATAATTCTTATGATAAAATTGGGATAGTTTGCCAATCTTTTTCCCATTCTTCATCAAGTATAAATACTCATAAGCAGTGTTAGTTGCGGGTAGAATAGATATTGTAAAACCATCAATATCGGTGTAATAAACTGTCGCTGGTGCGCCCAAGCCGTAATACCTTTTGATGGTTAGGTGGTCATACTCAAGGTTTAACCTGATAATTTTTGTCCGCAGTTCGCCATAAATCAGCCATAGAAGAACAAGAACAGCGAATATAATTACGGGTATAAAGATCACAAGCATTGAATATACCGCAGGATCAAAACAAACAACGATGCAAAATGCCGTGACCGCGCTTATACCAACTGCAATAAAAGCCGGTATGTATGCGGTCCAAGTAAATTTTGACACCATCTGATTGCCGTTTACGGGAATATTTACTTACTAATGTAGCATTTTAATACTGGCGCTTACAAAAAGCCCCTTCAAACAGTGATTACTCACTGCTTAAAAGGGTGTCTCTCAAATTACATGTTTTTTATAAGCAGGTTAGTGGCTTATACTTGACACAGGAACATCTGTCATTATAAACTGCATCTGGATGGAACTTTCCAGGTCGTCAAAAGTAGCCGCACCCAAGTGTGTATGCAGCCAGGTTTCGCCATCCAGTTCCTCATATTCAACTTTGGCTCCGTAACGCCATTGTATTAAATGATAGTTCCAGGTAATGGTTGTTATTTTGGCATCGTTTTTCAGCAAGTTTACTACCTCGTCTTTACTGGTTTTTACACCTTTACCAAATCCTCCTTCTGTTGAATGAAGAAAGACATCTGTAATATATTCATTGTCACCTTCCTTTGTTTTCCAAATTCCGGATATATAGTAATCCCATTTTTCCATCAGGTATAGTATTTTATTATTGCTAAGGTAGTACATAAAATACAAAAAAAAATACCGTTAAAACACGGTATTTTCAATCGGGTATTACGTAATTAAATTGCTTCGGCTGGTTCGGTCCTAAATGACATTTCATCAGCGCTTGGGCCATAGCTACCGGGGATTGGCACATCCAGCAACCTTAAAAATACACCCAACTGCGCCCTGTGGTGCACTATCTGGCAATAAGCCATACGTATAACTTCTGCCTTTGACCGCACACTTATAACATAATCGCCGCTGCGCAATGTCCATTGTTCGTTTAGCGTCTCTTCGTTGGTTCCTTCCAATGCAGCCTTTGCCTTAGCTACACTTTCGTCCTGGAATTTTAAAAGCTCATCGGTGTTATTGATAACTGGCTCCTTGTGCGTGGTTGTGGCAAAATTAAGCTCGTCATCATAAATCGCGATCTCGAGCCACGATGGGATATCGGCAATGTGAGTTACGAGGCGGCGTATGGTCATACTCTTTGGGTGGGGCTGCCAGTCGTATTTGTCGTTAGGCACGCATGCCAGCATTTTGCGGGTGGTTACCGCTTCTTCTTCCAGTTCCTTTAATAATGTTTCAATAGTTGTCATGATGATTTGTTTTTTAGTTTATAATTCAAAGAAACAAAGTGTTAATGACAGCCCTATGTCAGCAGAGTTTTGTAGTGGAAGTCTAAAGTCCTAAGTAGGAAAAAATAGACTTTGGACTATCGACTTCGGACTTAAGACTAAATAATGTCGTAACTTTATCACGCACTTTATCGTTCTTAAGGCTAATTGTTAATTACACACCATTCTTTTAAATTATGTACGTATCGAAGTTAAATCAGGCTATCAAATTTCGCTGTTCAGACCATCAAATCTTTGGTTTTGAATTCATCGGGTAAAAACCCTGTGCCACAGCCTGTGTTTTTGACTTTAAAACGACGCAGTTAACCGGCCTTTTTTAATACATTGTGAGCAATTATACTTTAAGCGACCCGTTAAGTGCGACGGATATGGACAAAGAGTTTTATCAGCATATTTTAAACAAGCAGCAGATTACCGGCGCTGTACCATCTAACAAGGAAATTGCAGGATGGGCGCTACAGGTTATCCGATTGCTCTTTCCTGAACAATCCAAGAGGCTGTACACCTTTGTACACCAATTGGAGGCTGAATTTGTAAAGTTGGAAAGTGAACTCTGTGAATTGCTTGACGCTACCCGTGGCAAGCAGCATGATGATAATGAAAGGATAGCCAAAACTTTTTTCAATGGTTTGCCTGAGTTGTACCGGCTGCTTAACACCGATATCCAGGCCACTTTCGCGGGTGACCCTGCCGCCAAAAGCGAGTTTGAGGTGATCAGGGCCTATCCGGGTTTTTATGCCATATCTTTCTACCGGCTTGCTCATTCGCTTTACCTGCTTGGCGTACCGCTGATACCGCGTATCCTTACCGAATATGCTCACTCAAAAACAGGCATCGACATACACCCGGCAGCGCAGATAAGTGATCACTTTTTTATCGATCATGGCACAGGCGTGGTTATTGGCGAAACCTGCGTAATAGGCCGTCATGTGAAGATATACCAGGGCGTTACGCTTGGCGCCTTAAGCGTAACCAAAAATCCGGCGAATGCACAACGCCATCCTACAGTTGAAGACAGTGTGGTTATTTATGCAGGTGCGACCATCCTTGGCGGAAAAACTGTAATAGGCGAAGGAAGCATCATAGGCGGTAATGTTTGGCTAACCAAAAGTGTCCCTGCTTACTCCAAAGTATACCATACGCATGAAGTAAGCATGCTGAAGGAAAAAATTAAAGAATAAATTGGTCGAAGAAGTTATAAAAGTTGTAGTGGTTGCTGGTTAACCTTTACAACTACTACAACGAACACAACTACTACAACTAACAAAAAATGGCCGGCATTATAGACCTCATTGGCAACACTCCGATGGTGGAGCTGAAAAAGCTTAACCCCAACCCAAACGTAACAATATATGCCAAGCTGGAAGGTAACAACCCCGGCGGCAGCGTAAAGGACCGCGCATCACTTAATATGATACGCAGTGCTTTGGAGCGTGGTGATATTAAACCCGGCACCAAACTGATAGAAGCGACAAGTGGTAATACGGGTATAGCGTTAGCCATGATATCCTGCCTTTTTGGTTTGGAGATAGAGTTAGCGTTACCATCCAACTCAACCCGCGAAAGAACACTGGCTATGGAAGCCTTTGGTGCTAAAGTGGTACTGCTTGACGGCATTGAAGCTTGCCGCGATTATGCAGAAGCAAAAGCAGCGACAGGCGAATATTTTATATTGAACCAATTTGCCAACCCTGACAATTACCTGGCGCACGTAAAAACAACCGGGCCCGAAATATGGCGGGACACCGAAGGCAAAATAACCCACTTTGTAAGTTCAATGGGAACTACAGGCACCATTATGGGCTGCTCGAGATATTTCAAAGAGGTAAACCCGGATATACGTATCGTAGGCTGTCAGCCTACAGAGGGTTCTTCCATACCGGGTATAAGGCGCTGGCCGGAAGCCTACCTGCCTAAAATATTTGACGCGAAGCGGGTTGATGAGGTAAGGGACGTTTCACAAGATGAGGCTACTGGAATGACCCGTAAACTGGCAAAAGTTGAAGGTATTTTTGCGGGTATGAGCAGCGGCGGTGCTGCAGCTGCTGCTATTAAGTTGGCCGGGGAGCTAAAGGAAGGTGTCATCGTATTCATCTGCTGTGACCGCGGAGATCGTTACCTGAGCAGTAACTTGTTCGGTTAGAAGTTATTAACATTTTTTTATCTAAAAGTGGCTTTTCTTATCAAAAATGTTGAAAAAATAAATATAAAATATTAAAAAAATATTAGTCTGCTAAGCCGATAGAGTTTATATTTGTAACAGATTCATATTATCAATCTAACACACACACTCCGTTCTTTATGGTTTAATTATGAGTTCAGTTAATTATTGAGAAGAAGAGAGAAAGCCCCAAACTTTCTCTTTTTTTATGCCTTATTCTCCCAAATCATATATTATAATATGCCTTATTTTGCGTTGTGTGCGCAAACACATATTCCACACTATTTCAACAGATTTCCTACAAAACAATTACCAAATTCCTACAGATTGACTTCCTATTATTGAATAAAACCCAAAATATGCACTTATGAAAAAGCCAATTTTATTGCTGATTTTCGCCGCATTTCTGAGCTATAATTCCAAGGCGCAGGATTTGAAAGCTAAAGATGTGCCCGCTATAGTGAAAGAGGCGCTTGTAAAAAAGTATCCAAAAGTAAAAAAGGTAAGCTGGGAAAAGGAAAAAGGCAACTATGAAGCCAACTGGGGCGGCAAATCGGGCGAGGACACTTCAGTACAATTTACGCCTGCTGGCGTATTTGTGGAAGAGGCGGACGCCATACCAGTGAGCCAATTGCCCGCCAATGTAGCAAGCTATGTTAAAGCCCATTATAACGGCGCTAAAATAAGGGAAGCCAGCAAGGTAACCGATGCAGCCGGGCACAAAATGCTTGAAGCCGAAATAAAAGGGGCCGACCTTCTATTTGACGAAAAAGGCACTTTCATAAAGAAAGACTAAAGAATAGCGTTTCAATTTCACTACGAAACATCATAAGTTTCGTAGTGATTTACCTTTTCCTCAAATTCTAACAATATGCCGTCGTCTTCGGGGTAGTATACTGCTTTTTCATAATCTTCACCGGCAAAGGCTTTAATTGCTTTGATGCTCTCCCATTCGGTTACCGTGTAGAAATGACAGCAATCGCTATCCATTTGCCGCCAAACCTTGACCGATAGGTTACCCGGTGTTGCCCGATATTCTTTTGTGCCGTCATCCAAAAGAAAATCCAGGTATTTATCTGCGTTTTCCGCTGATGTTTTCCCATGCCAAATCCGGGTTATCATATTAAAACCTCCACGCTTATAGTTCGTAAATTACTTTTTTAGCTGTTGAGCGATCAATTGCTCCAAATGATCGAGGCTTTGTGCCAGGTAACTTTCATCTCCTGATATTTTCGACAAGCTAAAACCTCCTTCGATCATCGCTATCATCAGCGATGCAAATTCGGCAGCATTTACATCATCCCTGAACTCGCCTTGTATTTTACCCTGTTGTATAATGGCCGAGATGCTTTTATGCCACCTGGCTAATGCACCGTTAACTTTTTCTTTCAACTTCGGGTGGGTGTCATCAGCTTCGATACCCATATTAATGATAGGACAACCATCCCTCAAAACAGCCGCCTGTAACCCATTGCGGTAAACGGTGATAAATGCCTTTAACTTGCTAAGCGCTGAACGCTGGCCAGCCTGCTGCTCCCTCACCTGCCCTATCAGCTTATCAGTGTTATAATCAAAGGCAGCGAGGGCCACTTCATCCTTATCCTCAAAGTTACCATATACCGATCCCTTGGTAAGCCCTGTGGCATCCGTCATATCCGTTAACGATGTACCCGCGTAGCCCTTTTTGTTAAAAATAGCTGCGGTTTTTTCGATAATCAATTGCTTGGTGCGATCGGCTTTACTCATACTCAAATATAAAAAAAATACCGATTGGTACAGTTACTTTTTATCCCCTAATTTATCCAGCTTCTTCTTAGTGTCCGGATCCACTTTTATTGCAAGCGCTTTGTTGTAGTAAACAATAGCTTTTGCCTTGTCTTTTTGATGATTATAATAATCGCCCATATTATTATTCGCATCAAAGCTATCCGGGTAATTCTTTACATTAAGCATCAGGAGGGCATATCCCCTTTCGGGTAAGTTTGCGTTTTGATAATAGTAATTACCCAGGCCTGCAAGCATGTCCTCGGGCGGCAGTACCTTATAGCCCATGTGCCTGGATACTTCTTCATAATGTGACGAATAGGCCACTGCAGGATCAAACCGGATATGCCGGTCAAATAATTTGCCATCTATTTCATGCGGCATTTTGTAATAGCTGAACAGAAAACGGAAGGCATCGTACTCAGCTATCAGGGGTACTGAGCCATGGTTATCATCTTTATAATATTTATAGCCAAAAGTCAGGCCGTTTGCCGGGTTGTGTTGTAAGATATCTTTCAAAGCCAATATCGAGCGTATATGGGCAGTGGCCCCGGTGGTGTCAATTCGCACCTGCAAGGTATCCATTGCCCCGGGCATGGTATTGGCTATGGCCAGGTATAAGGATTTACCCGCAAACTTCTTTTGCCTCAGCACATCATGCGCCTTGTTTAATAGTTTTTTACCATCCCACCACATACTGGGATCGATAGCCACGTACGAGCTAAACATGTCCGTATGATTAACAACGATATTCATCACGGTCAACCCACCAAATGAGTGGCCAATAAGCATCTTATAGGGTGCAGTTGGGTAAACCGAATCAATATGCGGTATCAGTTCCTTTGCAATAAAAGATTCAAATTTTTCGCCGCCACCTGACGTTTTCATGCCTTCGTCCTTTGTACCGTCAGGCATCAATATTGATTTCGTTGGGGTCAGGTCACGCGTACGATCTGTATTAGGGATCCCTACCAGGATCATATCCGGGCACACCGCATTTTCGCTCAAATACTGTATGATCCCTTTTACCGGCGTAAAGTGGTCATCACCATCCAGCAGGTACACCACCGGGAAACGTTTTTTTGGATCTTTGGCCCCTTCAGGAACATACACCCATATCTTTCGTTCTTCGCCCAGGATATTTGATTTTATACTGTCAATCCTGCCAACAACGATATTGTTATTTTTTTCGGGGTGTTTGCAGGCCAACGTCATCAACAGAATTATGGCGAATAGGGAAAATGAAAGCTTCATTTGGAAAATTTAAGTTCAAGCTAATTTATTGATTTTTAGTGATGAAGCAAAGGTGCATCCCTAATCCACAATCTCCTGATTCAAATTGATACAACAAAACGCCCCCATCTGCTGTTTATCCTTAAACAATTCGAGTTATGAGCAATTTAAAGAATATGGTATCCAGCATCCGGCTTAATATTGACGATGCATCGCAGGATGGGTTCAAAAGGCTTTTTACCCATGTGGACCAACTGAGCGTAAAACGCAACGTGGACAAAATGGGCCTTGATAAATTTATTGAGCACTGCGCCCGCATGGCTGCCGTAAGCGGCGCGATTAGCGGCGGCGGCGGAATAGTAACAATAGCAATAGGCATACCGCTCGACCTGGTGAACCTCATCTCACAGCAGATAAGGGTTACGCTGGGCATCATCTATCACACCCGCGGCGCTTACGAGATAACCTTTGACGAATTTTTATCCATCATGGCTGCGGCATTGCAGGTAGAAGCCGGCATAGCTATTACAAAAAACGTACTGGAACGAGGTTCGGAAAGACTGCTACTAAGAATGGGTACCAAAACCGCAACCCGCCTTATACCCATTGTTGGCGGTGCCATTGGCGGCGTTACCAATTATATATTCATCAAAAGGATGGCCAAAGCGGTGAAACGCATGCAGCCGCAATATGAGCCATTGGTGATACGCGTAGAGTAGGAAGTCTTCAATCAGAAGTCCGTCAAAGTCGCTCATTGCGACTTTTTAGAAGTAATAATTATAACTATCCCGCCAATAAGCAAAATCGGTCCCAGGTAATTGGGCCAGGTTACGTTGTGCTTTACGTCGGCCGAAACATGTATCGGGCCAACATTCACAACATCCTCCTTTTTGGTATAGGTAAATCCCGACCAGATAAGCAGCGCCGCACCGGCAATTATCAATACAATACCTAAATTCCTGTTCATAATTAGATCGTTATGGTTAAAATTTCACAACTAATATCCGGTTAATTATCGGGATACTATGCAGCCGTCACTTGTATAAATGCTGGTCCTTCAAATATTCTATTCCATTTTCGCGCAAGTACTGTATCCCCATTTGCTCAGAAAATCATATAAAGGCGATAACGAACGGCCATAGTCTGTTAAAAAATATTCAACCCTGTAAGGTTTTAATGATAATACATCTTTATTAATTAGTTTATCCCTCATCAGTTCGTTAAGTACCTGGCTCATCATTTTTTCTGATATACCGGGCAAATTACTTTTGATCTCACTAAAGCCCTTCCTTGTAAATTGATACAAATGTGATAAAATGAGCAGTTTCCATTTACCCCCAACCAGGCTCAGTGTCACGTCAACCGGGCAAGTATATGTTTTGTCATGAAGTGTTATCATATAAGTCTGTTTGCTGTAAAACTATCTAATTGAAATCACCCCTGCAATCACCTACTTTTTGGTAAGTTATTGACAGCAAGCCGGAGTAGGCATATGTTTGCGCCGTTAACTATTTATCAAAAACATATTAACATGAAAAAAATCATTTACTACAGCCTCATGCTTTTTGTATTCCTCACTACTACAAGCTACGCACAAACAAAAAATCAGACTATGAAAAACACAGAAAACTACTCGGTAGAGATTATCAGGTACAATATTCCGCCTGATCAGCACAGTACATTTGAAAATGCTTACGTTGAAGCTGGAAAGTACCTAAAAGCCTCCAAATATTGCCTAAGCTACAGCGTTATTCACGGCAACGATGAGCCCAACCATTATATTGTCATTATTCACTGGACATCGAAAGAAGAACACCTGAGCGGCTTTAGAGCCAGCGCCGATTTTATGCCTTTCTACAACAGGGTTAAGCCATTTTTTAATAACATAGAAGAAATGAAACACTATGACCAGACCGCCAACGTTTGGTCAAAAGAATGATGCCACACTAATGGCTTACCAACGCCTTAAAATGTCCTTAAGTCGCAGCATTGACTTAAGGACATTTGCTCCTGATTTATGATATTCGCGCAAAAAATCCTTAATGCAGCATTAAACCAAGCTATACTACCGACAGTCACACCCGTGAAAACACCCTAAAATACCGTGAAAACACGGGTTTTTTGAAGGATTATTATATATTATGTTTGTACTACATCTAATACTGGAATCATCATACCCATGGCGACATTTTCAACACGCTCGAATAAGAGCATACATAAAGGACGTGAATATTTCTCAAAACTGTATATCGAACTTGATATAGATAAATACAAACTGGATAAGTATAAGGAGTTGTTTATGCTCGGAAGTTTCCAGGCGATGCATGATGCGGACCTCGCATATAACGAGATCTATCATAAATGTGCTCAAAATGCCTGGTCGAAAGAAAGCCTGGTCAGGTGCCTGGACGAAGAACAGCAATTAGCTGTCAAACATCCCGAAAGCTTTGACGATTTCACTTATCGCTTTCATCTCCTTAAGGCTATTGCCGAATTGAAGGCCCAACTTCAGAGCGGTGCGCTGGACCACCTCTATCTTTAAGTAGGCTCCATGATGAGTTAACAGCCAGTCACTTGTACCTGGCCTTTAAAAAATGCTGTCTGTAATTTTTAATTAACGAAAACAAATTAATGGTTAATTCTATTGTTGAGTATAAATTACTTATTAACCGTTAGATAAATTTCATACCTATGAACAAACTTGTAATTATTGACGATGATCCCATCGATCATTTTCTTATCAAACACGTGCTGCGCGGAAACCACTATTTTGATACAACTACCTACACCGTTTACGGCTCGCTGATACTGGATTATATTGAAGAAAACAAATCGAACCCGGAGAAATTGCCTGACGTCATCCTGGTCGATCTTAACATGCCTATTTTCAGCGGGTGGGATTTTTTGGAACGGATGCAATCATTGTGCGCCGATATCAAAAAAAATATTAAGGTGCATGTGCTCACTTCGTCCATACGTCCTTCAGATAAAGAAAATGCCGGGCAATACCCTTTCGTAAGGTCATTTATCAGCAAGCCGTTGGAGCCCTGTATGATTGAGAATATAGCGCAAAAGCAGTATGCTGAATAAAAGGATAATTAATCCGCGCATTCCTTTAGCGAAACCCCGATTTCATCTGAAGGCTCTTCAACGGGCAGCTGGATCGACTTATCCTTACGATATTTACTCAGATTAATCAATAACACACTGCACAAAATCACCACAAGGCCTGCTATTTGAGTTAACGAGATGTGCTCACTGGCAAATAACATACCTAATATAACAGCTATCACAGGGTTTACATAAGCGTAGGTACTCACCTGCGTAGCCGAACGTACCTGCAACAGCCAAACATATGCGCTGAAAGCCGCAATTGAACCGAAAAGGATAAGATATACTAAAGCAAACCACGACTGAGCCGGTATCTGTCCAAAATGCAGGTTATTAAATTCGTGGTTAAGAAGGCTTGCAGGTAAAAAAACCAAGCCTGCTATAATCATTTGCCAGGCAACATTAACGCCGGCTGAGCCCACACTTGGATGATGTTTTGAATAAAGAGAACCACCGGACCATGATATAGAGCCAACGATCAGCATTAGCATCGCCGGTAGTTTGGCGCTTACATCCCCCCCGGTAAATATTTTGTTCAATTGCTCACCAAAAAGCAATATCACCCCCGCAAAACCGATAATAAGCCCCGCAACAGTGGGCCTGCTCCGAAAATTGATACCCCAGTTTTTGTTGTCAAGCAGCACAAACCATATCGGTGCGGCGGAAACCAAAATTGCCACCATGGCACTTGGCAAGGTCTGTTCAACCCATATTACGATGCCATTGCCAACCCCTAACAGCAATATTCCTACGATGGCCGAAGTGACGATGCTCTTCCAGATAAATATCCGCTCCCCTTTTATAATACACCAGGCCAGCATCAGCATACCCGCTGTGAAGAAGCGGATAGCGCCCATCAGCATCGGCGGAAAGCCATGAATGGCCATCCGGATGAAGAAGTAGGTAGAACCCCACACCAGGTAAACTGTTGCAAAGGCAACAACAACCATTAATGTTGAGGCGGATTTGGTGTTTGATGGCGACATAACGGTTTAATTTTCGGGTATTACCAATTGTTGTTGTTCTTTCACAGTTTCCAGCACGATAGTAGTGCGCGTACTTAACAGGTTGGGTATCTTGCTGAATTTGCTCCTCATGAGGTTCATCAGCGTTGATGAATCATAGGTGCGTACTTTAACCAGGTAACAGTCCTCCCCTGCTATATGATGCACCTCCTGTACTTCGGGTATCTCGGCGAGTTGTTTTGCGGTGTCATTACATCCAGGACCATCAGCGGCTTTCATAAAAATAAAAGCAAGCATTTTTTGTTGTAACGCATTTGGATTGAGCCGGGTGGTGTATTGCACTATCACTCCCTTTTGCTCCAGTTTTTTTACACGTTCCAATACACCCGATGGCGCCATGCCCAACTCACGCGCAAGGTCGGCATTGCTGATGCGGGCATTCTCCTGCATCAGCCTCAGGATGTGGAGGTCGGTTTTGTCAAGCACTAATTCTGTTTCAGTGATCATACAGTAAATATACCATCACATAGAATATAATTCAAAATACAATTACAAAAAATGAATTTAATTCGACAAAACTTACCATTAAGTGTTTAAACGTTTACTTTACCTAAACTGATTCCCAGGGCAAATAGGAAGCTTTAAAACAAATGAAATTTTTGGTTGTGTATTACGGTATTCTTTAAATACGATTCAAACTAAAACCTATGAAAATACTTTTTACTTGCCTTTTAGTATTACTTGCATCCAGCTTATTTGCACAGAGCAATTCGGTAATACCTACCATCTCAAAAACAATGCTGCATCAATCTCAAAACAAAACAACAGGCAAAGACACGGTAATTGAAAAAGACACCTCAAAGGAAAACAAGGAACCCCGGTACTTTTATGCAACAGCCATTATGGATGTGTTTGTGAATACAAAAGGCGGTTTTGCCAAACGGCTTTCCCCGGCATTTGAGTTGGGGCGTACTTATGGCATATTTGATATCGGGCTGGCTACCGGCAGGGTAAATTCATTAAGTTCGGGCAGTGATACAACAAGGTATATCGAATTCAGGCCAACCATTAACATTTTCTCAAAAGGCAGATTTTCAGAGGGCTTATGCCTGGCGGGAGGTTACGTTTTTAAAGCAAAACAAGGGCTGATGACCGAAATATGCAATAGTATCAATTTTAACGTTTCGGAAAATGTGGCATTAGCGGTAACGCAAGGCTATTGCTTTTTTGACGGCACCAACAGTAATCGCAGTGCACAATACATGGGGTTTAGTTTTACCTACAACTTCCTCAGGAACCACAGCGTAAACAAACAGCGTAAGAAAAAGGCTATTGTGAGTGATAATTAAGACGATCAGCCTGCCGCTTTCTTCTCACCGCGAAGTTCATCCAGTTGCATCTCATAAACGCGCATACGGGCATGCAGGATATCCACCTCAGTGCGCAGCATCTGTATTTCGGTGATCAGTTTGGCTGAATCGGGCTTGTCGAGTTTCTTCTCGCCTGTGCCAATGATAAGCCACTCGGGTGAGTATTTGAGTTGAAAACAAAGCTTACGGATAAGGTAATAGCTAAATTCCTGTTTACGGTTGATGATTTTGCTGATAAAACCCTGGTCAACACCAATAGCATTGGCCAACGCCAGCTGCCCGCCATGCTCCTTCACAATTATCTTCAGCCGCTTTACTATACCGTCATCTGCCATTGCACACTTTTTATGCAATAATAGTCAAAGCCTCTATAAAAGCGAAATAATGACCAGGGCTAAAAATTTGGCCGAAAATATAAAAGGGAAAAGTGGTTTGTTAAAATGCTTCTACCCCGGCAGGTACGCTTTTCAGTTCGGTTACCCTGATAAGCAATGCTCCTAATTTGGAGTAGTACTCCGCTAATGCGATATCGCGGTTTTTATAACTGTTTATCAGTTTGTTAAGAGCCAGGCCTGCTTCTATTACTTCGTCATCGCAAATATCAGACATGTCAGCGTTTTTAAGCGCCGATTTGATGGCATTTACTTTAAGTTCAGCAGAGCGCAACATAAATAGTGGGGGGACATTTTTATTGGCGCGAACGATGTCTTCGCCTTCCTTGTTGTTTTGTTTCTCATACCTAACGATGAGATAAATAACAATGATACCGACAATCAAAAACAATAAAGTTGTGTTCATAATCCCTTGATACTAAGTTTATAGAAGAAACCTGGAAAATGAGTTTTCCTTAATCCCTTTTACGGGAAAAATATCAATAGGTTACATCGTTATTTTTAAGAATGCCAGTACGGCTTTGCAGAATCAAAAGGTAATGAAGGGATGCCTAAGGAACCATCCAGCCTGTTGTGGTTTTTATCTCCTGGAAAGGGTAAGCCACACTACCTGCCATAGGTATGCCATTGTAATAAGCGTAGAAATTTACTTTGGTGTAATCGCCGCTGATATCAACGGTAAGCTTATCGCCCGACACCGTTGGGAATGAACAGTTGTAAGTACCTGTTATATTTGTCTTCCTGTCCATTAATATGGCTGTATCTGCAAAGGCTTCAAGGTGTGTGTGTGTCCTGTATACAGCAACACTATACAGGGTATCGCTTACCACGGTTACCTTAACAATATTGCCGGTTACATCTGCTGAGTTTTGCTTTTTCAGTACAATGCTTGACACCGCCGAAGCTGGCTCAGGATTATTGCCGTTATAATAAACATATGGCGTACTGGTTATGAGTTTTAGCGTTTGTCCGTCAACAAACAGAACCTGGTAAGTAACGTCCATACCGCCAGGGTAAACTATATCCACGTATACATATCCTTTACTCGTAGAGAGTTTATAAGTACCGTTAACTGAGGTATTAATATCCTGGAAAATCTTCACTTTAGAGCCGCCGTCAAACTGCAAGGCAGGAGACGAGATATATTGGGGGGAAGTAAGTGGTTTACCCGAAGTATCTACCACCTTTTGCGCCTCAACCGGGAACAACCATAAACCTTTGAGCTGGCCGTTAACAGACGCCATATCAGATGCACCGATTTTTACAGCAGTACTTGAATCCTTTTGACAGCCGGCAAAAACGACCGCAGCCATAAATAAAACAAATAAAAACTTTTTCAATTGACGAAAATTAATAACCCGTACTAAAGTGTTTAAATCTTATACGTTTAAGACAACGAATTGTTACGAAAGTTTACCCCTGGCTATCTTAAAATGTTATAATTCCCGTATTTTAACATTTCGGAACGAGATGTGATAGCCATGGTCCTGCAGAGAAATATGGCCTTTATGAAATGCAGCAAATCCTTTCCAGTTCTTGAATTTACTCTTTGAAACCAGGTCAGTCCAGTCGGCATCCCACAGGTGTGTTTTAACCGTTTGTACACCGCTGAGCCAAAACGTTAACTCACCATCTTTCAGGCGAATAACCGTGTGGTTCCATTGACCGGCCGGATTTTCTGAAGCTTTTGACGGCGCGATGATGTCGTAAAGCGATCCGGCAAGGTGGCTGGCCAGCTTATTATCATCCGCTTTTTTATCATCAAGTAACTGGTATTCAGGACCAGTGATATAGGTATTATCATAGGCCTTATCTTCCTGTACCAGGAACATGATACCGCTATTGCCTTCGTCGGCTATGTTCCAGTCGATAGCTAATTCAAAATTCTCATATTGCCCGTCGGTAACAATGTCGCCCCGGCCGTCTTTCACTGCCGGATCAAGTTGAAGCACGCCCTCATTTACACCCCATGCAGGCCCCGCCGATGGTTTCAGGTAATTATGCCAGCCTGTGGTAGATTTACCATCAAATAGTAAATGCCATCCATGCTTCTTTTCTTTCGAAGACAGTTCATTATTGGTTTGCGCCATCGCGCCTCCGCATAAAAGGAACAATACAGGTAAGGTGAGTAATTTTTTCATAAGAGGATTTCCGGGTTATAAGGTAAAAGTATAAAAAGGGTGGTGATAATGGCATTTTTAAAACAAGAATTTTACAGTGTGCTCCATTAGCGAACATTGTGTGATTGTTTTGGGCAAAAACTGGGGGCTACGCTTAAATCTCTTTCATGATAAATAAATTTCACAAAAATTAACATTTTTAATCCAAACATTCCTAAAATTAACCTGTTGCTTTATTTAATTGTATTTATTGATTAACTTAATTTAGAAACTCTATGAAAAAGCTATTTGCAGTATTGATGTTATCAACATTTGCATTGGGGGCCTTTGCAGCAGCAGAAACTCCGGTGATGAAACAGGACACCACCAAAAAACACAAAATGAAAAAAGACACCTCAATGAAACGGGATACTTCAAAAAAACCACCACAGAAGTAAAACCCATTGAACAACAAAGCCCGGTACTCTCGTAAGCCGGGCTTTGTTATTTTATCTTTAACCAGCACCTAAAAATCATCCGATTTCTTTTTCATCGTATTGGTTAGTAATTCAATATTGCCCAAAAACAGTGCGTCCATTGCCTTAAGCACACGTTTACTTCGTGGGTTACCTAAAACGCCGCTTGCGCTTTTATCCAAATCATATAAAGTATGAGCGATGTTTTTGCCGCTCTCCTCATAGTTGACAATAATATTATCAAAAGTATACCGGTAGCGGCCTTGTTTCAGTTCGAGCTTAATGGTGTATTTGAGTGTCATCGGCTCTTCGCTGCCTATTCCAGTAGCATTTTTAAAAGTGCCTTTCTCGGTTACATCTGCTATAATTAGGCTTGTTTTGTCATCCGTAGTAAAGCTGCTGCTTATCAGCATCAGTTTTGATATAAACACCTTAGCATCTTTATACAGATCAGCTGCCGTAAGTGCGGTATCTACTTTTACTACTTCACCATAGTATAAGTATTTGTCTTCTGTTTTGTAGTTGTAGGAGCTGGTTGACTGTGCTTTTAAAATAAAAGGCACTAACAACACAATTGCAAGTAATAGCTTTTTCATGTGCATTCGTTTTTGAGTCGATAAACAAATATAACGCTATTGTTTTATAGCAATATACTTTTTAGCTTAACCATCCAGTCTTTTCTCATAGCAATAAAACCGCATTCCCGGCCTGAAATGCAAGCCGATCTCGCCCGCAAATATGTACCCCAGTTTAGGAAAAAGGTTGTTGGTCGCATTGTTGGCCGCGTTGGTATCAATACGCAGCGTTTTGATACCGCGTCTAATTGCTACTTCTTCAGCCTGCTGTAGTAAAAGCGCAGCAATACCCCGTCCGCGGTAACGTGTGCTTACTGCCAGGCGGTGCGTTACAATGGCAGTTTCGTTTATGTCCATACCTACGTCGGCATATTCCGGGTATTGTTCCGTTGTGATCGCCGTAACGCCGGCTATATCCCCATCTTCATCAGCCACCCAAAGCTGGCCCAGGGCAATGTCTTCTTCGAAAGCCGATGCGTTAGGATAAGTGTCGTCCCACTGAAAATTGCCCGATGAGCGCATTAAGGGAACAACTTCATTAATTACCCGCATAATACAGGGAATATCTGTTGTAGTGGCAAGACGGATAATCATGCCGTAAAAATAGGAAAATCAGCAATCCAAAACTTTAAAACCGGCCGTCAGTCGTATTCTTGCATTTAATTGACAAATAAAACCCGTGGTTAATTTCCGTTTGGATTATTCAATAATTCTTATTTACTTTGAATAACAAAGTACTTTTAGATAAATTATTCACTATTCACTAATTCAGTCACTCAATAATTAGAACGATGAACAAGTACGCTACTATTTTCAAAAACTGGTTTGCCTATGCAGCCATCATCACGCTGCTTTGCGGTATTGTTTATATCACGGTACAACAGAGTTACCGGCTATCCGCTAACGATCCGCAGCTACAGTTAGCAGAGGACGCAGCAAATGCGCTCAATAAGGGCGCCGACCCAAAGTCGCTTATGAGCGCTACATCGGGTATCGAAATCTTCCAAAGCGCATCACCTTATGTCATGATTTACGATGCATCTGGAAATATAGCAGCGGGTACTGCTACTCTTAATGGGAAAGTACTTAAAATACCTCAGGGGGTAATAGACTACATACAAAAAAACGGTAAAGATGCGGCAACCTGGCAGCCTGTACCCGGTGTGCGCCAGGCAATGGTGGGATTTAGCACGGCCAACAAAGCTTATGTTGCGGTAGCTGGCCGCTCATTGCGTAATGTTGAAGATCGCATAAGCTTACTGGGTGAACAGGTGATATTCGGCTGGGCCATGTCATTACTGGGAATGTTTGTAGTTGCTTTTTTGCAGGAGTGGATGACGAAGCGGCCAAAGTTGAGCTAATCCTATATGTTCACATTATTTCACTTCTGTTTTGAGCTATTTAAAATAGCCGTACTCGCGGGAATTTATACTTTCATGATATATATTTCAAAGCTCATTCTTACAGAAATGCACAGACAAAGCAGGGCCAGCAACTTTAAACTTTGGCGGATATATTTTACTATCGCAGGTTTGCTGCTGGTCTATTCCTTCACTTATTACGGTAATCATGGGCTTGGTGATGAGTATTATATTCCATTGGGATATGGCGAAACCATGAACCAGGTAGATATGAGTGCATATTTTGAACCTCGAGGTGCTAAGGAGCCGATCGATGTAAATGCTTTCGAAGTAAAAGATAATAATTTGTGTATGACATCTGACAACCAGGTTTATGTTTACCAGTTAAAAGCCCATGCATTAATAAAGTTCGATAGCTCAAAACTTTATGACAGCTATGCTTTAATTCACAATCTACCTGTTGTAAAGGAGTTTAAGACCTTTTGGTGGCAATATAACGCCTACTGGAGCGGGTGGCGGTTCTGGGTACTTCCATGAGGGTTTCTGTCCCCCGGACTTTCCGACTCCCCCTTAATGATTATGCTTCTTATGAATATCCTTCACCAGGCATAGTTTTTTGATATCCGATTTCTTGATAACAAAAGGCGCATATTTCAGGCGATCGCCGACAAGCTCCGTAATGTTATCGCTATGTGCAATCACCTCGTCCTCGTTATCGCCGGCTAGCAGGCGTTTGTACATACGATACTCGCCCCATTCGATATAATACACTTCGCCCGGCAGTATCTTTTTATCGTGTATTATTTTGAGCGCAACCCAGCAGCCGTTTTCCAGGTACGGGTACATGCTATGCCCCCAAACAGGTAAGGCAAAATCACAATCCTCAATACCGGGAAAATTCATCCGGCCAACCGGTTTGGTATCATTAATATCATTGTAAACTTCAACACCCGAGGCGGTGACGGTAACTTCAAACATAGGAATTCCCGGCTCCGGTAATATGGGCAGTGCTGAAGTAAATTCCGGATTTTTCTTAGGCGTTAAGAAATCTTTGTATTTTTCTTTAAAAACACGAAGCTTATCCGGGTCAATATTTTGGCGGCTCTTGATAATTTCTGTAATTGAGCTCGCATTATTAAAACCAAGCACCTCTGCCAGCTGCCCGTTTCCAGTAAAGGCTTTGCCCCTAAGCTGATTATACAGTATTATAAACTCCAGTGTTTCAGGCCTTACCCGTTTTATTTTACCCGGCTTTGATTGCTCTTCCATCGATGTTGATAACTTTTCTGAATTATTTCTTGACTAAAATACAGATTATTCTTTATATTTGTTGTGTTATTCTTCACGAAAGTAATACAAAAATCCATAAAAACAGTAATGAATATTAAAGAATTTAAAGAAAATTCATGGAAGAGCTATGTTTCGGCTTATGGTTGATAGTTCATAGCTGACTGAAAATACTATGATCCATGAACTAAAATAACAACCTAAACCTTATCATCTACAATTTATGCACCTGGCCTATTCAGCTTTGCGCGGAACTGACAACCCGACGCAACAACCCGACGACTCCAATCAACCACCACAGATACAGTTGCGCTATCGGGCATACCTGGAAACCTGTAATAAATATCGCACCCACATCAACGAGATACAAAAGTATATGCCCGGATGGATGCCGAAGTTCCCTGCATAGTATCAAGTATTTAGTATCAAGTAGCAAGACAAGCAATACCTGATACTCACCAAAAATACATCTTGATACTAGCGACTTGATACCTGATACCAAATAACAAAACAATGATAAAACTAAACCAAAAACTAAAAGACGAACTCTGGTGGCTGATCATCGGTGTGGATTATGACTACAGCCGCATTAGAATTGCTGACTATGAGATTAACAGCGACACCCTGACCCTATGGCTCGAAGACAAGCAGGATTTTAAAAACAGTCTTGATGAATGCCTTCAGTTAGATTTCAGCCTGAAGAATTTCGCAAAAATGATACGCGCCGAAAACCTGAACAGTTACGAGGGCACCAAAATGCACTCTCAAAAAGGTTTTGTTTACAAAACCCGTATCGAAATAAATGAACCTATAAAATGGTACAGGGAAGATGCCAGCCCAACTGAGCAGCAATGGGCGCGCGAAGCCGCGCTTAAAAGCGTACTGACACAATTGGTGGAGAGTGAAGTGTACGACGGATGACATTGTTCAAATAGGACGGGTAATATTCCTTATTACATGTGATAGAAAACGTTAGCAATAAGTGCTGCGGCTATATAACTCAGGCATGAGGCCATAAGAGAACCAACTACAAATTTCCTGTCATAATTAACATAAATTGCTCCGTTGACCCCTGATATAAAACTAAAGCAGGCAAAACAGATAAGTCCCAGCTTAATACACGACCATGCATTATGCTCCAAAACATAATTGATGCCAATTTTAAAGTAAAAAAAAGTGAAAAGTACGCCGAATAAAAACGACAAAAGCGTACTGTACATATAGCTCTTATTGCTTTCGGGGCGCCAGGTTTGCGGCGTAAGCGCCTGGTATTTATGAAACAAAAATCCGATAATAAACCACTCGATTAGCGTGCTGGCAAATCCGATGGAAATAGCCGAAAGGATAAAATGTGTCGCTGTCATGAAAATGAAGTTTATATAAATTTAAGAATATAAATAGCTCATTTACAAATCGGTTACAAAATCTATTGTGCCTTACACCCGGCGATTATTGCAGCTTATGCTGGTATAGCAATAACCCGTATGGGATCTTTGGATCTATCCAGGTTGATTTTGGAGGCAATATCTCGCCGGCATCAGCTACCCGTATCAATTGGTCGACACTTAAAGGACAAAGCGTAAATGCGATACCATCCGGGCGTTGGACAAGCAGATCATGTATTTCATCTATTGCGCCGGCCCCACCGATACATTTCAGGCGCTTATCATTTACAGGGTCGTCAATCCCAAATACAGGCGCTAAAAGCTGTTCCTGCAATATAGAAGCATCTAAAGTTGATGCAAAACTTTCGCGGGGTATAAAACGGGGTTTTAGCTCATACCATTCGCCGGCTGCATACATACCTATTTGGTGAAGTTCGCGCGGACGTACCGGGTTGTCCGTTTTCAAAACCTCAAAATGCTCCCTTACTTTTGTTAGCAGTTCGGTATTGCTCAGAGGTGTTGACGGCATTACGACTCTGTCAAACTCGGCGATGCGCAGTTGGTCGGTAGCCATATATAATGATGAAATCGAATCGAACACCTGCTCGCCATTGTTACGTTGTTCTGCTGCCAGTTTAGTTGCCGACTCCAGCCTGTGATGGCCATCGGCCAGGTAAATTGACCCTATTTGAGCAAATGCAACTGTTAACTCCTTAAGCACGGCTTCATCCTCAATTTTCCATAGCATGTGCGTTGCCTCGTGGTTGCTGAGCGAAATTTTATCGGCAGACTTAATGGTTTCAGCAATAATTCGGTTAACGGCAATATGAGGCTGATAGGTGAACAATACCGGGCTGCCTTCAAGCCCCGTATTATGACGATAATTTTTAATACGGCGCACACTATCGGCAAATGTCAGCTCATGCGTTTTAATGGTTCCGTTGCTATAATCGGCAATATCCGTATGTACCCATATCCCAGTTTGGCGGTAAGTCTTATGTTCCACCTCGTAAACATAGATCCCGGGCTTTTCACCGGATTGTAACAAACCTTTTTTCGAAAGTTCCTGCAAAGTATGCCTGATATCTTCATACGCCCTCGCCTGCCCTTCAGGGGTTTCTGGCCTATGCCTTGCCCCTATTTCAAGCGCTATTTTTAGTACGGGCATGCTATCCTCATCGTGCGAATTGCCCGCTACAGATTGAACCTGCGGCGAAGTTTGTATCAACCCGGTTGCGTAAAGCGGGTTTGGCCTGATGGCCCTGAAAGGTTTGATATTTGCCATAGCTTATTGTGGGATGCAAAAATAGGAAATAAATACACTTTGCTGTATTTTAACTACCTGATTTTACATTAATATTTAAACGAAATGAATACAAATTGGTTGTATTTTTTGTTTTATAAGCAAAATACAAAGTGCGTATATAATACACTAAGTATACCATTTATGATTCTTGGCCCAAGTCAAAATAGCGTGAGCACGACGTTAGAGGCTATGGATTTATTGCGGGGGGATAATCACGTGAAGCAGGTATGTAATGATTATATAATCGTCCTTAGTGTTCACAAAAGCATACACTTTTCAGGTACGGTTTACCGTTTTACACAGGTTGCGATGATGGCACAATATTTATATTATATCGTGCGTCAAACTAAACAACTAAAACTATGAAAAACTCAAATCAAACCACCGTAATATTAAAAAGCTTGGATATGCAATTAAAGGCTTTACTTGAAAATGACTTGAAGAATTTCAGGTCGACAAAAAACAAAACTGACCAGCACGCCGGCAAACAATTGATGGCTGCTTAACTATATATCTGCTATCTATAAGAGCCGCTCGATTCAATTCGGGCGGCTTTTTTATTTTATCAATCCAGCGGATAAGTTTGCCGCAGCTCCTGCAATATTTTTTTATTGATCTGGATATAATCATTCAATTGAAGCGTTCGGGTGGACACCTGCATTTGTTTATAAAATGCGGCCATATTAGATGCCTCGGTCCTATCCAGCGTTTTCACATCCAATATTTCGGCCGGTATGATCTGGCTGCCTTTCAAATACGGATCTATCATATTCAATATGGTCCTGCTATTACCCGGACCCGAGAGCAGCCTCAGCTGGTTGATCCAATTAAAATCGAAGTGCTTCAGAAGAAAAGGCTTCAATGGGTTCGCAAAAAATTGATATTCCTGCTCGTTGCGGTTCCTCATATTATTGATCGCAACGCTCAGGTCGCCCAATAACTTTTGCAGGGGTACACTTTTGAAGTACCGCAGCGAGCCCGAATTGCGGAGCTGGCTAAGTATACCGTCTTTAGGTTCAAAAACATAAATATTGACTATATAAAACTTGGCAAAGTTGGGATAAAACTGGCGTGGTAACACGGTAAGGCTGCTATCCTTAAAATAGCGGCCTAAGTAATCCAGGTCACCTTCCCTGCTTTGCCGCAGCTGAAATTTTTCGGCAGCCGTAGCCGAATCAATAGATAGTTCTGTGTATAACGCTTTAGCAAATTCCTTCTCGCGGTTGTTATCGCTGATGTGCTCGCGCAGGTTCTCGGCAAAAAAACCCATCATAACAGCCAGGAATATCATCAGGCCTTCGAGCAGATACTCTTTCCAGGGTTTTTTCTCGTGATGCAGGTTGGGGTGGTAGTGTACTTCCATTATTTCAGTTTGTTCTAATGAACTCCTTTGGAGCAGTTTTGGGTTAGCAGCTATTTTTTGTTTATCTCTCAGTCTGCAAACGGCCAGCTGGTTACTGCAAACTAACAACCATTAAAATTTGTAATTCTTATTTATTAAGCGTTCAAGATCAGCTTCTATCGTCTTTTGCCATAAGAGCGATTTAAGGTAATGCAATCTCAAAGCTAACACCAATGACCCGGCCCTATTTGCATACTCAATAAGCTGCATCCTGTCGTGTGTTAATAAACGCGCATCAGAGTCTACTCCAAACCTCGCCCCTTTAGCGTCGGGATGGGTAAGATTTTTATCGTAATTCATATCGAAAATTTTGAGGCCGTCATCCCAAAAATTTTGTACGCTTTGATTAAAAACGCTTATGTCTAATTTTATCTCCTCCCTCGCAGCCCAGTAATGTATTATTGCATTAGCAACCTCCTGATCCCGAATTAGGCGCAGGCCACCTGTATTTTTCAGCTGTTCAGATGCAGCATCCGAAAACTCGAATCCAACTAAAGGGCCGGATTTCATGTTAAGCTCGTATAATTTCACCTCGACACTGTCTGTAAGTTTTGGTGAGTGAAGACACCTGAACAAAGAGTCGAGTTCGATGATGTCATGATTTACATAAACTATTTCTTTATAGATTTGAACCGAGTCCTTCTGTAGGTCAGCAATCATCGCGTGCATATATTGGCTCTCTCTTTCATTGTCTGCCAGGTGTTCGCGCAGGCTCTCAGCGAAAAAACCCATCGTTACGGCCAGGAATATCATCAGGCCTTCGAGAATATACTCTTTCCAGGGTTTCCTCTCGTGGTGCAGGTTGGGGTGGTGGTGTACTTCCATTTTTTCAGTTTGCTCCCGATAGCTATCGGGACTTGAGTTTTCAGTTGGCAGTTCTTTTATTGCGGAATGCGGAGTGTCGATTGCGGAAGTGTTTTCTTCTGACTTCTGACTTCCTACATCTGACTTCTTAATCTCTTTCGGACTTCCCGACTTTCTGTCTTTCGGACTTCGCTCACTCATTTTCCAATTTATATTGGTCTTTTATTTCCTGGATGAGTTGCTTCGCCTGCACTAATAGATCAGCCGACATATTTGCCACTGTCTCGTTTAGTTTTTTAAGATACTGCGCGGAGCCGATATAAGAGTTGATCAAAGCCGGATCTGTAGAAAATAACTGCGGATTATTTGCCGGCCTGATTATCTTACCTCCTTGCTGCATTGTGTTAAACACTTTAGCGTTAAAAACTTTGACTGCCAGTTGCCGGTATATATCCCTCAATGTTTCTCCATCTGCCATATTAATATATTGCTCCCTTACCTTTTGGTCGTAAGCCATAATATCATTGGATATCTTCACCTCACTTATCAGCCTCAAACTGCCCGAGCTTTTCAACTGCTGAATAGTACGATCGTTATAAAGAACCCGTGCGGGGATGGATATATTCCTGGCAAAATAATAAATATCTCCCCCGTTTTTCTTAAAATCGGGCGAACTCAATAGCTGTATTAGCGAATCGATCATGGCATTGTGAACCTTTGCATAACTAACCATTTTAGCGGCATTGACCGTATCCGATTTAAGATCCTCCACCATTGATGCCATGTATTCATTTTCCCGGTGCTTATCCGCAATATGCTCGCGCAGGCTCTCGGCAAAAAAGCCGGTCATTACGGCCAGGAATATCATCAAATATTCTAATATGTATTCCTTCCATGGCTTGGGTTGGTGATGCAGGTCGGGGTGGTGGTGTACTTCCATTTTTTGCGGTTGGAGCGTGGCGGTCGGCGTTTTGTTGTTTTCTTTTTTTAAATTCTTGATTCCTGGCTCTTTACTCTTGATTCTCTCTTCCGGTCTTCCGGACTTTCCGTCTTTCGGACTTCTTCCCTCACTCATCTTTCAAATGATATTCTTCCTGTAAAGTGCTCAACAATTCTTTGGCATTTTTCAAAAGGTCCTCGTCTTTAGCCAATACCCCCTTGCGGGATCCGTTCATATAAACTGCATAAATAGCCAATTCCTTAACAAATGCTGGCGCATTTTTTTGCAGTGCGGGGTTATCCGTTGATCTGATGATCATGTCCGTTTCGCCTTCCTGCCTTCTGAATATAGCCGGTTCAAATACATTTGCCGCTGCTTTTTTATAACTGGTAAATTCCTCTGCGTACAATCCTTCTATCTGCCGCACCAAAGGGACTTGCTCATAATAGGACATAATGCTATTGGATACTTTGATGTTGGATATCAAGCGGAAGCTTCCCGAGTTTTTCAATTGGTCAACCGTGCGCATATTAATAGCAACATTTTGCAATCGCGGCCCCATGCGGCCAAAATAATATACTTCGTCGCCGTGCTTTGAAATACTGGCAGGATCATTCAAAATAGTGATCAGGCTATCCAATTGATCCCTGCTCTGCTTTTGGACCCTGATATATAATGCTATCCTCGTTGTGTCATCCTTCAGGTCGTCTATCAGCGACTGCACATACTGCTTTTCCCTGTCTTTGTCGGTAATATGCTCACGCAGGCTCTCTGCAAAAAAGCCCATCATAACCGCGATAAAAATCATTAAACCCTCTAATAGATACTCTTTCCAGGGTTTGGGCTTGTGTTCTAATTGGGGGTGGTGGTGTACGTCCATGTTCAGTTTATTGGTTCAATAGTTCATTAGTTTATGCGTATAGGCGTCCTCATCTGACTTCATATCTCCAACCTCCTATTATCACTCATCCTCCAAATGAAATTGCTTCTTTGCATATTCCATCAGCTTTACGGCTTTGTTCTTTACACCCCTGTTGTAACGGGTTAAATAGCTGTTAACAATTTTGATGATGGCTACATCAGACGCGAGCTGCCTCATATCATTTTGCGTCATATCGCGCATGTCGCTATTCAGCAGCTTCCTGTTAAAAGTCCCTACAGCAAGGTTGTCAGCCGTAAAATGCCGGCTAAGAAAAGGTTGTAAATACCCCCGTAAATTCTGGTATTGCGTACCATATATACTCTGGTAAAAACTTTCATCCGATTCGTAGTCGGCTATATACGAGATTAGCTTTGTGCCGGATAACGACTTCAAATGCAGCTCATTCTTAATAGCAGTGATAGCGCCGTTCGCCGGATGAAATGCATTCACATCATAACAATAGAGAATGAGATCCTGCATTTTCACTTTATTCACTTGTGTTATGGGCTGTTTTAAAATATGAATCAATGTATCATTCTTGATTATTTGCAGATTTTCGATCTTATTCAATTGTTCCAGGCTCAGCGTATCAGTTTTCAAGTCCTCCACCAATTGCACGACCAACTGTTTCGCATGTTTGCGATCGCTAATATTTTCTCTTACATTTTCGGCAATAAAGCCCATCATCACGGCAAGGAATATCATTAATCCTTCAAGGATATATTCCTTAAAACCTTTTTTCTCTACTTCGGGGTGGTGGTGTACTTCCATTTTTTTGCTCATTTGTCATTTGGGCATTAAGGCATTTTATATTTTCAGTCGTCACAACATCGGATTCATTTTACTCTAAATCATATTCTTTTTTTAAATCGGTCATTAATTTTGCGGCATCACCTTTTAGCCAGGCTAAAAATGTCCTGGCGGCAATACTCTTTTGTCGTACGTTATGCACCTTTAAATAAAAAGAGTTCAAATCCTCTTTACTGCCGGATATAGGTTTCAGGGGCCTTTTGGAAGGCAAACTAACATTGTAAAAACTATTGGCTTTATCATTGTCCAGACTAGTGAGATCATGAGGATCAAATAACTTTGATTCGATGGCCGACACCTCATTTACATCCATCGACCCAAAAGCGCCGTCCATGCTTTGGTAACGCGTATACAGGCTGTAATATCCGGCAAGGTTCTTATATAAGTTCACGTCTTTTATATACCTGAAATTGCCCGAACTTCGCAGCTGCTGGTAGGTAACATCCTGTATGGTGAATACATCGTTGTTAATAGTATAGCGTTCTATGTAATAAAGAAACTCATTGTTTTTGGCTCCGTCATTTGCCGACAATATATTTTCGGCGCTGTCAAACTTTGCTATTATCCAGTCTTTTTCTTTGTAAGTACGCGATATAACTGTGGTGTCCTCTTTTAAATCATCGTAAAGGGATTTGGCATACTGCCGGGCCTTTTCGGTGTCGGCAATATGCTCGCGAATATTCTCGGCAAAAAAACCCATCGTTACGGCTAAAAATATCATCAGGAACTCAAGGACATATTCCTTAAAACCTTTTTTTTCTACGTCGGGGTGGTGGTGTACTTCCATTTTTTCAGTTTGCAGTTTTGAGTCGCCAGTAGGCAGTTCTTCTTTTGTTGCGGATTGCGGAATGTCGATTTCGGAATTGCTTTCTTTTTCCGACTTCGGCCTTCCAACTTCCGACTTCTTCTTACCGTCACTCATTGTCTAAGCTATATTCTTTTTTTAATGCATCAATTAGTTTATTGGCAATTTTCAGTTGTGCCTCGTATTCCTGCAGCGATCTGAACCCAAATCCTTTATTCACAGCTATCAGGTTTATAAATTTATCGTTGGTCTTTGCATCATCTATCCTGATATACATATCGTGGGTAATAGTTTTTTTTGCCCGCATATCACCTAATGCTTCAGCGCTCATCACATTGAATATCATGTCGGCCATCAGCCAGATGCCTTTGCCCGTTACATCATCACGATAAACTGTTTTATTTAATTGCACGCCATATGCATTTATGATATTTACGAGCGGCTGGTCGAAATAGCGTAAGGTGCCAGATGTTTTCATTTGGGTATAAGTACCATCTGTTGATATAAAAGGAAGCGAAGTAAGGAGAGGCACCATGTTTGTATAAATACTTTTGGCATTCCAACCGTTTTGCGGCGTGTGTAATATGGACAGGACGCTATCAGCAGAGGTCATCCTTTTATTACCGAAGGCTATAAGCGCGTGCAACGAAGCAGTGTCTGCTTTCATATCTTCAAGCAATGACTGGGCAAGAATTTCGGCACTCTTTCGCTCCGAAAAATGTTCTCTCACATTTTCGGCAATAAAGCCCATCATGACGGCAAGGAATATCATTAATCCTTCAAGGATATATTCCTTAAAGCCTTTCTTTTCTACTTCGGGGTGGTGGTGTACTTCCATTTTTTTGGTCATTAGTCATTGGGTTATAGTTTATTTGTAATTTGCCTATCTTTTTTCCGACTTCCGACTTCCGACTTCCGACTTCCGACTTCCGACTTCCGACTTCCGACTTCCGACTTCCGACTTCCGACTTCCGACTTCCGACTTC
>JAYUEE010000047.1:0-12681 GCA_043739405.1 Mucilaginibacter sp. | reverse complement strand
ACATACCTGTTACAATGTTGAAAAATATTTTCTCTTCCTTAGAAGTTGATTTTTAATGGATTACGATTGAAATTTATTTTACGTACACTATTTTGCCGTTAAAATTAGGCGTGTATATCTTAGTAACAAATGTTAGTATAAAAAAAACAAAACAAATAAAAGCGCCTGTTTCGCTGGAGGAAATATAGTTAAGTATTTCGCGCTGGTGACCGTTAAGGATGTTGCCGGCAAATTCATCGGCTTGTACCTCATATTTGTAACTCACCAAGCCGTTCATATAGCCGTAAACAAAAAGCACCAGAAGCGACAGCAGGACAATATTGAGGAATGTAAGGAAGCGCTTACTTAGCTTCATACTTGTTTAATTGTTTGACTCCCTAAAATACACATTACCAGGCAAAAGGAAAAGTGCAGGGGTGAAAAAAGTCAAAAAAAAGTCAAAATAGCTAAAAAGCACGCCCAACTCCACCAACCCTAATAAAAGTGATCCTGTTTTCATAGGTTTGTCCGAATGACCCACGTATTGGACAACCCTGCCTGGAACGCCCTGATATCAGGCAATAAGCACCTGGCGCATGGCAGTGGGCCGGTTAGGTATTTCGGCAGGGAGGTATCGCCCTTTGTTGCGCTGGAAGGAAATTCGGAAGAAAACTTAATCCAGCTTTATGATATATTGCCGCACAGTGTGCTGCTGTTTGTTACCCCTGTTGAAATGATATTTCCGCCGCGGTGGAACGTCTTACAGCAAATACATGGCTTGCAAATGATTTACGATGCAGCGGCGTTGCCAGATAAAGTAACAAGCCCATTGGTTACGCTAACGGATGTGCACATTCCTCAAATGCTGGAACTCACCAAATTAACCAACCCGGGGCCTTTCGCTGATAGAACCATTGATTTCGGACATTACCAGGGAATTTTTGAGAGCGATAAACTGGTGGCCATGGCCGGACAGCGCCTGCATGCTGCCAACTACGCCGAAGTAAGCGCGGTTTGCACCCACCCCGATCATACAGGAAAGGGTTATGCCCGGCAATTGCTGCTCTCCCAAATACACCGCATCAAAGCCACATCAGAAATCCCATTCCTGCATGTGCGCAACGATAACCATCGCGCCATTAAAGTGTACGAAAGCCTCGGCTTCGTTACCCGTCGGGACGTTCACTTTTATGTGCTGAAGAAAGTTTGAAAAGCTATAGCTTTAAGTCTATTTAACCGAATAGCTTACAAAAGCAACCTTTTTACTATCAGGGCTCCACGACGGCGTATTGATGGTGCCGGCCCCGCCATAAAACACGGGTGTCATATCTTTAATAGCTTTGGTTTTGACGTTCATCAAACGAAGTTTAACATCTTTACCGAAGGGGTGGTTTTGTTTTTGATCGAACGTGTAAGCTATATAAGCGATCCATTTATTATTTGGCGAGGGGTGCGGAAACCAGTTGGCATTTTCATCTGATGTCATTTGCTCCGGTTGCGAGCCATCGGGGTGCATCCGCCAGATCTGCATATGGCCGGTACGATACGAATGGAAATAGATGTACTTGCCATCGGGAGAGTAATCGGGACCGTCGTCTAAGCCGGGAGTTTCAGTCAGACGTTTCGGGGTACCGCCTTCCACGGGTATGGTGTAAACATCCAGGTTGCTAAAGTCGCCTCCGCAATAGGCCAATGTCTTGCCGTCCGGGCTCCAGCTATGCCAAAAGGAAATATCACCGACGCTTATTCTCTTCGGTTCCCCGCCTGTAATGGGCACGATATAAAAAGAAAACTTGACTAATTTTTCTGCCGGCTTGTAAGCATCGGTATTGGTTATGGCCATCCATTTACCATCAGGCGAAAGCCCGTGGTCGTCCATGAGCGTGTTGATCGACCCTGTATTAATTACCGTCAACGCTTTGGTAGCTATGTCCAGCTTGTACATCTTGCCCCTAAAGTTCATCACAAGATAATTGCCTGGATGCCAGTTGGGCGCTTCGTAATCTCCTTTTGCGACTAAAACCGTATCAATTTTTCCTGTTTTGATATCAACGGTCTGAATGTAGCTCGTCGTGTCGTGTTTGGTTTGTGCGAAGGATGTCGTCGCGAAAAGCAGGCAAAAAAGGAGCAAAAAAGCGGAGTTCCGAATTAATTTGTTCATAGCGGTACGATCTATAATGGTTATACAAGTTTACCTAATCGGCAGAAACTAAAAGTACCACTTTAAATAAATAAAAGTGGCACTCCCCTAATTTTCAAGATACTCAGTTGGCGTTTTACCGGTTACGTCCTTAAAAGCGCGATTGAAACCTGTTTTGCTGTTGAAGCCGCTCATGTAAGCGATGTCCATGATGGTATGTTCCTCATTGCTTTTATCGCTTGTTTTTAAGGGCCTCTTGAGTATATAGATCAGCACGGCTCCGGTCATGGGCAAAATAATGCCTATTGAGGTGAGGCAGTGCATAGTCTATTTATTAATTTGTTGACCCGCCGCATTACCAAGCAGCGCAATAATCTGCGCTTCCAGCTTATCCGAAATAGCGGTTGCTTCATCAAGCGGCAACCCAACGGGTAGGCCCGGGCGTATGTATTTGGTGGCCGTGAGCCAGGCATCGCGCATGGTATTCTGGCGCTCTATCACCAGTTTTAATATTTGTGCGCCGTTAGGGATCGTTGCAAGATTATCCGCAATGCTGCCCGAATTAGCGACTTCCTTACAGCCTAAATACAACAGGATTTGCCTCGCCATTATCCAATGTCCCGCTTCACCAGGATGCACGCCATCGCCGGCTAAGGCAAACCCGTCTATTTTAAATTGGGCATCAATTTTACGATGGGCCTGCAGGTATTTTTGCATGGGGTAATGCACATCGATCACCTCCCATTTGGCAGATGATCTCTGGCCCAGCAACCAGTCGGTATACTTATCCAACACGGCAGAATAACCTATACTTTTCCCTTTCAGGTCATCATAACATGGCGGTGTGATGTGAATCAACCTTGCCCCTGTTTTCACAATCTCATCGTGCATCCAGTGGATGCCATCTTTAAATTTTTGGAAACGGCCCGTATCAAAAGGCATATAAATACCGTCATTCATGCCGTAATCGGCGAAAACGAGGTCTGGTTTGGTTTGCTCCAGCACGCGCGCCAGCCGTTCGTGCAGATCGGGGCGCGGGAATGCGCCGCCCGCATGGCCCGGCTCCGACAGGCCCGATACCGTTTCGCTGGGTAAACCCACGTTGATGATCTCGAACCTGCGGCCCGGGTAATGGACCGTCAAATACGCCTCCACATCATTCACATAATGCCCCTGGTAGGTAATGCTGTTGCCAAGAAACAGGATGCGCTTCACGTTAGGGCCGATATTTTGTGCGTGGCCCGCCAGTCCGTAAAGGCAAATTAACAGGAACAGTAAACTATTAAGCAAACGTTTCTTCATGCGTGTTTGAAATGAAAGTAAAGGTTGTAAAAGTTTGGTTGATTTCAAGCGGTGAGAAAAATGTTTTGGGATGCTCACCCAGTTTGGCACCGTGTTTGGCTTTATGTAAGCTGTCTACCGGCAATCAACCTTTATCTTATTGGAAATAACATGTTCGCCCGATAATTAAAAAACGGGTGACCATATAACTATACATTTCTGTTGTAGATTATTTACAACTGAGGTGCTTGGTTAGATAATTAACAAAATGTTAAAGTTTTAAACCCTATGAAAAATGAAACTACTTAAATTGACTCTCGCGATATTAATCATAACGTATTTATCAAGCTGTGCTAAATTAGCCCTAAACGACAGCACCGGCACGCCCCAACCCAAGGTTACGCCAACTATCGTTATCATGGGGTCGTCATCCGCTGCGGGTGTAGGGGCCAACCCGGTTGATTCTTGCTGGGCACACCGGCTACAGGCTACGGTGAATCAAGCCAGTACCAAAGCAAATTTTATAAACCTGGCTTATGGTGGTTATACCACCTACGAAGCGCAGGCCACGGGCAGTGTTACCGCGTCAAGACCGGCGCCTGATACCGCCAGGAACATCACCAAAGCATTATCCTATCACCCAACTTTGGTGATGATAAGTTACCCCTCTAATGATATTGCCTGGAATTTTACGGATGACGAGATACTGAACAACTATGCAAAATTGACGCACCTGCTCGATTCGGCCAAAGTGCAATATATTATTTTCAGTATGCAACCCCGCGATTTTACCGACGCCGCGCAAAGGATGCGATTAAAAACCCTGAATGATAAAATCATCAGCGTATATACCTTTCACGTCAATAACTTTTTGGACCAGCTGAGTACGGCCACTTATTCCATCAAACCACAATATGAATCGGGCGACGGCATTCATTTAAACAATGCCGGGCACGCCGTGATCCTGAACGCTACTTTGCAGCAGCCTATATTTATGAATGTGGTTAAGTAAAGAGCTATAAAAGAGTATGTCATTTCGAGCGCATGCGAGAACTATCTCTTGAGCGGGATGAGTTGGGCCTTGTGAGAGCGAAAAAATCTTAAACGATATGCATCCGGACTATACAAAGCGTATTAGATTTCTCTTCGCTGCGCTCATTCGAAATGACAAGGGGGGCGTTGTGCGGTTTTTAGGTTGGCTTCCGGATACAATGATTACTTTTGCCAACAGCAGCGTAATGCATTGCCATCTATATGCTATCACCTTCACTAAAACATAACTGGTCGGTAATTTGGAACTCGAGTGCCAAACGCTACCAAATGATCATCGGCACCGTTATCATAGCTGCCCTGATCTATAGCTTGCCGTTCTTTTTCGCCTATATTCAAAAAAGAAAAGGGGCCGTTTTAAATGACTGGGTGCTGGCACGCATACCCCCGCATGATGCATCCGTGTTCATTTTTGGATTGATCGGGGCGATGGCTTTATTAATAATCATCCGGGCCGTCAAAAACCCTTCCATTTATATCACGTATTGCTGGACGCTGATATTTGTTTATATCGTGCGTTTCGTTACCCTCAGCCTGGTTGCACTCGATCCGCCGATGGGCCTGGTGCCGTTGGCGGACCCTATTAGCAGTTTTTTTTCCGGGACGACTGTTATTACAAAGGACCTGTTCTTTTCGGGGCACACTGCTACTATGGTCCAGATATTTTTTTGCCTCGAAAAACGAAGGGATAAAATGATAGCGCTTATAGCTGCTTTTGCCGTTGCCTGTTTACTGCTGGTGCAGCATATTCATTATACTATTGATGTACTTGCAGCGCCTGTGGTTGTTTATGGGTGTTATAGGTTAACGCGGTATTTGTTTTTTAAATAGTCGGGCGTTTCCCGCTCACCAGCGGCCGGGCCCGCGGCAAAACATGGTTTACATGGTTTACATAATTTGAGGTATTTTGAGGCTAATATATTGACTATCAATTACTTAAATAAAAACCATGTAAACCATGATTTTGTGTCGTTTTTTTAGGACTAATCAGAATGGGAAGTACAAATGGCGCGATGATCAACAATTGGGGTAGTTTTATAACCGAGGATTTTGCGAAGTTTACGAATTGTTATATTTTGTAATCCGAATGGACCTTAGCAAAATTAACCCCTGGATACCCGGCCTTGTATTAGCTTTCGCAGGATCTCTCCTTATATATTTTGAGTCGTATAGGAATAGCGAGGTCATAGACGTTATTTCGTACCTGCTTATCCTTTTTGGTTGGACAACGGTGTTTATCGAGGTAACCAAAAATACATCTGTGCACGCGAAAAAGATTTTTTTTAAAGACGATGGAGCCGGATGGTTTAAACAGCGCGCAAGTAACTTTATATATTATACGGTATTAATTGGTGTAGTTTTTGGGAATATATATTATACAAACGATATAGCCCATGACCGTAAGCACGAAATATTAGCGAACGGCCCAACAAAGACGGCTATTGCCGAAGTGGCTTATATAGATGTGCGGAAGAGCCGCCACTCCACCAGTTATTATGCCGTATTTGAATTTACAGTTGACGGAAAATTGATAAGTCACCCCTGGTATGAAGACAGTGAAGCTGACTTTTTAGTTGGCGATAAGTATATGATCAAGTATTCCGTAGAATACCCCGAAATGTTTATGATTACTGAGAAAGTGCCTTAGTCACACGCGGCACGTGTGCGCCAGCCAGGGGACTTGTCATTGGGCATTAGTCATTGATCATTTTTCGCTGGCATACTAATGCCTAATGACCACTGCCTGATGCCTATTCAGTTTAGCCGGAAATAGCCAGTAAATAGTCTAAATCTTTAGAATACTCTTTAAGGCTTGGGGCCACATGTTCTCCCTCGCCTGTTGACCATCCGAAGTAATCGCAAATATCGTTATATAACATAAATAGCCGTTTATCCCGGTCGGTAAAAGCAGGAGCGAATGTAAGGCCCCCGCTCTGTGGGTAGTAATGTTTTTCCATATCTATATGGACGGGCAACATCGAAAAACATTTTAAAGAAAATGCAAATATCGGGCTGGAGCCTTACAACCGCTTAGGCGGTAATATAAATGAAAGAGCAACAGTCGGCAGGTGCATGTCAGGAGTCGAACCTGTATTCATGCATTGCTTCATGTTTTCAACCAGCGAAGTATCACCCGTCTACGGCATCTTTCATTATTTTAAAAGGGCAAAAAGCAGCCGGTGTTTTTTGTCTGAACTACTTGTGAAATTACTCACTGGCTGGAATTGAACCAGCGACCTTCCGCCTCCCGACGGATGTTCTAACCGAAGTATCACCAATTTACGGCACCTTTTTTTATTAAGAAGAGCTACGGGCGGTAAGCGACTATTTATTCAAACGTGACAGGTTTCGAAGTAACGCTTACCTAACGGCATCTTCTATATTTTAAGGGCTACATTCAATATGCGTATAGCCAATGGCTTTCTGCTCTACCCGCTGAGCTACTTTTGGATCACTCCAAAGGCCGGAATCGAACCGGCGACACGAAGTAGCGCACATCTACGGCACCTTAATATTTAAAAAAGATTGAAAATTCCCTTTCCTAAGCAAAGAGATTTTATCCTTTTTACCCTCTTTACCGCTCGCGGTAGAGAGGGTGGTCGAGCGGCTGAGCTACGACCGGGTGAGTCAACGGCGCGCGTTTATTACCGAATGTATCTCTCAACTTAATGACCTTCCACAGGAAAGGAACCGCACATCCCACCGCTTTTATTTTCAATCTTAATTTCTTCAAAAAGAAGGGTAAAAAGCAATAAGTCAATATGCACTGTGCTCTTCCAACTGAGCTACCCTTGCGGGGGCCGGATTTGAACCAGCCGACTCCAGCGTCCCGAAGTAAGACTTATTTACGACACCTTCTTTATATTTTATACGCCCCCGCTAAAGCTTTGGCGCATAATATAAGGAGCAACAGGCGATTCAGGCCGGAGGACCGCGTTAGGGACTCGAACCCTCATTATGACTTGCGCCACAATGTCCCATGTCCCCTCCATTCCAGAGCGAAGTAACCCGTTTCTACGGCATCCTTATTTTGTTAGCTAAAAGCTGAAGGCAGAAAGGTAAAAGCTTTTGGCTTTCGCCTTTCCGCTTTCAGCTTATAATTCTATTTGATTGATAGCATCTAAAGCCGAAGCACCATTTTCTAATGCGGCTAACACATCAAAAACTTTATCGCTCCAGCCTGCCACCAGGTACACGTCGTTCTGCAACAACCGCAAAGGCGATTGTCCAAGACCAGCCAGGTCGAACAGGTACAGTTTTGCACCAGGCGCTACCGTAGCCTTATAACGGTTCCAGTAGAATTCTATATGCTGCGACCCACTGGCTTTGCTATCCCACAACTGGCAGTCGGTAAACAACATGATCTTATCCATCTGCACTTTGCGTTCAAGCAGGTCCTTGATCACCAGGTAACCATTAGTGGAGTAACCCACTTCGTTGGCGCGTTTGTATAATTCCTGCACACCCGCCAGCACGTTGGTACGTGGCACCGCGATGGTTTTCCAGCTATCGCCAAATATACCTACCTGCACATTTTTGCAGCGCGACTGCAGCAACATGGCCAGCATTAAGCCGATATCGAAGTTGGCAACTTTCGACTTTGCCGAAATACGCTGCCCCATCGAACCTGATACGTCGCAGGCCAGTAACACACGGGTATCGTAACCGAAACCTTTGATGTTGGCCGCACTTGCCTGGACCGCTTTTTCCAAAGCGTCCAGCAATTCGCCGGTGTAACCTTTGTTGCCAAACAGCATTTCGCTCAGCTTTTTGGTCAAGGCTTTCACAGGTGTTGCCGAACCATCCGTTGCTACCTCGCGGTAAGCCGCTAAGTAACGGAACGGAAACTGCTTGGCTTTTGCCACCTGTTCCGCATCGGCAAGCGTTGCGCATACCTTTTGGAAATGCGCGTAGCTTACGCCAGCTTCCTGTATGTTACGCAGGTTACGCAGCAGGGCCATATAACCCAGCTTATTGCTGTCTATCAGTTCTTCCCACTTAGCGCGGAAAGCTTCTGCCTTTGCTTCTTCACTATCGAAACTCAACTGGCCCAGGGCCGATAGCTCCGTTTCCCAGGTGTATGGCGTTTGCAAAGTGCCGTTCACAATTTTGTTGAACAGCAACTGCTGCAATTCGTCCTTTGCCTTAGGGTGAACCAGGAACAAGGCGTCGCGCAGTTTAATGGCGCCATCGCGGTTGTACTTGGCAAACTGGTATTCGTCAAAGCGGTTAAAAGCGCTGGTCAAACCCTTCTGCATTTGCTTGCTCAGGCGGTTCAGCTTTTTAGGGCCGGTACGCTTGTTCAGCAATTCATAGCAGGCCAGTAACTCGGTGATCTCATCCGCACGACCAATTACCTTGTCTGTAACCCGGGCGACCAGGTTGTCGCCCGAGTGCAGCTTCGCCAATTCGGTCACCAAAACCAGCGGCACCGAACGCATATACATTTTGGTACGGGCATAAACAGCCAGCTTAGCCACAAACAGCGGCTCGCATTTGGCAATTAACCCGCGCACACGGTTCATACGGTCCTCGTTCTTTTCGTAGAACGAATCGTTCAGGCTCCAGGTAACCACGGCGGTGTACAGCTCCATTTCGGCGCTCATTACAAAGGCTTTTGCGCCCTCATAGTTGGTTACCTGTGTTTTAGCCTTGCTCAGTAAATTAAATTTCATTGGGAACCTCCCTTTTTTGTTTTGTTAGAACAAAGATTGGGGGCAACTGCGCAGTGTATTTGCGCAGTTGGAAAATATTTGAAAAAAGTTTGATTTTTAAGAGCCCAGACGCAAAAATCAAGACTTTTTTATCTTGGTTCCTGACTCCATCTTCGTTCAAGAGTCCATGCTTAATATTATTATTATTCAAGCGGAGGGCGCTTAAATAGGCGAAATATTTATTTTTTGCTTTATTTGTTCTATCGATTATTTTAAATTTTTGTTGAGTTCTTCAACCAGTAGATACACGGTTGTACACGGAATTTGATCAGCATAATTTTTTTCACCCTGATAAGCCCGATGTAAAGCGCGGGCACGGCGAATGGCCAGCTTTTGAGACGCACCGTTTACGCCCTCTTTATGGCGGTCATAATGCCCAAGGCAAAAATCGAAGGTTTTCGCCTCACTGCTAAAACTTTCTAAGTCCCATTTTTCCTTCAAAATTTTATACAATTCATGCCGTGTTAGAGCGGATTCCAGTCCTTGATAGTGTAACACGAACCATATTTCGAACGCATCATTGGACCAAGCAGTCTTCATATCATTTTGTTCCGCCTTTAAAATGGCGTTATTGAAATCTGCTGGTTGGGTCGCAGCTTCATCTGGTTTGACGTCGAAGTCGAACACGCACCAAACCTCCCGACCTTCGTATTTGGGCAAAGCTTTTATTTTAATGGCATAGTTCACTAACGACGTTTTCGAACCGCGGCCTCCCCCTGTTAGTACGGTTTTGGAGGGCACCGGGAATCCTTCAAAATATAGCGGCTCGGTATTTTCGCCTTCACATATGATCAAAAAGGTTTTCTTTTGCTCGATCGTCGCTTCTTGATAAGGCTCCCCGATGCTCATAGACATCCCGCGCAAAAAGGCCTCGTTTGCCGCCGTTTTACTCGGTTTTCTGTAATCCATGGTGTTTATTTGACCTAACAACCACTCTTCCGATTTTGTCGAGATACGGGATGCCAGAATAGGTTCCACTAAGATATTCCTTTTCATAGGAGGCATCTTTACGTACCCCCTTGAATTGCACCACGTTCACGGCCGAACTGATCCCATAAAGATCTTTGTTAACAAGACAAATCTGATCCCTACGCAAGGCAGCACGGCGAAGTAACCCGGTATCATGGGTTACAAAAATAAGTTGCGCTCCATTTGGGTTGGTTTTTTCATCTTGAAATAACTCTACTATTTTCAGCGAAAGATTAGGATGCAGTCTGGCATCAAATTCGTCGATAACGATGACTCGGCCGTCACCAAGGGCATCCAGTACTAGGGCACCGATTCCAAAAAACTTCCCGGTACCTTCTGATTCCCATTCCCCGAATGGCACGGCTTTGTTTTTCAGGCGTTTACCTTCCCAGTCATAAACCGGGTGAGATGAAAATAAGCTGACTACTCGGCTGTCTTTTCTCTCATTCATTTCTTTCTGTATTTGGTGGTCGATCAAATGTTCAGGCAACTCGTCAATGGTCAGATCTTCTATACCAGTATCAGCAGCGGCCAACAATTCTATTAGCGCTTGCTTTTTTTCTGTTGGGCCATTAACGAAGTTGCTCATCGCATATTGAACCGCTGAAGTGTCGTAAACGCCGTCAACGGTCATTATATTCCTAATCTCAATCCGTAATTTACTTAGGAAGTGATTGCCATTCAACGCAGCAGCTGTCAGAAAAAGCGCGTCTTTTCTGAATAGCTCATTTTCCACCTGACCTTGTTGCTGGATGAACGGATCGGCTGAGGGAAATTCCGCATGGTTGACCGTCAGCCCGACAGGGGTCCGCATGAAATATTCTTTTTCGTTATCCTTATGACCTGAATATAACCATTCATAAGAAATGACTCCCTCCAATATCTGGAAGCCGTATCGATAAATAATTTTTTCAAAAAGGAAATAATATTGGAAAAAAACCGGCTGGTCGTCCCAATCACTGATAAGTTGGAAACGGTCATTCCAGATGGCTTTCGGGAGACCTTCTTCTACCACCGAACGGCTGACCATCATTTGAAATGCGCTAATGGCTTTAGCGAGATTGCTTTTCCCACTGGCATTTCCGCCCAAAATGGCTTTGGTTTTTAACAATCTCAGGTTGGCGGAAAGGAATACATTGTTTTCCATTAGCCCGTTATCATTCGGCCGTAATGGAGCGGCCTCTAAGCTGAATTTCTGCAAGTCTCGGAAAGACCGAAAGTTTCCAAATTCGAAGTTTATGAACATAGAAGTAAAGCTAAACATTAATTTGTGAAAAAATCACAAATTAAAATCATTTCTTTTTACTTATACAGGAAAGTGACTTCTCAATGACTCTAATCTGCAGCTTTGGGCACTGGTAAACACTCCCGCCTTGCAACTATTCATCCATAACTAATGCGAGTACGCCCGTGCCTGGGGCGCGCTTATGCAGCACGCCCCAGGAACGGGACAAAAACCAACATGGGCAAGAAGCCCGATTCCCTTTTTAATTGAAGTTCCAATCTTCAAATGTTTGTAGGACTTCGTGAGTAATCTCCCTAATGATCGCAGGTACTGGATTGATACTTTTTTCCGTTTTTTCTGCCGTTTGATAAGACCAGCCGGAACCGCTTCCCCTGGAAAGTTCATAGTACTGTTCTGGTAGTTCTATGTCAACATGAGCGCCACCATCATTATCAGTTACATATCTCACTAAGGTCTGTCTGGAAAACTCTTTTTTATATTTGTCGATGATAATAGGCCCTTTTGACCACCAATAATGAAAATCACTCTTAAATAACCCCGGTAATAAATCCGGTCGAAATATAAGCGGGTTATCTACATTGAATCTAAAGTGCAGAGGGGCTTTTATGGCATTGGTTGCCAAATCGTCGATTAGCTTAGCACTGTCATATAATTCTATCGTTTCAAGGTTTAACTGATTACATAATGATTTACTACGTCCGTTCGGTGTATTGTGGAAAAGCACCCGAAGTCTGACAGCCATATCTTTGTATAGAAAGCATTTCCCGTTATCATATTCATTAGCAAATAGCCTAAGCGCATCAAGTTGTTGCTTTAACTGTTCTAATAATTGTTGCTTATTTAAAATCGTATTTTTCATTCCTGATTTTCTTGATCATAATTCAATTCATGGTAATATAAATAATCTGAAATATTTTCTAAGCTCTGTCTGATGCTCTCAAACCTGAGTACAAAATTTTCTAAATCAATTTCAACGTTGCCAATCATTTCAACATAAAAATGACTTTCATATTTTTTATCGAAAGGATAACGTGAAAAATCCATTTTGTCATTTTTGGAAGTAGCATTTATTTTAACAAATAGCTCAGAAATATAGTCTTGTAATTCCACTGTAGCATTTGTGAAATCTTTTAAGCCTTCATTTCCTCCAAAAAGCTTTGCTTTAGCTCTCACAGTTTCAAATATTTGTTTGATATTATGACTTCCTTCTGTTTTTTGCTTAGAATTTAGTAAGACATTAAACAACCACATTATAGCCTTTAGATATAATTCAATCCCATGATTAGCATTTGTTAAAATAG
>JAYUEE010000046.1:0-12709 GCA_043739405.1 Mucilaginibacter sp. | reverse complement strand
GCCGGTTACCACGATCAGCGCGGCCGATTGCTTTCCGCGGATATCCCCGCCCGCACCCTGGGCAGCCTTGAGGCATGCAACCACGCGTTCGGCCAAGGGCAGGTTGGCATTTGCCAGGAAAGCCTTTTGCATGGCGATGCAAACCTGGTCGGTCAGCATCATATTGGACTGCACCGAAAAGTTCACCCCATGTATATCCCTGGCAAAGTCGATACACTTTTTGCCGGTATAAACAGCGGTCTCGCCTTTTGTATTCAGGAAGGCCACCTGCCTTACTTCACGGCCGGGGTCCTTAGCCAAAAGTTCATCCAGCGCTTTTTGCGGCGACTCACCTTTTTCCATCAGCTCCAGCCCAAGCGGACCGTAAGCTTTGCGGATAAAAGATTGCGTTGCCACCACGCCAACGCCCGATTTACCCCAGATAACCGAGGAGCCAACGCTAAACCAATGGCTTTGTACCGCGGCAGCCATCTCCCCGGTTTTAGGGTCGCGGGCCACGATTGAGAAAGTGTGCGCCAATGGCTCTGACGTTTTATAAACCTGTGCTATGCATGGCGTTGCGAAGCAGAGGGTGAGGAGGTAAGCGAGTTTTTTCATAACGATTATTGTCTATAATTCGGGTTAAATTAGGAAATCCTTTTCACATGGGCATACGGAAGGTTTCGTACCTACGGCACGAAAATTTCTTTTGTATTCTTAATTCTACCAACATTTGATCGCGACGGGATCGGGCCAAATTATTTGCATAGTGCGGCTCCGTTAGGAGCCTAATGTTGGTAGTAGTAGCAAAAAAACAATTAAACATTATTTGCCCCGTGGGGGCAATACCTAACCGAGCGCAAATCATTCCGGCAATTTGAAAATATAACGCTCATCATATTCAACCTCAAATTGGTCCAGAAATTGCTGGTATTCTTTTAGAAATGTTTTTTTACGGTGATGTTCTTCCTGGGTCACGATATAATCTGTAACTTTTTGCACATGTGATCGTGAATAAGAAAATGCTCCATACCCTTCCTGCCATCTAAAAACCGCTGGTGTAAATTGCTGTTTGTTAATCCATTCGGACGATTCTCCTTTTACCAATCTCATTAAATCAGATAAAGATTGATTAGGCCTGAAACCAAAAAACATATGCAAATGATCGGGCATGCTGTTAATGACGATCATCTTGTGGCCATGATTTTGTACAATGCCGGTGATGTATTTATGCAATTGCTCTTTCCATTCGGAAGAGATAAGCGAAGCGCGATATTTTACCGCCATAACGCACTGGATGTGAATTTGGGTGTAGGTGTTGGACATATTATGAGATTTAGGTTGTCAAATATAATTAATTCTGTATCTGCGGCTAATTCCGTACCTACGGCACGGGGTTTCTTTCGGCACATGGTGTTACCAACATTTGGCTCCTAACGGAGCCGCATACATAACTATCCATGATCCCGTAGGGATCAAATGTTGGTAACAAACAAACGAACAACACACCACTTTACGCCGTAGGTGCAAAACTATCTAAACCATGCTTTTCCTTCATCTAATCGTTGAAGCATTTCAGAAAATGATATGCCGATTTCTATATGATATTCTTTGCTTAAATCTATAAACGGAGAAAGAACGATACGATATTGATTTGCTGCAATCAATTCGATAGCCAAAAACTCACTACTTCCATTGGTCCCGATTCCACAAGTAAAGGTCAAATGATCAACAATACCATATCCGTTATTGTTTTCTAACAGATTATTATAACTCCACAGCTGTAAAAATTCAGAGCCAATAAAGCCTTCAAATCCATTATAATTTTCAAGGAAGTACTTGTAATCCTCTGGAAGTTGAAACGCGCTTACCTCTTCAATTTCTTTCCAATCTATTATAATAGGTGATGTGCGTTTTTGAAAATCATATTTATCAAACATCATTTGGATTTGAGTTATTACTAAAATTCCGCAATCGGCATTCCGACTTCCGCAATCAACCTACCCTACCAACTTCTTATACTTCATCCTGTGCGGTGTCACATCGCCAAGGCGTTTCTTTTTGTTTTCCTCATAAGCTGTATAGTCCCCTTCAAAAAAGTAAACCTGTGAATTACCCTCAAAAGCCAGGATATGCGTACAAACACGGTCCAAAAACCAGCGGTCGTGACTGATGATCACCGCGCAGCCGCCGAAATTTTCCAATGCTTCTTCTAATGAACGCAGCGTATTTACGTCGATGTCGTTGGTCGGCTCGTCGAGCAGCAGCACGTTCGATCCTTTGGTCAGCGTAATAGCCAAATGCACCCGGTTGCGCTCACCGCCGGAAAGTACGCCTACTTTTTTTTGCTGATCGGCGCCGTTGAAGTTGAATTTAGATACATACGCCCTTGAGTTGAGTGGTTTGTGGCCCACCATGATAGTTTCCAGTCCGCCGGTAATATTTTCCCAAACCGATTTGTTAGGGTCAAGATCATCATGCATCTGGTCGACATAACCCAAAACTACCGTTTCGCCCACGCGGAAACTACCAGCATCTGGTTTTTCCTGCCCGGTTATCAGGCGGAATAGCGTTGTTTTACCCGCACCATTCGGACCGATAATACCCACAATACCCGCAGGGGGTAGCGAAAATGTCAGGTTTTCAAACAAAACCTTATCGCCATAAGCTTTCGTCACACCGTTGGCCTCAATAACCACATTACCCAGACGCGGGCCCGGCGGAATAAATAGCTCCAGTTTATCTTCCCTTTCCTTCGTTTCTTCGGATGCCAGTTTTTCATAGTTTGACAGACGCGCCTTGCCTTTAGCTTGCCTTGCTTTTGGCGCCATGCGTACCCATTCCAGCTCGCGCTCCAAAGTTTTCTGGCGCTTGCTTTCGGTCTTTTCTTCCTGTGCCAAACGCTTCGCTTTCTGGTCCAGCCATGAGGAATAATTCCCCTTCCATGGAATACCTTCCCCGCGGTCAAGCTCTAATATCCACCCCGCCACATTGTCCAGGAAATAACGGTCGTGCGTAACGGCAATTACGGTCCCTTTATATTGTTTCAAATGCTGCTCCAGCCAGTCGATCGACTCCGCATCCAGGTGGTTGGTAGGCTCATCCAGTAAAAGCACATCCGGTTCCTGCAACAGCAGGCGGCACATCGCCACACGGCGGCGCTCACCGCCTGATAATACCGATATTTTAGTATCCGGGTCGGGGCAGCGCAGGGCATCCATCGCTCTTTCAAGCCTGGAATCCAGTTCCCAGGCATTTGCGGCGTCTATCTGGTCCTGTAATTCGCCCTGGCGCGCCATCAGTTTATCCATCGCATCGGCGTCACTGTAAACTTCTTCCAGCCCGAATTTTTCGTTTATCTCTTCGTATTCCTTCAAAATGGCAGTAATGGCAGAAACACCTTCTTCTACTACTTCTTTGACCGTCTTGTTCGGGTCCAGTTCAGGTTCCTGTGCCAGGTAACCCACGGTATATCCCGGCGCAAAAACCACCTCGCCCTGGAAGGATTTATCCAGCCCGGCGATGATCTTCAATACCGATGATTTACCCGAGCCATTGAGACCGATAACACCAATTTTGGCCCCGTAAAAGAAGCTCAGGTATATATTTTTTAAAACTTGCTTTTGCGGAGGGTATATCTTACTCACTCCGGCCATTGAAAAAATTATCTTTTCGTCAGACATGGTTGTACTTTATGATAGATTGGTAACTAAGGGGCACAAATATAGTTGATTGAGTTGATTGTGTGAATGGTTGATTAAGTTGAAATTTCGTATCATTCCAACCACTTAACTCAATCAACTTAATCCAACTCAATCAACCCTCCACCTGTAACAATTCACCCCAAAATCTCGTCATATAAACAAAGACATACACCTTGGCGCGAGGCCTAACAGGCTGATTATTATGACTATGGGAATATTAACACTTTAGTTGTTGAAATCTTGATAACTATTTCCGATATTACCAATCATTTTTAATTGATTTGCGTATACAAAGAGTATACAACCTGTTGCAACTCTTTTTATAATGCCGTAATGTCATATTTAATGACGAATTGCCTGTTATAACAGCTAAATTAGGCTGAAAAGCAATAGGAACTAAACTATTGCTGAGAGAGAAGGTCAAATAAGTAAATCTCAGCCATTTACTTGAAGTTGTAAGTTTTTTTATAGGTTTTTGTTCATTATTTTCTTTGTATATAATTTTCTTTAATAGATTGCGTATCATAATAATGTCTGTTTTCAGAAGTGAAAAAAAATTGGCAGCATTGTTGCAGATATAAGAAATACGCCCTCTGAGGAAACTAAAACATATACGGGGACGTACATAATTTTTGAAAGGTATTATATGGAAGCTAAATTTTCGCCACGGGTTAAGGATGTTATACAGTATAGCAGGGAAGAGGCGTTACGCCTTGGACATGATTATATTGGTACCGAACACCTGCTACTTGGACTTATCCGCGATGGCGACGGAATCGCAATAAAATTACTGAAAGGTTTGAGCGTTGATACCGCCAAACTGCGCCGTGCGATCGAGGATGCTGTGAAAGGCACCATTGGCACGAACGTGAATATCGGCAGCATCCCGCTTACCAAGCAAGCCGAAAAAGTATTAAAGATCACTTACCTGGAAGCCAAAATATTTAAAAGCGATGTGATCGGTACCGAGCATTTACTGCTCTCGATCTTACGCGACGAGGATAATATTGCTTCCCAGATACTATTGCAGTTTAACGTTAACTACGAAATATTTAAGGGCGAGGTTGAATCGCACAAAACCGACGTGACCGACGAAATGCCGGGTTCACCAACCGGGGGCGAGGATGAATTTAAGGAAGACGATTCCTTCAGCCAGCCTAAAAAGGTATCTGATATCAAATCTAAAACACCTGTACTCGACAATTTTGGCCGCGATTTGACCAAAGCTGCCGAAGATGGTAAACTTGACCCTATTGTTGGTCGCGAAAAAGAAATTGAACGCGTATCGCAGATATTATCACGTCGTAAAAAGAACAACCCTATCCTGATAGGCGAGCCTGGCGTAGGTAAATCGGCTATAGCCGAAGGTTTGGCATTGCGTATTGTACAGCGTAAAGTATCGCGCGTATTGTTTAACAAACGCGTAGTTACGCTTGATCTTGCTTCGTTGGTTGCCGGTACAAAATACCGCGGCCAGTTTGAAGAGCGTATGAAAGCCGTGATGAACGAGCTGGAAAAATCACCTGACGTAATATTATTTATAGACGAAATTCATACAATTGTTGGCGCAGGCGGCGCTTCTGGCTCGCTCGATGCATCCAATATGTTTAAACCTGCCCTGGCACGCGGAGAGATCCAGTGCATAGGCGCAACTACGTTGGACGAATACCGCCAGTATATTGAAAAGGATGGCGCTTTGGACCGTCGTTTCCAGAAGGTAATGGTTGAACCCGCTACCCCTGATGAAACGATCGAGATATTAACCCGCATTAAGGATAAATATGAAGAGCACCATGGCGTAACTTATACTCCTGAAGCTATTACGGCCTGCGTGGCGTTAACCGCAAGGTATATTACCGATCGGTTTTTACCGGATAAGGCTATCGACGCTTTGGACGAATCGGGCTCACGCGTGCATTTGACCAATATCCACGTTCCACAAAATATTTTGGATGTGGAAGCTAAGATAGAGGCCATCAAAATTGAAAAGAATAAGGTTGTTCGCAGCCAGAAATACGAAGAAGCAGCTAAACTGCGCGATACTGAAAAGCATTTGCTTGAGGAATTGGAGCAGGCTAAAACCATATGGGAAGCCGAAACCAAGTCAAAACGCTATACCGTAACCGAAGATAACGTTGCCGAAGTGGTAGCCATGATGACCGGTATCCCGGTTCAGCGTGTGGGACAAGCCGACAGCCAAAAGCTGCTGAACATGGCCGACATGATCTCAACAAAGATCATCGGGCAGGAAGAAGCCATCAAAAAACTGACCCGTGCGATACAACGTACACGTGCCGGATTGAAGGACCCTAAAAAGCCAATTGGCTCATTTATATTCTTAGGACCTACAGGTGTTGGTAAGACAGAATTAGCCAAAGAGTTGGCAAGATTTATGTTCGATACCGAGGATGCCCTGATACAAATTGATATGAGCGAGTACATGGAAAAATTCGCCGTATCTCGTTTGGTGGGTGCGCCTCCGGGCTATGTTGGATACGAAGAAGGCGGACAGCTTACCGAAAAGGTACGCCGTAAACCTTACGCTGTTATCTTGCTGGACGAAATTGAAAAGGCTCACCCGGATGTATTCAATATCCTGTTACAGGTGCTGGACGAAGGACAATTAACTGACTCACTGGGCCGCAAGGTTGACTTCAGGAATACCATCATCATCATGACATCCAATATTGGCGCACGCCAGTTGAAGGACTTTGGTCAGGGTGTTGGTTTCACCACCTTAGCTAAAAGTAACCAAGCCGATTCGCACTCACGCGGTGTGATCGAGAACGCTTTGAAACGTGCTTTCGCACCTGAGTTTTTGAATCGTATTGATGATGTGATCGTGTTCAACTCATTAGGTAAGGACGAAATCTTCAAGATCATCGATATCGAACTTGGCTTCCTGTTTGGTCGCGTAAACAGCTTAGGCTATAAGATCACCCTGACCGAGAATGCCAAAGAGTTCATCGCCGATAAGGGCTTCGACTCGCAGTTTGGCGCCCGTCCGCTTAAGCGTGCTATCCAGAAATATTTGGAGGACCCGATCGCAGAAGAAATTCTGAAAGGCGAACTGGCCGAAGGCGATACCATGGAAGTTGACTATAATAAGGAAACCGATCAGATTACCGTAGCTGCCAAACACCAGGAAGGCGAAGACAAAAAGCCAAAAGAAGAAGCACAGGAATAATATCCACACTTCATACATATTGAAACCCGTTAGTTTAGGCTGACGGGTTTTTTTGTGGGGAACATATTGTACTTCTTTCTTAAATATTGCGTTATTTTATTGTTCAATAGCTTGACGGTACCTAAATCGCCTTAAATGTCACGTTTCGTTGCTTTACTCGTTTGGTTTTCATTTACATCAACAATTGCTTTGCCACAGTGTATCGATAAAAGTAAGATCGACTTTGGGGGCGATTATGGATTTGTGGATTATATATTCCATTGCCCTACCTATAGCTTTTCTTATAAAGGGGATACCTCAAAAAAATGGGGTATTTTAAATAATCCAATTGATATTTCACAGGCACCCGCAATAGCCTTGAAATATAAAAAGATGGTTGAAGATTCGATTAGAAGTTATGCAGGGTCAAGTTTCTTCTCAAACGTTGAATTTGAGGACGTAGAAATAGTTTATCCTGAAAAGTTCAAAGATTTTAGTGGACGCCACGATGTTACTCAATCCACATGCCGAGCCAAATATTTCTATAATTTTCAGTTTAAGGCAGATTCGATAAAGGGGTATCTAATTGGTGTAGCGGTCGATAAAAAGGGAAAAATCATCAGTCCTTTTAACTTTCCTTCAAAGAGGTTTTATAAACCGATAGACAAGACTTTTACTTATTGCAAACTAATTGATATTGCAAGACGCGCGCAAAAGAATATGGACCCGATAAATAAAATAAGCTTGGAATATGATAAAAGACAGGGGCATTTTTATTGGCTGATATCACAAGCTGTCAACCCTACCCATGAAGGTGAAAATTATTATAATCAAGTTGTGATTGATGCGGCTGACTTAACCACAGTTAAGAAAATAAGGGCCGTGGCATTGGTAGAATTTTGATAAGCTCTTGTTAGTGCATAGAACCATCCAAAATCACTTAATCCTCCTATAACCAACCCCACCGGCATCACTCACCTGCGTCGGATCAAGGTACAAGCTCAGTTGGTTGTTGCTGATTTCAAAAAACTCGCGAAGATCGGCATTGCCATTAAAAATGATCCTGTTTTTTACCGTGTGGTCTACGGAGTTGGTATCCAGCTTCACCGTGTAAGTACCCGATACGCTCAAAGTACTATGGTCGTAATGCGAGTACTTCCCATCGGCAGTAAATATCACGAGTGTATCATTGCCGGGTGTATGTACGGTGACACGGCCGCTAAATCCGTTTACATCGCCACTTAACTCCCAGGTACCGACAATTGAATCGGAAATAGGAATTTTATCCTTTTTACAGCTAAAAACCGTCGCTGTAATGGCTAATAGCAACATGTTATTAAAGGCCCGTTTCATATCTCTGATTTATAAAGTATTACGGAGTTAATGTGGGAAACGCTACAACCTTTATTTCACCGGCGGCTCGTAATCCACAGGCAGCATTTCGGCCATTCGGCTTTTGCCCCATTCGCCATCGAAAATGATAGCCGATGGGTCGGTAAAGATGCCGTTTTTATCAAAAAGGGCGTAGGGCTTATCAAATATCAGTGTTGTGGTTGCAGGTGTGGTATCCATAACATCAACATCTTTGCTGGCATTAACCGGTTTTTTGGAATGCATCACATACAGGCAATCACTAAATACCAGCGCAAATAAGCCTTTTTGATCAGTCAGCTTTACATAATCAACTATAGTCAAAGGGGTAGTCACTAACGACTCAAAATATTGTTTGCCGCCGCCGGCTTTGTAATCGGGATTGGCTTTCCGTATCAAGCGCAACACTTTGAATCCATTGTCGGGTAACTGATTGGTAATTGTCGACCGTAAAAAATGCATACTTGAACCTTTATAAACTTTCAGCCGGTTTTTTTGCCAGGTCACCTGTTTCGAGTCTTTGCCGGGCAGGTTCTCAAAAAAGGCAGTTCCTTCAAAATATATATACCCGCCATTGAAATCTTTACTGAATTGCGACAGCAGGTATTTTACCTTATAACCCAACGCCTTGTTTTCGATGATGATAAAGTCGGACGAAGAGGCCGTAAGTGTCCTTGTGCTCTCGTCATAATGAATATCGATCAGTTCCGGGTTCAATATTTTGCACCTATCTGCATACGCCGAACTGCCGAGGAATTCCCTCCTGAACCATTCATAATTCCTGGCCCAGTTTGGGTCGGGCCTTATCTTAACTTCGTTAAGTGCAATGGATCTTGACGATACGATAATATCAGGCAGGTTGATATTCTCGTTAACCAGAATAGTCTTCCGGTAAGTGGTATATCCAACCATGGTTACCACCAGTTCATACTGCCCGCTATGCACGTTATCAAGGGTGAAGGTACCATCAACGGCTGTGGCGGTCCCCACGGATGCATTAGCCAGGAACACCGTCGCGCCGGGTACCGACCTTTTATCCGCCGAATCTAAAACCTTGCCCGTAATTTTAAATTGGGCGAAACTCGTTAACGGGATGATCAGCAATAAAATGGAAAGTAATTTCCGCATGGCATAAATATAAACTAAGCGAATAGTTATTTTGGGTATATTAGGTGTAAAATTTATGATAAGATAGGTAAATAGCTTACAATATCGATGACAGCGATACCGTTTAAGTTCGGAGGCGCTTTGAATTAAAAATTAATTTAGTTTTTAAACCTTTTTACTTTTTTTTGTTCTTACATATAGAAAACAAACTAATCTTATGAAAAAAATCCTGACTATCGTTTGCAGTGCAATGGTATTATTATCAATTTCTTCCTGCACAAAGCAGTACATTACACCTAACAACACGGTGAGTGTTTATGCAACACTGGCTCCTTCAGACTGGTCGCTGTATACGGACAGTAAATCATACCAGGCCATCATTAATGTGGCTGATATTGACCCTAATTTGGCCAATACGGGTGCGGTAATTGTTGCTATTTCCTATGCTGATGGCGTTTATGAAAACTTGCCCGAAGTGTATAACGGAACTGCATTTAGTTATGTTTACAATGCGGGTGCCGTGCAGATCTTTTCGCAATCAGCTGATGGCACTACGCCCATTGCGCCAACCAGTACCGTTAAAGTAAAAATTACTTTAATAGCCACGAATTAAGAAAAATCGTATTAATAAAAAAGGTGCGCTGAAATCCGGCGCACCTTTTTTGTGTTAAAGTATTTGAACCAATCAACCTAAGCAACTGATTCAACTCAATTTATTTCTCCATCTGCTCAATAACCGCCTGCGTAACGCCGGTGAAAGAAAATCCGCCATCGTGAAACAGGTTCTGCATAGTAACCATTTTGGTCAGGTCAGAGAATAGGGTGATACAATAATCAGCACACTGGTCGGCGCTGGCATTGCCCAGCGGGCTCATTTTTTCAGCATAACTGATAAAGCCTTCAAAGCCTTTCACACCTGAACCAGCTGTAGTGCGTGTCGGCGACTGCGATACGGTGTTGATACGCACTTTCTTTTTCGTGCCATAATAATAACCGAAGTTACGGGCTATACTTTCCAGTACAGCTTTGTTATCCGACATATCATTATAATCAGGGAATACGCGTTGCGCTGCGATATAGGTAAGCGCTATAACCGAGCCCCATTCGTTAATGGCATCCTGTTTCATAGCTATTTGCAATACGCGGTGCAGGCTCAATGCCGAAATATCAAAACCCTTGTGGGTAAAATCGTAATTGTTTTCGTAGTAGGGTATTCCTTTGCGAACGTTAATACTCATGCCTATTGAGTGGAGGACAAAATCCACGCCGCCGCCAAAATGTTCTTTGGTTTTGGCAAAAAGATTCTCGAGGTCCTCGTTGCTGGTAACATCTGCGCCGATAACAGGTGCATTGCATTCGGCAGCCAGGTTGTTCAGTTCGCCCATGCGTAAAGCCAGCGGCGAGTTCGATAGCACGATCTCGGCGCCTTCCGCGTGGCAGCGTTGCGCTACTTTCCAGGCGATAGATTGTTCATTAAGGGCGCCAAATATGATACCTTTTTTGCCCTTCAATAAGTTATAAGCCATGTGTTGTGGTTTTTATGAGCGGTAAAGTTATAATTTATAGTCGAATAGTTCATAGCCAATGACCAGTAACGAGATATTAGTAATGCTCCAGCTCTATCCTTATCGAATCAAACTTTAACCAATGCGGGGGCACATTAAGCCTAATCGTCCTATTGTCAAAGTTCAGCTTTGGATCGAAGTCGAAACCCTTCACGTCGTTTTTGAAATCAATAAAGTGGGAACCTGCCTCGCTTTGATAAAGTTTTCCGTTAACGGTGTCATAATCTGAGCTAACCGGTCTGCCAACCCATTTATTATCAAGATCGATGTTGATATATCGCAGCATACCATCCGTGTCAAATTCTTTAAGACTAAGAAGATAATCATTTTTATATTTTGAATCATTGTACACCGTTATCCCGTTATTCAAATGACCGTCGGTATATACTTTGGCAGGAATTGGTTTTCCCAATGAGCTTGCCTCGCCAATTAAATATTTAAGGAATATCGGATGATTATGACCGACTATTCCAATTATAACGACTGCGGTCAAAGAAGCTGCCATTAGGAGTATGATCAACATTTTCTTCATCGGGCTATGCTATTACTGCCTGCTGCAAACGGGCAACTGCCAACGCACTATTTATTTGTCATTTAACACTATCCTAACCGTATCCAGCTTTAATGCCGACGTGGGGATCCGAAATCGTATCTCCGTATTGGTAAAAGACAGCATGGGCTGGAAGGTAAACTCCTTGCCTTGACTCACGTCGGTAACATGTTCGGCTATGTCACTCATAAACAAATGGCCAGCGACTATGTCATAGTCTTCAATCGCCAAACTGGGCGGCCTGCCAATTACCTTTTTCTCAAGGTCCACATCAATATATTTAAACAGGTTAGCTAAGTCCTCAACTTTGGCAAAACTAACGATGTAATCATTTTTGAACTTTTTATCCCTGTAAATTTTTACACTATCGGTAACACGGCCGTTAAGGTAAATGGTTGCGTCTATCGGCTTTCCGATATCCCGGGCGGTGTCAGATAACCATTTAGATATAATTGGATGATTAAAGTAGATCACGCCGCATGTAATTGCAATCGCAACAATTACCCCGGCAAGTATTAATAGAAACTTACGCATAATTTATTGGTAGTATTTAACTTGTTTGCTGCAAACTAAGTAATTCTCTTGCGTTTTGCAAAGCACTTTCTCCGGGTTTATCGCCGCTCAGCATTTTTGCGATTTCGGTTACGCGTTCTGGTTGGTTCAGTTGTTTGATCCGCGTATAAGTGGTAGCCGAATCATCATCCTTATAAACAAAGTAGTGACTCTGGCCCTTGCTGGCGATCTGCGGCAGGTGAGTAATAGTGATCACTTGCAGGTTTTCGGCAAGGCGTTCCATAATAATACCCACCTTATTGGCTACTTCGCCGGACACGCCCGCATCTATCTCATCAAAAATAATGGTCGGTAATGCCGTATGGCTCGCAATGAGCGATTTAATAGCCAGCATAAGCCTGGATAGCTCACCGCCAGATGCCACCTTGCTCATTTCGCCAAGTGCATGGCCTTTATTAGCCGAGAACAGGAAACGGACAGTATCAATACCATCTGGCCCCAATGATTGGATAGGAGATAGCTCTATTTTCAAAGAAGAGTTACCCATCCCCATTTCCGCAAGGGATTGTACAACGTGCTTTTCTATTTGTGGTATCGCTTTCGCGCGATTGGCAGATAATTGCCCCGCGAGTTTTTCAAGTTCCAGTTTTTCAGCTGCGATCTGCTTTTGCAGTTTTTCTATCGCTTCATCACCATGTACAGCCTGCTCTATTTTTTTAGAGAGGTCATCCTGCAATCTCAATAATTCTGCAAT
>JAYUEE010000045.1:0-12789 GCA_043739405.1 Mucilaginibacter sp. | reverse complement strand
GTAAGGAATGCTATTAAAGCCAACCATAGGGTTGTTGAAATTCCTGCATCAAATCTGAAGAAGGAAATCACGAAAGTGCTTTTCGACAAAGGTTACATCGCTAACTTTAAGTTTGAAGAAGTGGGCCCGCAAGGAATCATCAAGGTTGCCTTGAAGTACCACCCGATAACCAAAGTTCCTGCTATACGCAGCATTTCGCGCATTAGTAAACCAGGTTTGAGAAAATACGCAGGCACGGCTACCATGCCAAGAGTATTAAATGGTTTAGGAATCGCAATTATCTCGACCTCAAAAGGTGTAATGACCGACAAAGAGGCACGCGCACAGAACATCGGCGGCGAGGTTTTATGCTTTGTTTATTAATTTTAAGGAGGAATTAACCAATGTCAAGAATAGGAAAAGCACCTATAGCAATACCGGCAGGAGTAACCATTACAGTAGGTAGCGATAACTTAGTTACTGTAAAAGGCCCGAAAGGCGAATTGCACCAGGCTGTTGACAGTGATATCATTGTTGAACAGGAAGAAGGGAACCTTTTAGTTAAGCGCCCCACTGAACAAAAACGTCACAAAGCATTACACGGCTTATACCGTGCGCTTTTAAATAACATGGTTGTTGGCGTAACCACAGGGTACAAAATGGAGCAGGAGTTAGTTGGTGTGGGTTACCGCGCTACCAATACCGGCAACACGCTGGACCTTGTATTGGGCTACTCTCACCATTATGTGTTTGAATTGCCTAAAGAGATAAAAGTTACAACTACTGCTGAGAAGGGTAAAAACCCGACCATCATTTTGGAATCAATTGATAAGCAACTAATTGGCCAGGTAGCAGCAAAAATACGCTCGTTACGTGCACCAGAGCCTTACAAGGGTAAGGGTATCAAGTTTGTTGGCGAAGTATTGAGAAGAAAAGCAGGTAAATCAGCATCTAAAAAGTAATCGTCATGCAAGGTAAATTATCAAGAAGAGACAGAATTAAAAAAGGGATCAGAAAGAGACTTTCAGGTTCCTCAGAGCGTCCGCGCTTGTCAGTGTACAGGAGCAATAAAGGTATCTATGCCCAAATCATTGACGATGTAACCGGCAAAACTATCGTATCGGCATCATCTTTATCAAAAGATTTCGCAGCTACAGGCAACAAGTCAGAACAATCAGTTGCCGTAGGCAAAATGGTTGCTGCTAAAGCCGTAGCAGCAGGAATTAAAGATGTTGTTTTCGACAGGAACGGCTACTTATATCATGGCCGTGTTAAATCACTGGCCGAAGGTGCACGTGAAGGTGGTTTAAACTTTTAATCGAACAGAGAGATGTCAACAATCAACATAAAAAGAGTAAAGACCAGCGAGATCGAATTGAAAGATCGCCTGGTGAGCATACAGCGTGTAGCCAAAGTAACCAAAGGCGGCCGTACTTTCAGCTTTTCTGCCATTGTGGTAGTAGGTGATGAGAATGGTGTTGTAGGTTATGGTTTGGGTAAAGCAAAAGAAGTAACTGAGGCAATTGCCAAAGGTATTGATGATGCTAAGAAGAACCTGGTAAAAGTGCCGATCATTAACGGTACCATACCTCACGAGCAGATAGGTAAGTTTTCGGGCGGTTTTATTTTCTTAAAACCGGCAGCAAACGGTACAGGTGTTATAGCAGGTGGTGCGATGCGCGCCGTGCTTGAATCAGCAGGTGTACACAACGTATTGGCTAAGTCAAAAGGTTCATCAAACCCGCACAACGTGGTAAAGGCAACCGTATCAGCATTATCGCAAATGCGCGATGCTTATACCGTGGCACAACAACGCGGCATTAGTTTAGGAAAAGTATTTAACGGATAATCGTCATGGCAAAGATCAAAATAACACAGATTAAGAGCGTGATCGATAGAAGTGAGCGTCAAAAAAGGACTGTTGCGGCTTTAGGTTTGAAAAAGATCAGCCACAGCGTTGAAGTAGAGGCTACGCCTGCTATCATCGGCATGGTACGTGCAGTTAATCATTTGGTAGCAGTAGAAAATATCTAATATCATGAATTTAAGTAATCTGAAACCTGCAGAAGGTTCTACTAAAAACAGGAAAAGAATTGGCCGCGGTACTGGCTCAGGCCGTGGCGGAACGTCGACCCGTGGCCATAAAGGCGCTGGTTCACGCTCTGGTAATAAAACCAAAGTAGGTTTTGAAGGTGGCCAGATGCCGCTGCAACGCCGTGTTCCAAAGGTGGGCTTTAAAAACCCTAACCGCGTGGAGTATGTAAGCGTTAACCTTGATGCTTTGCAAAAATTATCAGAGGAACATAAAGTTTCTGCAATTGATTTTGCAACTTTGAAAGAACATGGTTTGGTTTCGCGTAATGACCTGGTTAAAATATTAGGACGCGGCGAACTGAAAGCCAAGTTAGAAGTTAAGGCACATGCCTTCTCGGCTACAGCTCAAAAAGCTATTGAAGCAGCAGGTGGTACTATTGTAAAGTTGTAAATCCCAATGAGGAAATTATTCACTACATTATCCAATATCTGGAAAATTGAAGACCTAAGAGTGCGTATTACTAACACACTCTTATTTCTTTTAATATATCGTATAGGCTCATTTGTGGTTTTGCCAGGGGTGATCTATTCTTCTGTAAATACCCAAACGGGCAAAGAAGGCCTGGCCGGATTGCTTAATATGTTTTCAGGTGGTTCGTTCTCACACGCCTCCATTTTTGCATTGGGTGTGATGCCTTATATTTCGGCATCTATCGTTGTTCAATTATTGGGTATTGCTGTGCCTTATTTCACCAAACTGCAAAAGGAAGGTGAAAGCGGCCGTAACAAACTAAACCAGTGGACCCGCTACCTAACTATAGGTATTACTGCGCTGCAGGCTATTGCATACGTAAAATCTCAGATCAAGGTCGACCAGATCGCGCCGGGTATGAGTGTTGCTGTTTTTACCGTAATGTCGATATTTATACTCACCGCAGGTACTTTATTCGTGATGTGGCTGGGTGAAAAAATTACGGATAAGGGTATTGGTAATGGTATTTCGCTCATCATCATGGTGGGTATTATAGCGCAGTTACCAAGTGCATTGTTATCAGAATTTAGCGTTCGTACCGGTGGTAAGGGCGGTTTGATAACTTTTATTGTTGAAATTTTAGCGCTGATCGGGGTGGTGATGTTTACCATATTGATCGTGCAGGGAGTTAGAAAGATAGCGGTGCAGTATGCCAAGCGTATTGTAGGCAATAAACAATATGGCGGCGTTCGCCAGTATATCCCGCTTAAGGTAAATGCGGCAGGTGTAATGCCTATCATATTTGCCCAGGCGCTGATGTTTATCCCGGCTTATATTCCGCAGTTATTTACTTCGGTATCTACAAACCCTATTATAATGGGCCTGGCTAATTACGCTTCATGGGAGCATAATTTGCTGTTTGCCTTATTGATCATCGTATTCACTTACTTCTATACGGCTATTACCATCAACCCTCACCAGATGGCTGATGATATGAAAAAGAACGGCGGCTTTATACCGGGTGTTAAACCGGGCAAACCGACATCAGAATTCATTGACGGTGTGATCTCACGGATCACCCTGCCGGGTTCGGTGTTTCTTGCTATGATCGCGATCATTCCGCCATTTGCTATGATGGTTGGTGTAAGCAGTGTATTCGCCAGGTTCTTTGGTGGTACTTCGCTTATCATTTTGGTGGGTGTTGTTTTAGATACACTGCAGCAGATCGAGAGCCATTTGCTGATGAGGCACTATGACGGTCTGATGAAGACAGGACGTATTACCGGAAGGACGGCAATACCTACTGCAGCCGGCACGACGCCACCGGCAATTTAATTTGTTAACATGTCGAAGATCAATTATAAGTCTGTCGAGGAGATAGAACTCATAAGAAAAAGTTCTTTACTTGTTGCTCAAACACTGGGCGAGATAGCTAAAGTTATACGCCCCGGAATCAAAACCATCGAATTAAATAAACTTGCCGAAACCTTTATCCGTGACAACGGGGGGGTGCCGGCATTTTTAAATTATAGCGGTTTCCCCTATTCGCTTTGCATATCACTGAACGACCAGGTGGTACACGGTTTCCCAAGCCAATATGAATTGGTTGAAGGCGACCTGGTATCAGTTGACTGTGGCGTGCTGATGAATAAATACTACGGCGACTCGGCTTATACCTTTGCCATAGGCGAGGTAGATGAATTGACCCAAAAGCTAATGCGCGTTACCAAAGAATGTCTTTACCTGGGTATTGAAAAGGCTGTAGCCGGAATGCGCGTGGGCGATATCGGCAGCGCCGTACAGGAACACGCCGAAAAGAACGGCTTTGGTGTAGTGAAAGAACTGGTGGGCCACGGTGTGGGAACACATCTGCATGAGAAACCCGAGATACCAAATTACGGCAAACGTGGTTCGGGCATTAAACTGGAAGAAGGAATGGTGATCGCTATCGAGCCGATGATCAACGCCGGAAGGGCAGGAGTAAAATTCTGGAACGATGGCTGGACGGTATCCACCAGTGACAAAAAACCTTCATGCCATTACGAGCACACAGTAGCCATAAATAGGGGCAAAGCAGACATACTTTCGTCTTTTTCATACGTTGAAGAAGTTTTGAAAGAAAATGTAAATAATTAGAAAAAATTTATTTAATTTTGCATCCCGGTTTAAAAGCGGACAATTAAGTAATAATCAATAAAATATGGCTAAACAATCGTCGATTGAACAGGACGGAACAATTCGGGAAGCATTGTCAAACGCAATGTTTAGGGTTGAACTCGAGAATGGTCATGAGATTATTGCACATATTTCCGGTAAAATGCGCATGCACTATATCAAAATTTTACCTGGAGACAAGGTGAAACTGGAGATGAGTCCATACGATTTATCAAAGGGTAGAATAACTTATAGATATAAATAATAAAGAGATGAAAGTTAGAGCATCCATTAAAAAACGCAGCGCTGATTGCAAGATCATCCGTCGCAACGGGAAACTTTATGTTATAAACAAAAAGAACCCGAAGTACAAACAGCGTCAGGGATAATTAAAATTGATATTGTAACGATTCGTACAACGGTAGCCGCCGTTCGGTCGTCACTTAAAAACTAAAGGAAAAATATGGCAAGGATTTCAGGTATTGATTTACCAAAGAATAAAAGAGGCGAGATAGGCCTTACGTACATTTATGGTATCGGCCGCTCAACTGCGAAGCACATTTTGGACGGAGCAGGTGTAGACGTAAATACTAAAGTACAGGACTGGACCGATGAGCAGTTAACTGCTATCCGTACAATTATCAACGACGAGGTTAAGGTGGAAGGCGCTCTTCGCTCAGAAGTGCAGTTGAACATCAAACGTTTAATGGATATAGGTTGCTACCGTGGTACACGTCACCGTAAGGGATTACCTCTGCGTGGTCAGCGCACCAAAAACAACTCACGTACCCGTAAAGGAAAACGTAAGACGGTTGCTAACAAGAAAAAAGCTACTAAATAGTAAATAGAGATTAGAGACCAGAGGTTAGAGATTAGCCGGTCGGTTTCTAGGAATAGAATAAATTAAATGTTGTTGGGTCCGAATTATAGCTAATTCAGTAATTCAGCAAATCAATAATTAAAAAGATGGCGAAAGCAAAAAAAGTTACCAAAAAGCGCGTTGTAATAGTAGAGTCAGTTGGCGAAGCACATGTAAACGCAACTTTTAACAATATCATCATTACCCTTACCAACAAAAGCGGGCAAGCCATATCATGGTCGTCAGCCGGTAAAATGGGTTTCAAAGGATCAAAGAAAAACACACCTTATGCTGCCGGCCAGGCTGCTGCCGATTGCGGTAAAGTAGCTTACGACTTAGGCTTGCGTAAAGTGGAAGTTTTTGTAAAAGGCCCTGGTGCTGGTCGCGAGTCGGCTATCCGTACTTTGCAGACAACCGGTATTGAGGTAACTACTATTAAAGATATTACACCGCTGCCGCACAACGGCTGCCGTCCTTCAAAACGCAGAAGAGTTTAATTAACATATATTTTTAAAGCTAAGAGTCGCCGGCTGCGGGCCGGTTGATACTTTAAACAAACAAAATGGCTAGATACACAGGACCAAAATCCAAAATTGCGCGCAAGTTCCGCGAACCCATCTTCGGGCCGGACAAGGCGTTAGAAAGAAAAAATTACCCACCGGGTATGCACGGCGCCTCTAAAAGAAGAGGAAAAGAATCAGAGTATTCAGTTCAGTTAAAAGAAAAACAGAAAGTTAAATACACTTACGGTGTATTGGAACGCCAGTTTGAAAACCTGTTTCACACCGCTTCTGCAAAAGAAGGCATCACCGGTGAGAACTTGCTGAAATTTTTAGAAGCACGTTTGGATAATGCAGTATACCGTTTAGGTATTGCACCAACCCGCTCGGCAGCACGCCAGCTGGTGGGCCACAAGCACATCAACGTAAACGGCCATGTGGTAAACATCGCTTCATACAGCTTAAAGGCAGGTGATGTGATCTCGGTACGTGAGAAATCAAAATCAATGGAAGCGATAACCAATTCGGTTGCAGGCAGAAAAATAAACAAGTTTAGCTGGCTGGAGTGGGATGCTGCCAATTTAACAGGCAAATTCCTGAGCTATCCAAACCGCGACGAGATACCTGAGAACATCAAGGAAAACCTTATCGTCGAGTTGTACTCAAAATAATAAAATACTTTACCCGGATTGGCCAGCTTTTACTGGTCATTTTCGTGGTTTAATTCAATTAGTAAACAATTAACAAAGGATATAAATGGCAATTTTAGCATTTCAAAAACCAGACAAGGTTATCATGCAGAAATCAACGGATTTCGAGGGTACTTTTGAGTTTCGTCCCCTTGAACCAGGTTTCGGCATAACCATTGGTAATGCTTTACGTCGTATCTTACTTTCATCTTTGGAAGGCTTTGCGATCACTTCTGTACGTTTTTCGGGAGTTACGCACGAGTTTTCAACTATCAAGGGTGTTGTTGAGGACGTTACCGAGATCATTCTGAACTTAAAGCAGGTTCGTTTGCAAAAATCGGGTGATTCAGGCGATTCGGAAAAAGTATTCGTGATCGTAAACGGCCAGGACGCTTTTAAAGCCGGCGACATTACCAAGTTCTCCAATAACTTCACCGTGTTGAACCCCGACCTGGTTATCTGTAACATGGATACCGCTGTAACGCTCGAAATTGAGCTGACCATTAACAAGGGCCGTGGTTACATACCAAGTGAAGAAAATAAAAACCCGGATGCTAATGTTGGTGTGATCGCGATCGACTCGATCTATACACCGATCAAAAATGTAAAATATACTATCGAGAACTATCGTGTTGAGCAAAAAACCGACTATGAAAAATTAGTACTGGATATTGCTACCGATGGATCGATCCACCCTGAAGACGCATTAAAGGAAGCTGCCAAGATATTGATCCAGCACTTTATGTTGTTCAGCGATGAGAACATGATGCTTGAAGCACAGGCTAAGGAAGAAACTAAGGAAGTTGACGAAGAGATATTGCACATGCGCAAGATCCTGAAAACGGAATTGGTTGACCTTGACCTTTCGGTTCGCGCATTGAACTGCCTTAAAGCTGCAGACATCCGCAGCCTGGCTGACTTAGTATCGTACGACGTTGCAGATATGTTAAAGTTCCGCAACTTCGGTAAAAAATCATTAACAGAAATACAGGACCTGGTTAAATCAAAGGGATTATCCTTTGGTATGAACCTGTCTAAGTTTAAGCTGGACGAGGAGTAAGGGGAAGGGTTGTACGTATTACGTTTGACGTTATACGTTTTGTACCCGGAATAATTAAAATAAAAAGGTTGAAACGTAAAACGTACCACGTCGAACGTACAACCAAAACAAAAAAAACGTAGAACGTAAAACGTCCAACGTATAACAAAAACAATAAGCGAGGGCATAATTCCCGGGCTTGACTGAGGTAGGTCGCCTGACGGTATGCACGTGCAAAAACTAATAAAACAATGAGACACGGAAGAAAAGTTAACCATTTAGGCCGCACCGACAGCCATCGCAAGGCGATGCTGGCAAACATGGCTTCATCGCTTATTTTACACAAGCGCATTACTACTACTTTGGCCAAAGCAAAAGCGCTGCGCGTTTATGTTGAGCCATTGCTAACCAAATCAAAAAGCGATACCACGCACTCGCGCCGTACCGTATTCAGCTATTTGCAGGATAAGGATACCGTGAACATTTTGTTCCGCGATATTGCTGAGAAAATTGCTAACCGCCCGGGTGGTTATACCCGTATCATCAAAATGGAAAACCGTTTGGGTGATAACGCCGAAATGGCCCTGATAGAACTGGTAGATTATAACACCGTTTATACTAAGGATGGCGCTGCAACTGCTAAAAAGGCAACCCGCCGTCGTGGTGGATCAGGTAAAGGCGCTGCTAAAGTTGATGCAACTGCTGCTACTGCCCCTAACACTGTTTCTATAGAAGCTCCTGTAGCTGCTGCACCGGTAGTTGAAGATGCTGTAGTGGTTGAAGCACCCGTAGCTGAAGTTGCAGTAGAAACTGCACCGGAAGTTGAGGCTGTTGCCGAAGTTGAAGAAGTACCTGCTGCTGAAGCCGCCGAAGAAACCCCGGCTGCCGAAGAAACTCCTTCTGCTGAAGAAGCTGCTGATAACGAAGAACAAGCTGAAAAAGGCGAATAATTAATTCCCTTTAAGGATAAAACGAACGCCTTGCTTATTTGAGCAGGGCGTTTTTGTTTTGGGCGTTGCCCGCTGGTAGAAGCGGGCCCAGGCTTTCCGTTACAAGTCCTCGCTGCGCTGTGGGCTTTTCACGGCAATCCTTAACGCGAAAAACAGCGGTTAGGCATTTGAAAGTAAAACCCTATCAAATTGCTGCTTCAAAATTATTAAATAGATTATCTGTTTCCTTTGTTGCTAAAGTTTGTTCTTTGATGTTTACTAATGTTCTACCATCTAGTTGTGGAGTTTTGGTTATACTATTTATAGTTGCTACGTCATGGCCTGTAAGTTCAATACTTACATCGCCTGCCTTTTTAAAGTCTTTTTTACCCACTTCCTTAAACCAAATCTGAAATTCATAAAGGCCTGGTAACAACGTTATTCTTCTATTTAAATCAATTTGTCGGTATACAATCGATACTGCTGTATTTTCCTTAGGTTTAACCATATGTGACTTATACGTAGCACCAGAAAAAAGGCGATTCGGGTCATTCAAAAATGTGACTTCACGAGTCGGAAGCTCTAAAAATGTCCGTAGCCCCATTTTCTGATCATTGACTTTGTTATGCATTATTAACGCCAATTCTTCAACAATTCCCGCTTTAGCACCGGTGTTTTGGAAAACATGGTCGATTGTGATGACATACATTCCAGTGCTGTTATCAAAGGGATCACCGGCGACACTAATTCTGACAGGCATTGATACGATTATTTTGGCTGGTTTAAAATACGTATACCACGCACCTGCGCTAGTTAAGATTAATGAAATGGCAGAAATTATCAAAGGTAGCGAGCTACTTGTTCCCGAACGTGCATCTTTATTCGCAATTGAGGTGTGAACATTTTTACTATTGCCTTTTTCAATACTTGTTTGTTTAGATTGTGTAGTGTCAGAAGTGTTAGGCGCCTTTTGGGGTTTCTTAGGCAATGATTGTGAGATACCGATGGTGGCGTATGAAAGCAGTAAAAAAAACAGGAGACTTTTGAATTTCATGATTAGGTTATTTTATTTAAAACTAATTAAATGTTTTAGCAGATTCAACCCGTGTTTTCACGGTATTTTAGAAGCCTATTTTAAGTTGTAGTACTAGACAAGATTAATTCACAAACATGGTTGCTTGCCGTAACACGGAATTACTTATCTTTAACTTGCGACCGTAGACCTAAAAATTAAAAATTGAAAAATGCCTTTTTGATAAATATTTTATTGTTAGGTCTAGTTTTGATTCCTATCATAGGCCTATCACAAAACAAAGCTCAATATTTATCGTCTACAAAAATCAACCGAGATTCTATAACTCGTATTACTAAAATTTCAGGAGAAAGAAAAGATAGGAATGATTACTCGCGCTCAATGATTTACATGATTCCAATAGAAGTTACTGATTCAATTTTAATTTTTAATTACGCATTTCAAAATTCGATTTTCGCTAAATCTATTTCTATTGATGATGCGACATTCTTAAATGAAGCTGATTTCGAGAGCTCCATTTTTAGGAGTTCGGCCTCATTCTATCAAACGACGTTTAATAAACCAGCAAATTTCCATATGAGCACATTTTATAAAGGTGCTGAATTTGGTGATGCCATATTTTCCGAGAATTCGGAATTTAATGTATCTAGTTTTTTGAAAGGAGGTTCATTTTCAGAAGTTGGCTTTTATGGTGGTACAACATTTAGAGGGACAGAATTTAAAAATCAAGCAGATTTTGCAATGGCAGATTTTCGCAAGAGTGCCGATTTCTACGGTGCGAAATTTGATACAGCAAGATTTTATGCAGCTCAATTTTACTGTTTCGCAAATTTCAGCGGGTCCAACTTCAATGGCAAGGCTGATTTTGAGGATGTAAACTTTACAAAAAGTGTCGATTTCAGCGGGCTTAATCTGTCAGAAAAAACGGAATTCAGTTTTATCGGCGCGAGGTTTATAGATACAATAAATTTTTCCTATAATCCTAAAATATTTAACGAGATTGATTTTACCGTTGCAAATTTCAATGATTGGGATTATAAGAGAAAGCATGTTAAACTAGAAAATAAACCGTGTTATATAAATTTATATAGAACGGATATCTCAAAGCTCCGGCTCGATTATATACATTTCAAATTATATTTTTCAAATAAGCAGGAAGGGTTAGTCGATGACAGCGGGGTATCAGAGGATGAAAAGAATATGATTTACGAAGCTTTATTAAATAATTTCAAACTGCATGGGCAATTAGAAAGTTATAAATTACTCGATATAGAATATCAGCGGTTTAAACTGGATAATTCCAACCATAGTTTTTACAAATGGTTGTTAAAATACTGGTGGAATTATGGATATAATAAGGAATATATTTTTAGATGGACTTTTGGACTTTTATTTTTCTTTTCAATTATTAACATGTTCTTCATAAATAATTTAAACCTTAAAATTTACAAGATTGAGAGTATGCCATCTGATATCCCTGGTTTAATAAGAATAAAGAATATTGCCTCAATAACTGCAAATTTTAACTACTTAATCAAAAGGTTTTGGTATTCCCTGGTCTATACATCAGCAATTTTCTTCAAAATAACACTTAAGATAGAAAATTTTAGATTCGGCCACATAGCGGGGACTATTTATTTAATCGTAATCTATTCAAGTGGGTTATTATGTATTGCTTATATGGCAAACTTCATAATACAGAAATGACCTGCCCTGATTTTGTGCATGCTGTTATCTAAAGCATTTCGGTTCGTTGGTGACAACACCAACGAAGGCGGGGTATCAAGAATACTATTTATATTTACTGTTTATACATATAGTAGAATGAGTTTTAATATAGAAAAGGGTTACGTCCCGATTCCCGATAATAAAAATAGTAAACGTCGAACATCTGCTAATCAAGGACCTGACACAAATAGATTCAAAGATATGGGTAAGAAAATATTTATTAGTCACTCGGGAAAAGACAAAGACATCGCAGAGGCATTCGTCGACCTCATCCTTCATGGAGGTCTTAGTGTACCCATTAATGAAATCTTTTGTACTTCAACTGAAGGAACGAAAATCAAATCGGGTGATGATTGGCGAAAATCAATCAAGAATAATATTGGTAGTGCAAAAATCAATTTCTTAATTATTTCGCCTAACTATAAAGAAAGTGAAGTATGCTTAAATGAAATGGGAGCTGCTTGGATGACGGATTCTATTGTTTTGCCACTAATAGTTCCTCCTATTAATTTAAAAACCGTCGGTGTAATACAGGAACCTAATCAAATCGAAAAATTATTAGATGAGAGCAGTTTAGATAGGATAAAAGACATAGTGCAGGCACAGATAGACATCGATAATTCATTAATTAAAAGTGACAGGTGGACTTCGAAGAAGAAAGAATTCATAATTAGAATTAACAGCCATTTAAGAACCAATCCATTTGAAATACCGATGGATAGAGATTCTTTCGAAACTTTGAACAAGGAAAAAGTAGATTTAGAAAAGACTATTGAAATTATAGTTGAAGAAAAATTGGAATTGGCAAATTTAGTTGAACAGCTAAAATTAGCAAAAGACAAAAATGAAGTTTCAGCAATTATTGGCAAAAGAAAAAAATCAACCAAATTTGACGAATTCCAAACGCTTTGCAATAATGTTAAAGATCTACTAAGTAATCAAGACTCTATTATTAACGGGGTTATATTTAAATCATATTCTGGCAAAGAGGTTAAAATAGGATGGGAGGGTAATAGGGATGAACTGGACGAGGCATTGGCGAACGACTATATTGATGAAGATTTAGATATAAAATGGGATGCTACTAAAGAAATGAGAAAAATATATAAAGCATTGCAAAATGTTTCATCTTTTATTAATTCAGACCTGGACGAAGGATTTGACAAGCAGTATGAGGAAAATTATGGTTGCCCATTTGACATCAGCAACAAAAAATTTTGGGAAGATGCATTTGAAGCAGATATACGATTTAAATGACAGCCCTAACGTGGGTAGGTTGCGTTAGCGATTTCTATGGCAAAGTCAAGAAAAAGAATAAGTTTTTTCAAAAGGACTATTTCTTTTGATTACTGCTAAAGCCAGGGCGATCAATT
>JAYUEE010000044.1:0-4337 GCA_043739405.1 Mucilaginibacter sp. | reverse complement strand
AATTGTGTATATTTGTATATCTTAAGTGGTCTTCTGTACCGCTTATTTTGATAAGGTTTAGGTTTAAAGCCCCAAGCAGCGAGTGCGAGGGGCTTTATGTTTTTGGGGTCTCGCCAATATTCGTTACTTTAGCGCCCTGCCTTATCACAAATGAGAAGAACTTGGACTATTGTTTTTTTACTGGCAATAGTCATGCAGGCTTGTCGTAAACATTCAGAACCCCCCGTTGCGGTTGCCGGTGATCCTTTGGCGGAAACGGTGGTCCTTGATATAAATCATCCTGCTAACACAATTTCACCACAATTCCAGGGCTTAAGTTTCGAAACATGGTTGTTGTGCCGTAATCCCGGCTACTTGAATGCCAATAATGCTATTTTAATTCAACTGCTTAAAAACCTGGGGACAGGTGTGTTGCGTATAGGCGGCAACAGCAGCGACGAAACCGGGTGGACAGGTAACCCACGCCGGGCCAGCACAAGCAGAGACTCCTTGACAACTTCAGAAATAGACAGATTGGCGGCCTTTTCAAAGGCAACAGGGTGGCGGGTTATCTTTGGCCTGAACCTCGGAACCGGGAATGTAAATGCTGCCACCGACGAAGCCATTTATACTTATAACGATCTTAATGAAAACCTTTCTGCCTTCCAGATAGGTAACGAACCTGATTATTTTAAATTGGGCTATCGCCCTAAAGTCTATAGCATAGCAGACTACCAGGCTGAATGGAATACTTATTACACCGCCGTTAAGGTCGCACTGCCCAATGCGCCATTTGCGGGCCCGGATGTTAGTGATAACTTACTTTGGGCGAATACTTTTGCAACAGATAACGGTAAAAATGTCAATCTTTTAGATGTGCACTACTATGTGGATGGACCGGCTACTGATTCCTCAATTAATGTTAAAACCATTTTAGAATCCGATGCAGATTTAGACTCTTATCTTAATAGTATATCAGCAACCGCGTTGGTGGCGGGCGTGGGCTATCGCATTACTGAGACTAATAGCATTTGGGGTGGAGGCAAGGCAGGTGTAAGCGACACTTTTGCGGGATCGCTTTGGGCTTTAGATATGATGTGGACGATTGCTGAGAAAAATGGACAGGGAGTTAACTTTCATGGCGGCGACGGGTTACTTTACTCTCCCCTTACTACTGCCAACGGAATATGGACCGCCAACCCCGAATATTACGCCATGCTCGCTTTTCAATACTGTGCGGCAGGTGGAACGGTGATCCCGCTAACAACAAGCAATCCCAGCTATAACTGCAACGCTTTTGCATGTGTTAAAGGGGATAATACCTGCGTGGTAACACTTATCAATAAAGAACAGGCACAGGATATCAATTTCACTATACAGCCGGGAAAAACCGTTTCAAAAATTACCATTGCCCGGCTTAGCGGGCCTTCACTAACCTCTAAAACGGGTATCACTTTTGCAGGCAGCATAGTTGCCGCCGATGGTACTTTTGTACCGGGCAAAGCCGAACAAATTACTGTTAATAAAAATAGCTTTGTCGTTAAGGTACCAAGGGGCAGCGCCGCCGTAATTACTATATATTAATTAATCAGCATAAATCATTTTTGTATTTTTGTTTAGTGGTCACAAAAAAAACCAAACCTCCCGTCAAGCGAAAATTCCCGGTAACTAAAAAGTCGCCGGGAAAACAGAGAAAGAGCAAGGGGTGGCCCAGTCAGTTAAAAATTATCGTTGCGGGTACCGTATTGGTGCTGTTGTCTCCCTTTTATTACGGGTATGTTATCAAGGCCTTTTCCTCCACCTGGCGATGGATAAGGGATATAGGAGGTAACCGGCATTACCATACCTATCCCAACTTTAACATCGCGATACCTGATAAATACAAGATACACGGTATCGATGTCTCTTACGCCCAAGGTAATATCGACTGGCAAAAAGTTCGTGCCGTGGACGAGGACAGTATATGTATAACCTTTACTTTTATAAAAGCAACTGAAGGGATATTATCAGTCGATCCATACTTTCAGCGTAACTGGCGCGAGGCGGCAAAGGCAGGTATAGTTTGCGGGGCCTATCATTATTTTAAACCATCTAAGAGTGGTATTGCACAAGCCAAATTCTTTTTGCAGGTAGCTAAAACCGAAAAAGGCGACCTGCCTATGGTAGTTGATGTGGAGGAACTGAACCATGTAACGCCCGATAAAATGCGCGAACAGTTAAAGGACTATTTGACTTACGTCGAAAAGAAAACTAAGATCAAGCCTATTATTTATTCGGGCGTCAGTTTTTACACCGACTACCTGAAGGGCTACTTTGATGACTACCATCTTTGGGTAGCAAACTACGATGAGCCCGATACCAAATTAAGCAGCGGCAAACAGTGGCTCATCTGGCAGCATTCAGATAAAGCAACTGTAACAGGCATAAACCATGTTGTTGATTTTGATGCTTTCTATGGCGATAGTACTGCGTTTCAGCAGATGCTGATCAGATAACGGTCATTCCCCCGCGTAAAATTAAGTCTTCTCCTTTGGTGGGAATTTAGAAAAGGCCTGTCGTAAATCGCCCCTCATAATGCCGCAATTACCTGTTTCATAGTCCTTTTATTGCCACTAAGTTTGTATTGAGCAATCCGACCGGGCGTTCATAAACTGTTCTTTGAAATTATTTTCAAAAATATTTGTGCAACCGAAAGGTGTCATATATATTTGTGCAACCAAAAGGTGTCATAATGATGAGAAGAGATGTATTCCAGGCGATAGCAGACCCCACGCGCCGGGAGATTTTAGGGATGATAGCGCATAAGTCGCTTAATATAAATTCGGTGACCGAGCAATTTGATGTGAGCCGGGCGGCCATCTATAAACACATGAAAATACTGAGCGAGTGCGGTTTGCTTGAGATAAAAAAACAAGGGCGCGAGCATTTTTGTGAAGGAAAATTTGAAAAGCTGAATGAAGTGTCGGATTGGGTGGCACAGTATAAGGAGTTTTGGGAAATGCGCCTGGATTCATTGGAAACATACCTGGATAAACTTCAAAAAGAAAAGAAACATGGGAGACGCAAAAAGTAATACTGCCGACCGCGAGTTATCGATCGAAAGAACACTGAATGCACCGGTTGAACTGGTTTGGGAAGTGTTTACGAAACCCGGACACATTGCCAACTGGTGGGGTCCAACTGGTTTTACCAATACCATACATACAATGGATGTGCGGCCAGGCGGCGAATGGGACTTTGTAATGCATGGGCCCAATGGACAGGATTTTAAGAACCGGGCTATTTACCGTGAGATCGTTCCTTTTGAAAAAATCGTTTTTGATCACTTCGCACCAAACTTTACGACAACCATCGGGTTTGAAGCAAAAGGAGACCAAACTTACTTAAAATGGCGTATGCTTTTCGAAACGGCAGAGTTATTTGAAGCGGTGGTAAAGGCGCACAACGCAGCCGAAGGCTTAAAGCAGAATATCGAAAAACTGAACGTTTACCTGGCGGGTTTAAATTAATAGGCTATGGAAAAATTGAAAACATCAGGATATGCACCGGTAAATGGCTTACAGATGTATTATGAGATACATGGCGAAGGCGGCATGCCTTTGGTTTTGATACATGGCGGCGGATCTACCATTGAATCAACCTTCAGCAACGTCATTCCCCTGTTTTCGGGCAAGTTGATCGCTGCTGAAATGCAGGCACATGGGCGCACTGCTGATCGCAACGCACCGGAATCATTTGAGCAGGACGCGGATGATTTGGCTGCTTTACTTAAATACCTAAAGATCGGCAAAGCCAATTTCTTTGGCTTCAGTAACGGGGGTACCACTACACTACAGATCGCCATCAGGCACCCGGAGATAGTGAACAAGATCGTTGCGCTCGCAGGTGCCGATAAAAGAGAGAGGTTTCCCGCCGGGTTTTTTGACGGCTTTGAAGGCGCAAACATAGACAACTTGCCGCCGCCGTTAAAAGATGCTTTTCTAAAAGTGAACCCCGATACGGCCTGCTTGCATATAATGTTCAACAGGGATGTAGAGCGCATGAAAAACTTCCCGGATATATCGGACGAAAAAGTGAAGTCGATCGGGGTGCCAATACTGCTGATGGCAGGCGACCGGGATGTAATATCGCCTGAAGCGACGATGAAAATGCATCGGCTGATACCTGGTTCAAGGCTACTCGTATTACCCGGGCAACACGGTACTTGTATCGCAACATTGGAATCGGGTACAGCCTATCCCGGCCAAAAAGAGAATAGGCAGGCTGAAGTAACGGTAACTTTGATAGAGGAATTTTTGAACGACTGAATTAATAAACCATAAAACTGAAGGAAATGATACAGGTAAATGATGCAGAAT
>JAYUEE010000043.1:0-38345 GCA_043739405.1 Mucilaginibacter sp. | reverse complement strand
GCTGGGCTCGAACCAGCGACCCTCTGATTAACAGTCAGATGCTCTAACCGGCTGAGCTACTCAGGAATCATTTTCCGGTTTGGAGTGTGCAAAAGTATGATTTACGGGTTAAAATCACAACAATTATATAAAAAAAGACGTAACTCGTTGAAATAAAACACTTTCAACTTATTTGGGATGGCGAGTGTGCAATTTTATTTAAAGTATATAAGTACACCCAATGCTATATTTAGAATTAGCGCAAGAATGGTAAGTACTAAAAATGAATTACAAAGCATTTTTAATTTAATTAAGCTTTTTGCCACTTCAGCTTTATAGCGAAGAAAATACGCTCCCGGAGTTAAAAATACATAGGTAAAATTGATGCTGTAGCCACGTTTGTAATCCAAATAGTAATGCGTTAATACTTTGGCGGAAAAAAATAATAAGGTCAATACTCCTGACAACGTATGCAAAACACTCAAAATCATTTTAATACGAATTGTCTTACCCTATCGGTTAATAGTTTAAGGTTTTCTTCGGTATCGAATGTGTCATGGCCGCTGGAAAAATTTAAGAAGGTAATTCGCTTAAAGTCAGCGCCCACATGGTCAAGCGTGTACATGGTTGCATATAATGGCGTGGCCAGGTCGAAGTAGCCACCAATAACCATTAAGCGCAGCTGAGGATGTTTTTGCATAGCGGTGGCTACGTAGGGCGCTACCGTCCCGTATTCGATCACTCCGTTGGTGGCGGGCCATGTCCAGTTAAAATTTGCTTTGAGATTTAAGGATACGTACTTGCCCTTTGCCGGAAATCGCAGCGAATCGGTAAAATAAGCGCTTATGGGGTTCACCACACTGGTATTAATGGTTGAGGCAAATGAAGGATCATTATAAGGCGAGGGTGTAGCGCTCACCGGTTTAACAGTTGTGCTGATGCGCCCGTCAAGCTGCCCCAGGCGCTCGCCCTTTGACGCCAGCAGCAGCGACTGAAAGGCTTCATTGCTTATCCTCAGATTGCTATCAAGATATTGCTTTGTGCTTAACCCGGTTAAAGCTGCCAATTTTGAGGCTACACGTTTTTTTTCTGCAAAAGTTATATCGCGGCCTTTCATCAGGGCGACGGCATATTCATTCTGGCTGAATTTAACCGCTTCATTGAAACATTGACCCTCCGTTTGGGTCTCGAAATTCACCTTTTTGTGATACCAGGCTACCGACGCCATAGTAGGCAGGTAAAGCAGGTAGGGCATATCATTGCCGGGCACAAAAGCCTGTGAAGCACGATCGAACAATGGAGATAAAAACAATACGCCCGACAGGTTGAGATCAGGTGCCAGCCCTAATATTTCGGCGGCGCGGGTTGTACCATAACTTTGCCCGCATAAATAAACCGGAGATGCCGCCCGGTTATTGGTTTGCACCCAGGATCGGATGACGTCGATAATGGAACGTGCATCCTGTTCGACATCCCAGTGGGCTTTGGTAGTAACCGAGTCGGTAGTTTTAGTATAGCCCGTGCCGACCGGATCGATAAAAACAAGGTCGGCCGCGTCGAGCAGGCTCAAAGGATTGTTCGTTATAGATTGTATGTTGGTTTTAGGATCGGTTATGATGCGATAGGGCCCTAAAGCATGCATGTGCAGGGGCGAAGAAGATGCTCCCGGGCCGCCGTTGAAAATAAATATGACGGGCCGTGCAGTTTGGCTGCCGGGATCGTTTTGAACATAAGATGTCGTAATAATTGATGAGCCCGTTGATATCTTTTTGTTAAGTGATAAAAATGTTTCCCGGACAGTTGCGGTATAGTTTATCTTTTTACCATTAAACACGCCCTGGTGAACTGTCACTGATACCCTCGGCTGTGTGATAGTTGTATCTACCTGACAAATCGCAAACGCCGGGACGGCAAACAATGTCATGCAAAGGAGTAGGAAAATAGATTTGAGCTGTTTCATTTATTTTTTTGGATCGTAGGCTATAACATCAACTTCCATTTCGGCACCAAATGCCAGGGCGTTAGCGCCGAAAGCACTACGGGCAGGATAATGCTCTTTGCTGAAATAAGTTTTATATATGTTATTAAAGGCGTTGTAATTAGCCATATCCTGTATCATAACGGTACATTTTACCACATTATTCATGCTTAGGCCCTGGCTTTTTAATATGGCCGCAATGTTATCCATTGTTTGCTTAGCCTGCGCATCAAACCCGGGGACTAATTTGCCATCGGCGCCGGCGCCAATCATCCCCGACAGGTAAACTAGGTCACCTGCCCTTACCGCTTTTGAAAATGGCAGCCCGTTACCCGTTTGGTTGATATAAGTAATACCGCTTTCGGGAACCCGTGAACTGAATAGCGTACCTTTTGCTGAAATAAATAGCAGCGGTGCGGCAATTACTACGTATAATAACTTTTTCATATTCATTTATTTATCAGGACAGTACATTTATCAGGTGGTCAATTTCATCCATCGTATTATAAATAGATGGCGAAATGCGGAAGCGGTTGTGATAAACCTGGATATTAATATCCGCAGCCACCAATTTTGGATGAAGCCTGGTATAAGCATCTTTTGAAGCAAATGTTAAAATTGGCGATGTTGAAGTTTCGGGCGTCATGCGCTCGTAGCCTAAGGATGGCAGACGCTGCTGCAATTTATCTATCATCGGCTGCCTGTATTGCTGAATCGCTTGTACGCCTGTATTCAACAGATAATTTAACGAGAAGATAAGGCCAGGCACAGCAGCATTGTTAAGTGTGCCAACCTCAAAATATTGGCGGGTTTTATCTCCCTGTACGTAATCGAACGGCTCATTTCCCGGGGGATCGAACGGAAATACATGCGCCGAATTATCAGTCAATTGGCGGTACCCGTACTGGCTGCGTTTTAACAGGTGCAGCCGGTCTTTCCTGACATATAAAAAACCGATGCCATAATCGCCCATCAGCCATTTGAAAGAAGAGCAGGCGCAAAAATCAACGCCGCTGGCATGTACATCGATGGGTACTGCACCGGCGGCCTGGATAATATCGGCGTATACCAACGCCCCCCGCGAGTGAGCAATATCACAAATAGCTTTAAGATCATGCTGATACCCGTTTATCATAGATACCAGCGAAACAGCTACCAGCTTCGTTCCCGGTTTAATGGCTTTATCAATATCGTCTATCGGGATAGCATTATTTTTTGGCAGCAACAGTTCTACATCTGCACCCATTTTGGCCATTTCATCATAAAGATAAAGCGAGCCGTCAAAGTGGTAGGCATCAGTAACAATACGGGCTTTTGTGCCCGGTAAGCCAAGGCCCGATACAATGAGGTTTTCGCCCACCATCGTGCTGGGTATCCACGAAATTTCATCCGGATCGGCATTGATGAGGCGCGCAAACAGGGTGCGTGCGATGTTGCGGTCGCCGTCAATATCCTGGACAGACTTTCCGTTGATCAACCTGAAGTCAAGATAACTTTTAATAGCCGCGGCTGTGCCTATACTCATGGGATGCGTATAGGCGGCGTTTAAAAAAGTCCCTTTTATGGAGAACATGTTTTTTGCCGGTAACGAGCCATCGGTTCCCGCCTGATTGGTGGTTGATGCAAAGCTTTGTAAAATGCCGGGCGTAAAGGGCAGCAGCCCCATTAACGTTAATGCGTCGCGACGCGATTGGCTATGTTTTTTCGGATCTTCTTTCATCTTTAGTGTCGTTTTACTACCATTTGCAAAACTCCTTTAAATTGGTGCCCTGTACTAAACTTAGTAGCGGCACTTCGCCCTGGTAATCAAATTTAAAATAACCGGTAAACTTTATTCGCCTGAGATCGATCGGATTGCCTTTCAGCATGTAGTTGTCCACCTCGTTTTGAATTTGCGCCCGCGGTAAGAAGTTTGAAGCCTGGTCAATGAAATCTTTTATAGTAAGGTTAGCATTGGGATCGGCAGCAATTTTTTGTTTGTAAACTTTAAACAGGGCCAATAAAACATCCCGCAACGATTGTTTGCCATTTGATGCCACCTGTATTTCGTTGTCGAGGCAAAACGCATAAATAAGCCCGCGGCGGTAGGGTAGTTTCTCATAATTTTTGTCGAGCCAGTATTTTTTACCGATTGAGTCGTTCGGCGCGTTTTTTACCGGGCTGGTGTAATGCGGTTTAAAATCATACTTGTTTAAAAAACGCACAAAAGCTGTCTCATCAAAAATGCCCGACTTCACCAGGTTCAACAGGCACACATAATCATTAAACCCTTCGCCGAACCACTGGTTATCAAAACTATCGTTCCCGATGGAAAGCCGGTGACCGATCCAGTCGTGCGAGGTTTCATGAGCTATTACTTCTTTTTTCCAATCGTCGAACTTGCCGGCATATTTCATGATAAAACCTCGTCCCCACCCAAAGCCGCCGCCTGCTGGTATGTCGGATTCCAGTATTTGGGTAAGGCTCACATAATAGTAAGGTGCATCGTTATCCTGCCAATAATCACGCAAGGATGGAAAATAACTGGTGAAGAATGGATCAAGCTCTTTTTTGATATCATTTATGGTATCTTTTGTGGAGGTTATCGCATAGTAAGGAATACCACGCACACTGTATTTTGCGGTTTGTAGGTTATAGCCCATTTCGATCATCGATTGCTCGGTGTTCGCTGTATCGATAATGGCTTTTGTAGCTGTTGTTGCGTCGGGATTGGTCGAACAAAAATAAGTTATATTGGCCGGTGCATGATCCCATTGGATGCTAATATTAGTTGCCTTGTGGCCAACTGGTTTCATCATATAAAAAAAGGAAACAAGGTATAAACTGCCGTCGGCAATTACCGGCCGAAACAACTGTTTATAAAGCATGCGGCTGGTATCGGGTAATAATGCGCCGTTGATCTGATAGTTAAGTTCCCTTAAGCCATTGTTTGTGTGATATACGGTTACTTTTCTGGTTTTAGGGTCGGCTTTAAATTTATCACTTGCATCGCAGCTTAAATTACTTACCAGGTTAAAGGTATTACGCTGCCCGCCGAAACCATCAATGCCGAAGTTAAAAACAGTGCTGTCCTTTGCTGCAGGCGAGTAAACCAGGCGAACTTTCAGAAAAGATGATTTTCCATCCCAGCTTAAATGATAACCTATTTCGGGTTTTGCTGTTGTTTGTGCCCTGGCATTATCAGCAAACGATATAAAATACAGCACCACTATCAGTGCGAAAAATTTGGTATATGCAGCCAAGGCCGGTTTTAAGTTGCTGTTCGTCATCAATAACGGGATATCTTTAAGAGATGCCGATAATACGCACGATATCTCTAAACAGCAGTTAAATTAATATAAATTCTGTGTGTTTGGCAAATATTTTGCTGATATCATTTACAAATAACTCAGCCACCATTTTTGTTTATTGGCCTGCTTGTATGCATCGTAACGTTTGCATAAAGGGTATAGGGCTATCACTATCGCTATCCAAACCAGGTAGGAGACCGGTAACGAGAATCCATAGCCTTTAAGAAGGTCCGCACTAAACCAGATGGGTTTTTTCAGCAACCATATTGTCCAGTCCTGCCCTTTTGTTAGGGCTGATGCGGTTAGTGCTATAATATGGATCACGTAGATATGAATGAGGTAATAAAACATGGGCACCCTGCCATATACCGAAATCACGTTTACAACCGCCCCTTTTAATTTCTCAGTAAATGAAAGGAATAAGCAGGCTGTACCAAGTGTAAGCAAAAGGTATAATAAAGAAGGCGGATACTTGTTTACATTCAAAAAGGAAAGGAATGTAAAAAGCGCATCCTTTTGTGGGGCCCATTTTACGGGGTCGCCATAAACATTGGTGTAACGCAGTACAATGAATAGAATGATTGAAGAGGCCCCGACTATCAATAAATTCTTTTGTCTTTTTTGAGCGTCGTAATCCGCAGCATACCACGATCCGAGGCAATAGCCCAGGGGCATAACGGCCATTAACGGAACAATAGGGTAGCCTACTAAAAGAATTTCCCCATGCCAGCTGAAAACCCGTTGGTCATGTACCAATGCCCAGCCAAAGCCTGACAGTGAATTACCTGCGATATGAACATTATCTAAAAGGTTATGGCCAGCCACTATGATGATACAGATGGCAAAAATCCACTTGATAGGCAGGTGGATAAATCCGGCCAATAGGATCATGCTTATGCCCAATGCCCAGATGGTAATAAAGAAAAACATGGGGAAAGTAATATTGAAATTCCATCCGAAATTGACCACGATCATTTCGAGAAATACGAGCCATAACCCACGTTTTATAAGGAATGCCGATAGCTCTTTTTTTGACTTCTTTCGCCCGATAAGGTACGCGGAAGTTCCGGCAAGCAGCATAAATATCGGCGCACAAAAATGAGTGATCCACCTTGTGAAAAATATAATTCCACTTGTTTTTGTAAGATCAAGCGGGTCATACAAAAAGGAGTCGGCAAATAAATAATCCCTAACGTGGTCAAGCGCCATGATGATCATAATGGAGCCTCGGAGGAAATCAATAGAAGTAATCCTATTCTTTATAATTGTGTTCATCCAGGTTTTTAGTTGAACCTAAAAGTATCGCTTTTGCCGATTGAATTTTAATAAATATTCAATTATTGCTTTTGGCTTACCATAATCACCTCATTGGCAGGCCCGGGGGTATTGTTTAAAATCAGTTCTCCGTTTAAATTGGATTTGATTTTTTGGGTGGCTTTTCCATTGATGGTCAAAAGATAATCAGAATTGGGCTTCAATTGATGAAGGACATAAGTAACCGGATTAGACGAATTTTGCAGCCACTCCATTTTATCCTTATTCCAATCTTTTATTGAGATGCTCAAAGGCTTTGCCGACGTTGCTTGTAAGGAGACACTGGGGCTGTTCCCGTTAAACCAGGATAGCTGGGTTTTGGTAGCATTAAAGCCGAAGCTTGAACTGGCCGTTACTTTAAATGTTTTATCGGAAACCGAATACCTATTCGTATCCAGTGTTATGACTAAATGCTTGCCCCTGAAATTATAATTGAGCGTAGTGCCGGCAAGCTCCGGCGTAATATGCGGGTCGAGATAAAAGCGGTTGTATAATGGATTTATCCCATAAATTGCCTGGTACAAGCCAACTATGGAGAGACTGTTGCCGGATAAGATATCATCGCCCTGGCCATCCTGTTTTACACGCGCATAACGTTGAAATGCCAGGCCGTCCTTACTGTATTGTTCCAGCACATTCTTAACATATTTTAGTGCAAGTGCAGGATCGTAAGCCGCATAAGCTTTAACCCCAATGGAGCCCCATGATAGAAACAGGTCGCCGTTTTCATAATTCGGGAAAGGGAACTGCCATCCGTTTCCTTCACCGGGTCCGTACGTTGTCATACACAACGGCCAGAAAAAAAGTTTTTCCTGCTGCATCTGGGCCTCAATTTTATCCAGTACGATTTTCCTGCGTGCGTCGTTATCGCAAATGCCATAAGCGATAGCCATAAAGTTTACCGGGGTAACCATATTGCGGCCATGAATGGTTTGGTCCTTGTCACGCCAGTGAACATAGCAGCCGTTTTCGGCGTCCCAAAAACCGCCATCTTTGATGTCTTTATTAAAGCTTGCCTTTAGTGTTGCTGCAAAACCTGCGTAGTATTTTGCTTTAGGTTTGTTATTCAGTTGTCGCTCTATATCGGCCCATTTCACCAGTGCATGGTATAGTTTGGCGTTTACAAAGGCATTCTCATAGGATGCCCAAATGATATCTATCCAGTCGCTGCTCTTTTTCTGAGCCATATTATCGGTCATCATTTCGACGAGCCCGTTGTTGTTGCCATCCCGTTTCAGTATCCAGTCCAAGGCTTTTTCACAGGCTGCCTGGTGGCTTTTGACCCAGCTTTTGTTGCCGTTCATGTCATACAGTTCGGCAATATTGGTGACCAGGTCGGGGTTTGAATCCATTAAAATACCCCATTGGGCCTCGTAAAAGCCATATTTATTAAACTGATTTGCCATTGCATCCTCGTTGGTGTAGGCCCACCTCGGATAAACACGTCCATCGGGTTTGATGGCATGTGCGCAGTAATAGTCGAGGCAGCTTTGATAGCCCGCCAGGTATTTGGGATCGTTAATTGCCAGGCCTAACTGGGCGATATACTGTTCGTGCAGGCAAATAGGGCCATAAGGCGTATGCCAGCTGTTCCCACCAAAATGAAGTGAATCGATTACTCCTATCCTCGCTATGGTATTTAACACCGCGCTCACCCGGCTGCCGTCGACACCTTTGAATTTACCCCGCCCGTATTTTTGCTGAAAATCAAAATAGCTCAATGTTATAGTTTGCCTGCTTGTACCGGCGGGAATGGTAAACGGCCCCCAGACATCGGTGCGACCTCGTACAAACCGTCTCCGGTTGGTCCCGCTATCCATCTTTGGCAATAACTCATTGGCTGACGTGCTTATGGTGTAAGCCAGCTTATCATCGTTTGTGCGCGAATATTTCATCGCAACGTTTTTGCCCGGGGCGTCAACTGTAATATTTAGGCCGTTACCCGTTTTACTGTTCCAAAAATCGGACGAGCGGGTATGCACCCCATAGGTGCATAATTTCTCGTTGAAGAGATAAAACCATGCCAGGCCGCCATAGCCCTGGTAGGCGCCTTCCCAGGTGTTGATGCTATCGAAATTAAATACCGGCACCGCGGATTCTTCTGCTATTACTGGTTTATTGCAGGTTCTTTCTATCGTCCATTTAATATTTTTATCGTTAACGACAAACAGCCAATTCTCTTTGATATCAAAACCATCGCTTCCATAATAAATGCCGCTTACTTTAATTGTATTTCCGTCCTTTACCAGTGCCGGGGCCTGTTTTAAGTGCAGCGACGAGTAAGTCTCACCATTGATATTTACTGAGGTGAAAATCCCATCTGCGTTACTGATCACCTTTTGCCCATTTACGGTGAGCGAGGTGATACAGGCTTGCTTTCTATAATCAAGCGTCATCGAAATTTTGGCGTTGCTGATTGTAGTTTGCTGAGCAAATGATATGGCAGGCAAAAAAATAGCTAAACAGAAAATTAATGCAATACTGAGTCTTTTATACAACATAGCTTTCGCTTGAATTTTTATTTGATGAGTGGTCTTTTGAAGCAAACATAGAAGTATTTATTTAAAGAAGTATTCAATACTTTTATTGGGAATAAATTCGCGCTAAAACCATTACTACGATGAAAAGGATTGTATTATCCGTTGCGACAATGATCTTGTTTTCGGGCTATTGCTATGCGCAAGCAGGAAACAACCAGGTTGGTGTTGGCGGTTCGGCTGATTTTTTATTGGGTCCCGGGTACCGCGCTGCTTACAATATTGGGTTTGGCGGAAACATTAAGGCCTTGTATGGACTGGGAGAGAAGGCACAAGTAACATTAACGGTTGCTTATTCATCGTTTGGTGGCAAATCGGGCACACTTTTTTTTGCCAATCAAACTCTGAGCCTGTTGCCAATATTGGCGGGTTACCGATATAATTTGCCTGAACATCTTTATGTTGAAGGACAGGCCGGCGTAGGCTTGCTGGCCCAGCATTCGCCCGGTTACACCTATACACAAACCAACCCGGCAGCCGGGTTTAGTGCGGGTGTTATAATGGATGGGTTTGATTTAAGCGGGCGGATCTATACCGAGGGAAACGTAATGAACCAGTTTGCCATAAAGCTGGCCTATAATTTCTCATTCAAATAAGGCCTTTCGCTATACAGAGATCAATCGCTGAAAAGCGTCGCAAAACAGCGCTCCTTCAAGGTGAAAGTACTTTCGTGGTTTTGAACTTTGATGGTTTTTGATAACCTCATCTTTGATTTTTCATCCGTGATATAGATTTTAAAATCCTTTATACCGGCCGGCAAGCCTGTTAAATGCACTTCACGAGACGTTCCATTGTTAACCATGTGGATGGTGTAAACATGCTTGCTGTTATCGCCCAAAGCCGCACACGAAATGGCATCGTTATCAGCAGTTAAAGGCATATGAGACAAGCCTTCCGGTGTGCAGGCCAGTTGTTTGAGGTTCCAGAAACGTTGGGTGGGTTCAAGCGGACCGTTATCTCCAAAAATGCCACCGCCTTTCAATGGCGAATAATCGGATGTTAACTGCCACTGTAAGATAGACGCGGGCTGGCAGATGGCTAATAACCGCGTGTAGAGGTTTATCTCCTCAAGGGCATAAGACGGGTCCTGAAAATATGCCGGATACCCCCAGGCGGCAGCATCGATACTTCCTTCGCCAACAATAAGCGGCTTGCCTGTTTGCTTGGCTGCGTCCGCCCACTTTTGCAAGGTTTCGGTACCCCACCCGCGCCAGGAGTGAAAAGATACCATGCCAATGTATTGCTTTGCTTCGGCGTCATTCATCGCGGGATACACAAATTTCCATGTTGTCGCATCCGAATTATCGCCCAATAAGAGTTTTGTTTTTAATCCACGCGAAGCAAAATAAGCGCCAAGGCCTTTGATCAACTCATCATGTTCCTCGCCGGTTTGCCTTACATTAATGCCCAGATCCGATTCGTTAAATGAAAAACATTGCACCTCAACCCCGTAATGGTCCCTTAAATAGATAATGTAGTCAGCAATGGATTTATAAATTTGAGGCATGCTCGATTGCTTCAATGGATTACCCCAAATGCCGTTAGGTGTTGGCTTGAACTGCAATTTGCCCTCAGCCGCCCATGCCGGCGGGAACCATGCTGTGAGAATGACCGGGATATTCATCCTGCTTAGCTTTTGAGCCATTTCCATCGCCCTGCGTACGCGGATAGTCTGCTTTGATGTGTCTAAAGCAGACGGGTCCGACGATAAATCGGGCTGCCAGCTGCTCCAGGGCATCTCTACCCGGCCCCAGGCTACACGTAAATTCTTTAAGCAATAATCGATAACCTCCGGGTCGACCTTTGGATTCTGTATACGGAAATTGCCGCCCAGTCCTGCAAACGCTCTGCCCTGTACAGAAGTATCGAGTTTAATGTTAACCGGTGATTGGTCTATGGTACCGGAAACTTTGATCTCATAGGTTCTTTCGAACACATTGCCTTTATGCAATGCGCCTGAACATATTGGGAAATAAATGCGGTAGTATTCCTGTTTTGTACCTGTATCAGGTCTGCCAAAAACCGATGAAATTGTGTCTGCTTTTATACGAATACTTTGCGATATGGATGTAAAGTTTAATTCTTTTGTTTGCTGGTTCAAATATTCACCCTCATTATTTGGGTGTGATGGGTCAACACTCCCCTTGTAAACGGCTTCCGGAAGGGAAACATTGAAGAATATACCCTTAACCGTAGTATCTGCATGTACGGTGCATTTTACGGTAACTTTTGCCTGCCCTTTGCCGATATCTTTTACGGTTTCGGTAAATTCTAAACTGTCTATCCAGGTATTTACCGTATACACACCATCATTGCGTGTATATTTTGGTTTTTGGAGTTCTTTCCCGGTAAAACTTATTTTCGACCACGAGTTACCCACGACAACCAGCCGGGTATTAAAATCCATCAACTGGCCCTTTACACGGATGCCATCCAAATTACCCCAGGGCTTAAACTCCGACTGCGCAAATAGCGTTTGAGCCGACAAGATGAAAACTGTCAAAGCCAAAATGGCAACTTTAAGCAGGCGTTTTAGCATGACAGTTTTCTTCTTTAATGTCGCACAATTAATCGATGGTTATAGTAGCAGTTTCCTTGATGTCTCTTGACGAAGTACCGGCCAGTATTTTGTATGTGCCCGGTTCAACCACCCATTTGCTGGTTTTAACATCGTAATAAGCTAAATCCTTAACGGGAACGCTCAAACTAACATCAGCCGTAGCGCCAGCTGCTATCATTACCTTTTTGAAAGCTTTCAATTCCTTTTCGGGGCGTTCAACTACTGAACCTGATTTACTAACGTAAAGCTGAACCGTTTCCTTGCCCCCAAATTTGCCTGTATTTTTCACTTTGATGGTCGCTATGATATTTTCGCCCGGTTTGTAGGTCTTCTTAGCGGTTTGCAAACCCGAATATTGATAGTTGGTGTAAGAAAGCCCATAGCCAAAGCAATAAAGCGGCTCAATTTTTTTGGTATCGAACCAGCGATAACCAACCAGGATACCCTCTTTATAGTCCACCGTGAGGTTTTCACCTGGGTAAGCATTTAATGCATGCGCAGGTGAATCCTTTAATTGTGCCGGGAAGGTAAACGGTAGTTTACCCGATGGATTTATCTTACCCAAAAGCACATCAGCCAAAGCATTGCCATTCTCAGAACCGTTATACCAGGACCATACGATGGTGCTGTTGTTTTGCTTGATCTTACCGATATCATAAGGCGCACCGCCAACCACTACAACAATGGTGTTTAGATTGGAAGCAGTTACTGCATCAACCAAATCCTGTTCGCCAAAAGGAAGGCTCAGGTCCTTACGGTCGCTTCCTTCGCTTTCGTAATCACGGTTGCCGCCTATAAATAAGATGGCCATATCCGAGCTTTTGGCTGTATTTACCGCTTCGCGAATCATAGCTGTATCTGCTTTTTTGGTTTCTGCGTTTACATTACCACCATGCTGCCTGTAAAACCCGGAGTATCCCTGTGCAAATTTGATATTTACTTTATTACCCAGCCTGTTTTTTAAGCCAGCCAAAGCGGTTACTTCATAACGTGCTTTTACGCCTGCGCCAAAACCGCCTAAATGGAAGGTATGCGTGGCGTTATCACCAATCACAGCAATGCTTTTAACCGATGATGTATTTAAAGGCAGCAGATGTTTTTCATTTTTCAGCAGCACGATTGATTCGGATGCAACATCATAAACAGTTTTGCTATGCGCGGCTGTGTTCATCTTTCCAGCGGGCGGATTAACGCTCATGTTCGTATGGTACATCACCCAAAGTATTCGGTGTACTTTTTCGTCAATTACTTTCATGCTTACTTTGCCGGCTTTTACCGAATCAAGCAATTTGGTGGCAAAAAAGTAGCTGTCATATTTCGGACCCGAGCCCATTTCGAGGTCGAGGCCATTATTTGCGGCGGTAACAGTGCTGTGTGTGCCGCCCCAGTCGCTGATAACGATGCCTTTGAATTTCCATTCGCCTTTTAGTATTGTTTGCAGCAAGTAACTATTTTCGGAGCAATAAACCCCCCGTATTTTGTTATATGCCGACATGATGGTCCATGCATTGCCTTCGGTAATCGAAGCTTTAAAAGCCGGCAGGTAAATTTCGCGCAAAGCACGCTCGTCGATATTCACGCTAACACGGCCACGCTCAATTTCCTGGTTATTTACTGCAAAGTGCTTTACGCAGGCGGCAATATTCTGGCTTTGGATGCCTTTTACAGCCTGAACCGCCAGTTTAGAATTTAAAAATGGGTCCTCTGAATAATATTCATAAGTACGGCCGCACAATGGCGTGCGCGCTATGTTGAAAGCAGGCGCCAGCATAATATACTTCTTGCGTGCCCGGGCTTCCTCGCCCATGTCGTGACCGAAACGGTAAGCTAATGCCGGGTTCCAGGTAGCCGCTAAAGCCGAGCCATTTGGAAAAAACGTAGCCGAATCCGTGGTCAAATTAGCCGAGCCCCAGCCTTCTTTTACATCTTCACGTACGCCAAGCGGGCCGTCGTCTGTCATCAGGCCGGGTATGCCCAGGCGATCGACGCCGGCGGTGCTGAATATGCCGTTGGCGTGCAGCAGGGCTATCTTTTCATCGAGCGTGAGTTTTTTGATGATTGAATTAATTTTGGCATCGGTAGTATTGTCGCTTTTGGTTTGCGCGTTTGCGTGCGTAATCAAAAGCAGGAACAGACCGGCTAATAAACAGGGTAGGAACTTATTCTTCATGACGGGATAATTAGGAATTACGGGTTTATAACAAGTCAAAGATAGCCATGTTAGTGTATTTTGAACACAAAATAACGTTAAATCGGCAATTGATTTAATGATGTTAAGATAGTACAATCATTTGTTAAAATTCTCAAAATTTTGTGAGATGATTAGTCGGACTAACTATACATCGGAATGCACAAACTCATACAGGATAGATTGCTCGCCCTTTGCTTTCTTCACTTCAATAATTTGGTTTATGAGCGCCATCGGACAGTCGAGGAATGTAAATTTCAGGCTTTTGTGACTAACCACAAATTTACAGTTCCCATCTTTCAATTGCTGGGTTATTTCAGGGCCGAGCTCCTCGTATATCGCTTTCTCGTATAGACTTGGCATTTTTCAAAATTTTAGATACTCCAAAGATACGATTATTAACACTTTGGTTAAAATGCTGAGAAAATTCGGACTGTAAATTACTGTTATTTAGCGAGTTGACTTTGAATTTAGTTGGGTTACTCCGGAAAGCCAACCGTCTGATGGTTTGCTCAAGGCTGTTGCGCTCACCATGCGCAAACAGTGTGCTGATTTTTGCGCGATAATGGAAAAATCAACCTGAAGTGCACTGATTGTTAATATGTTAATAGATTTAGGTTGAACAGGGGAAAATATAGATTTAAATTTATACATCAGTTAATGGTTTACTCATTGTTTGTTTGGTTAAATGTTAAATTTCATGATTAGCCGGGGGTCGGAGCCTGGCTAATTTTTTTGCTTTTTACACTCCATCTCCATCTCGTGCCATTATAAAATGTATGATCAACAATTATTTTACAAGATAAAACGGATATTAACTTTTAAATTCGTTTATGAAACAAAGACGATGGAAACTTTGGCTTGGTGACATTGGAGTTTTGAAGGATGATTGATTAATATTTTATTATCAGCTGTAATTTCGCCCAAAGGTCGTTATCAAAGTCAGAGCCTGCCAAGTTAACCCCGCCGGCGGTATTGCCCATCCTTATAATTACTAATTTTTGTGAGGGGATTACGTAAACCTTTTGGTCATTTTTACCCAGGGCGGCAAACAAATCTGCCGGTGCATTCGGAATAATGGAATGTGGAAATACAACCTGGACCTGCGGCTCCATGCTGCTGGCTTTCCCATTGAGCCAGGTTAAATAGCCATAGCTTAAATTTATATTTTGAGATGTGTTTACCTGGCTATTAAAATAGGCAGTATCACTTAAAATAGCAGTCGTATTCCATTTGCCTTTGTTCAGCAATAGCAATCCAAACCGGGCCATGCTGCGCGCGTTACTGTAATAGACGTTATTGGAGTTGGGCGATTTTATCCAGGTACCGTTCATCCCAATCGGGTTCCTGATCTTCGCTTGGAAGTAGGCGTTAAAAGATTGCCCGGTCGCTTTCTGAATCACACTGTCCAGAATAGTGTAGGCCGCATTGTGATATGCCCAGCGTGTACCGGCATCTGCTTTATAAACAAGGCAGCCGGGCAGGGTGCAATCGGAGTTGGCCACGCCATCATCCAAGCCGCTGGTCATGGTCAGTTGGTTTTTTATGGTAATGAGGTTTTCCTTTGCCAACGGTTCGGACGTCCAGCCGGTACCAATATATTTGGAGGTAATGTCATTGATGTTTAATAGCCCTTCCTGCTGGGCTATACCTATCATCATACCGGTTACAGTTTTACCAGCCGATGCCCAGTACCACAAACTGTCGGCAGTAAAGGTTCCAAAATATTTCTCGGTAACTATCTTGCCGTTTTTAAGGATAATAAATGCCTTAGTACCTTTGCTTTGCAGGTAGGGGTATAACGCAGTTAACTGCGTAGTGTCCCAACCTAATGAGGCAGCGGAAGTTGTCTGCCAATCGTTACTGCCAACCGGCGGAAAATAAAGGCTTGCAGCGACCGGGGTAGTGGGATGGGTTGTGCTGACCTTATCCTTCTTGCAGGCAGCAAACAACGTCAAACTTAAAATTAGGCAACAGAGTAGTTTTCTCATCATTCAACTTAAACGGATTTAATACCGCAAGGTTTAATGGGGAGAATAAAGTTTTAATGCTTTTTATCCCCTGCAAACAACTTTTCACCGGCTTCAACAGCAAGGTTCAACTGGTTTTCGCCGGGTGGTTTTGGGCACGAGTACCCGCCGCTATAGGCACAGTAAGGATTATAAGCTTTATTAAAATCAATCACGACGGTATTACCTTTAAAGTCTTTGGTACTTAAGTCGACATAACGACCGCCGCCATAGGTTTCTTTACCATTGGTGTCATCAATAAACGGCAGGAACAAATAATCGCTGTACTGCGGATTCGCCGACAGTGCTATGCTTTTATAAACAATTAGTTCCATTGGCTTGCCTTTAAGCGTAAACTTTAATACAGCATAGCGTATATACTGTTGCCCCGAGCCACTGAATACGGGCATCAGAAAAGTCTGTTCGTTTAATAAAATCTCTGCTTTAGCTGTAACCCTATAAGTACTATCCGCATCGTAAAACCGTAGAAATTGCAGGTCGTCTTTTTTTAGAGGGGAATGGTTGTCTTTCAGGAAGTCTTCCATATAACCTTTACGATGCTCTGCAATCAGCGCTTTATAATCCTGCGCAAAGCAACTCATACTTGTCAGTAACAACAGGGCCAGGAAATATTTCATATAATTATCAATCTATTTTAGCGAGTTGCAATATATAGAAAATACAACATTTCGCTCTATTTTCCCCAAACGCCTGAAATGGGAGCCGCTGATACATCATCAGGCGAGGGTAAGCCATACATTACTTCGAGAGTATGCAGAATATGATAATGATTAATGGTTTTTGAATATTCGCCCTGGTTTAAATGTTCGCCATAAAAAATGGTGGGTACCTGGTTGCCGTTTTGTGCATTATAGTCGTCTTCATCAAAGGTCACTATTAATAAACTGTTGTGGTGTTTGGCCCAATCGGCATATTTCTGTATGTTATCTTTTAGCCACTTGTCGCCCCGGCGGATGGCGGCGGCATCTCCCGCAAAGCCAATATTATGCATATCATTATCCATATCCGGCACAACGAAGGCGACCGTAGGCAGATTTTTTAAATTCTTTGGAAAATCATCCATTGGCACACTTAACGATGCCGGTATGCAATTAAGGCCGGTTCCAAGCCAATTGACCCATGGTGTATGCTTCCGTGCGTAAAGGCTCCCGACAGTTACGCTGCTCCTGCCGGATGTGCATCCAAGAAAGCCTACGGCGGGCATAGTTTGCGCATAGCCCATAAAGGTGAACTTTTTACTGATCAGCGCTGCGCCAAGGTTGGGAGTCTTCAGCGGCGTTACCTTTACAAGGCATCCGTCCCCTTTTACCCCCTGTGTACTGCCTGAAAATAGCGCCAGGTAATTTGGCTGACTTGGGTGACCAATGCCATGAGAATCGGTAAACAACATTCCGCCCTTCGCCAGTTCATTGATATAGGGCGCATTGGGTGAGCCTATCAATTCGTTATAGGCATGGTTTTCCTCCATTACGATCACAACATGATCATAACGCGGGATATCGCTGGGCCCCTGGGAAGCTGAAAATAATGTACTTATGACAACAAGGCCGGAAATGAATATTGAAGTTTTCAAATTTTATAAAAAATATGCGGTAAAAACAGATTGGGTATAAAGTTAACTATTCTATAGCTGGAAAGTTTGGTTTGCAGCTTGGGATCTGTTGATCAACCCGTACTGCACTTACCGATAATTTGATTTTTTGACCAGTAATTTAATATCCAGTATCCTGATCTTTCTCCCGTCAGTTTCCAGGATTCCCTCTTCCTTAAAATCTTTCAACAGGCGTATCACATTCTCCTTTGCGATCCCGGCCATATTGGCAAGGTCGGCCCTTGAAATATTCATATCATTAAGTTCGGCATTGCTATTTTTAAACTTTTCACGCAAAACGATCAAAGCAATGGCGAGCCGTTCTGCAGCGGTTCTTTGTGCAAATACCGATATGCTGTTGGCCAGTACGGTGAATTCATGGCTAAGGGTTTTTAACAAGCGATGAGTAAAATAGGGTGACCTGTGCAGTACCTCAATAAAATCTTCCTTAGGGATAAAACTCAACAGGGTGTTTTCTAATGCTGATGCGGAATCGGGGTAACGTTCTTCAGATAACACTGCATGATAACCGATCAGTTCCCCTTCGTTGGCCACATAAATTATTTGTTCTTTGCCGCTCCTGTCTGTCTTATATTTTTTGACTTTGCCACTTTTTATAATAAAAATTCCCGACGGTACCGCCCCTTCCCTGAAAATTACGTCGCCTTTGTGATATTCCTGGTCGCTTTGGTTGCTCACCAGGTAGTCAAAATCTTCATCTGAAAGTGCCGTCAGGATGGATTGCGTGGTAAAGTTCCACCTGTCGATCGGGAAGATTCCTGATAAGCTCATAGACAAAGATATGCATTTATCAAAAACTGATAAATATCACTTTTTGCATTGATCTGTTGTCGTGTTATAGTGGTTATTCGTGGGGTAGATTTGCAGGTGCATAAAATATACCCGTTTTCTGATTTCCCGCCAGGTCCAAACGACAATTTTAAAAAACGGTCGGTCCCCCGTTTAAAACTAAAGAGTAGCAATGCTTCGTTATTCCGCAATGATGCTTCGTTTGACTGGATGTACCCCGAGCATTTTCAATTAATGTCGCATAAACAATGGACGCCAGTATCTATAGCCTGTAAAGCCGCCGCATATTTAGCCGAACCGGGTGCGAGAGTACTGGATATTGGCAGCGGGATTGGTAAGTTTTGCCTCACAGCAGCGTACCATTACCCGGAAACGTTTTTTCATGGTGTGGAGCAAAGGCATGAGCTGGTTTACTATGCAGAAAGGGCAAGGACATACACCGAGCTGCCCAATGTAAGTTTTACCCATGCGAATATTACCCAGGTTAACTTTAAGGAGTTCGACCACTTTTATTTTTATAATTCATTTTATGAGAATCTCGACCCCGAAAACTGCATTGACGACGCTATAGAAACTTCGTTTAGCTTATATTCTTATTATGCACAGTACCTTTATAATGTATTAGATGAAAAGCCTTTAGGTACCAGGTTGGTCACGTTTCACAGCTTGGATGAGGTAATACCGCCTGGCTATTGCATGACAGAAATATCTTACGATACTTTATTGAAAATGTGGATTAAAATAAAGTGATGAACATATTCAGGCCCAAAATTATCGATACGTTCAAAGGTTACACAAAGGCGCAATTCTATAAGGATGCTATTGCCGGTTTGATCGTTGGCGTTGTAGCTCTGCCGCTCGCAATTGCGTTTGCGATAGCCTCGGGAGTTTCTCCCGAAAAGGGCATTTTTACAGCTATAATTGCCGGGTTCATCATATCCGCATTAGGCGGCAGCCGCGTACAAATAGGAGGTCCTACCGGGGCATTTATCGTTGTTGTTTACGGGATAGTCCAGCAGTTTGGTGTCAATGGCCTTATCATAGCTACTTTTATTGCCGGCATATTACTTATTGTGATGGGCCTGGTGCGGCTGGGCAATGTGATCAAGTTTATACCATATCCGCTGATAGTCGGTTTTACTGCGGGGATAGCCGTTATTATCTTTTCTTCCCAGGTTAAAGATTTCTTCGGGCTAAAAATGGCAAGCGTTCCCGCCGATTTTATGAGCAAATGGATAGCCTACGGGCACCACTTTTCTTCTGCTAACTGGTATGCATTTGCGATAGGGCTATTTACGCTGCTCGTCGTTTTACTATCACCAAAAATTTCGCATAAGATACCCGGCTCGCTGGTTGCCATTATTGTTACCACGCTGGTTGTTCGTTTTTTCAACTTGCCGGTCGAAACGATTGGCAGCCGTTTTGGAGCGATATCTTCATCATTACCCAGTCCTGTTATACCTGCGGTTAGCTTTGCAACTTTACAGCAGCTGATCAGGCCGGCTTTCACGATTGCGATGCTCGGAAGTATAGAATCGTTGCTGTCAGCAGTTGTAGCTGACGGTATGACAGGCGGAAACCATCGTTCCAATACCGAATTAATTGCCCAGGGAGTAGCCAATATTTGCTCTTCTATTTTCGGTGGTATACCGGCTACCGGGGCAATTGCGCGTACCGCTACCAATATCAAAAATGGTGGGCGTACACCTGTTGCGGGTATCATTCACGCCGTTACACTGTTGATCATCCTATTGTTTGTTGGCAAGTGGGCAGCTTTGATCCCCATGGCTGCATTGGCGGGTATATTGGTTGTGGTAGCCTGGCACATGAGCGAAGTGAAAAGTTTTCAATTTATACTCAAAGGGTCCAAAAGTGACGCCGCGGTTTTACTCACCACTTTCTTTCTGACTGTTTTCATTGACCTGACTGTTGCGATAGAAATTGGAATGATCCTGGCAGCTTTCCTGTTTATGCGGAAGATGATGCAGGTGAGCTCGGTGGAGCATGCCGGCGTATCGGTTGATGATATTCCGGATGATGTATCAACTCCTGATAACCTGCCCGCAGGCGTTGATGTTTTTGAAATACATGGCCCCTTGTTTTTTGGCGCGGCGTACAAATTTAAGGACACCATGCGGGTGATAGAAGACCCGGCGCCGGTGCTTATTATCCGCATGAGGCACGTGCCCGTTATTGATGCGACAGGCATCCGGGTATTAAAGGAAGTAAATGAGGAAATAAAGCGGAGAGGCAGTAAACTGATCCTGTCGGAAGTCACAAGCGGGCAGGTGATGGGCGAATTGCAAAAGGCACGCCTCTTATTCCAGATAGGTAAGGCTAATGTTACCGATACTTTTGAAAACGCATTGAAAAGAACAAATGAGATCCTTCCTTCAACCGGTGGGAACCAGAAAAAGGGCTAATCAGCGATCACATTCACATCCTGACAGATTTATATGCGTTTTGGTGGTATCACCGCTTGACTTTTATTAACTTGTGCGGTGTATCGGGTCCCATCATGAAGTTAAACCTTACTTTATTATTCCTGTTGTTTGCCCGAACTGTTTTCGCACAGGATTCATTGTTTGCACGCAGCATGGTCGATACTTTAACCTCCCCCTACTTTTGGGGCAGGGGATATACCAATGATGGTATGGGCAAAACCACCCGGTTTATAAGCAGCCAGTTTAAGAACTATGGCTTACAGCCGATGGATGGTAAGGACTTTGTGCAGGAATTTAGCTTTAATGCCAATACCTTTCCGGGAACGATGGAGGTGTCAATTAATGGTATTAAGTTGACGCCGGGCAAGGATTTTATAGTAGGGCCCGAAAGTCGCGGCGCTAAAGGTGAGGGCAAATTAGTGCAAAAGGACAGTGTTCTTTTTGTCGATGGCAAAGATCGGATTGTAGTCAAACTGGAAGATAAACTTACGTGGTCTGTTGAGCAGGCGGTGGCGGATTATACTTTAATTCAACTTGATAAAAAAGCGCTAAAAGATATACCTTCAACTGTCAGCGTCGACGTTGAAAATAGCTTAATCGAGAACTTTAAAACCTGGAACATTTGTGCCATTGCGCGCGGAACTACCAAGCCGGATTCCTTTATTGTACTAACGGCTCACTACGACCATTTGGGCGGGATGGGCAGCAAGACTTATTTCCCCGGCGCTAATGATAATGCCAGCGGTATAAGCCAGTTGCTAAGCTTAGCGCGATATTATGCGCAGCATCCCCAGCCTTATTCAATGGCTTTTATTTGTTTCTCGGGCGAAGAGGCAGGCTTGCTGGGATCCAAATATTTCTCAGAAAATCCACTGATCCCTTTATCTAACATCAGGTTCCTGGTTAATATGGATATTGTGGGCACAGGTGAGGAAGGTATAACCGTGGTAAACGCTACAGTTTACCCGAAAGAATTTGCAATGATGAAGCAGGTGAATGAAAATGGACATTACCTGGTAAAAGTGGCCTCACGGGGCAAGGCGGCCAACAGCGACCATTATTTCTTCACCGAAAAAGGTGTGCCAGCGTTTTATATTTATACTATGGGCGGTATTAAAGCTTATCATGATGTTTTCGACGTAAGCAAAACCTTGCCGCTAAATGAATATAACCACTTGTTTAAGTTATTGATCGGGTTTAATGCGGCTTTGATGAAATGATATGAAAGACGATAATTTCGAAATGTCTTTTGATGGGATTTGCATATATATCGCCCTATCAGTTGAAAATCCCTTGATCGGCAAGATATTTTTGATCATAGCTGATCTAATCATATTTGGGTTTTTTTTCATTGCCATTTACACGTGGATACCAGGATTGGCGCTCGTCTCATTGGCATTTCTATTTCTCCTGTTGAGATATACTTTGTGGAATTTTTTTGGAAGCGAATATATTATAATTAATACCAAGGCGATCAGTTATCAGCATGATTATGGGTTTATCCGAATGCCACGGGTGACCAAGTCGATAAACAAAATGCTTCAGTTAAAATGTGATTCCGATTATTTGGATAAGGATCGGATTAAGGTAAAACTTAATATGGTTTCTTATGATGAAAACGATCTGCCCATAATAATTTACCAGGTTTCATTACCGGTTTCTGTGCAAAATGCCGAACGCCTGGATGCCCTGATCAAGCAACTTTTTATGGATAAGATGTCCGATGATTATTCGTTGCCAAACATCAATTTAAACTGATAACAGTCAATTCAGATTTTTCCTGAACTCATTGGGGGTTTGCCCTTCGATGCGTTTAAATAATTTGAAGAAATAACTCAGGTTATTGATACCTACTGCATAACAGGCCTGGGTGATGGTGACGCCCGAATTCAATAGCAGCCGGGCAGCTTTGATACGTTCGCGTAATACAAAATCAACCGGGCTGATACCAAACTCTCTTTTAAAACAGCGGAAAAAATTGGGCCGGCTCATGCAGCATAAATTGCTGAGCTGGTCGATAGTTATTTCTTCGTGAATGTGGGTTTTGATAAACTGCACCACCGCCGCAAAGCGGTGAGTAGTGGTGTGTTTGTGGTAACTATCTAATATGAGTGCGCGTGCCTGGGTTTGCATCAGCCGGATAAGTAATTCCTTTAGGGTAAAGTCGGCAATCACATCTTTGGCCTTAAAATTCTTTTCGGTGCTGATATGCACGAGCCGGTCAATGGTGTCCGTTATTTCCGATGTATTTTGAAGATGAAAGCAGGATAGGTCGATATTCCAGGAATCGCTTTTCTCAGTTTTGGGATATTTTTCATTCAATAATCCCAGCGTGTCGTTCAGCAAACCCGAATCGACCGCGAGGGCTATACATTGTGTCGGGTTATCGGCATTAGCTTCCGGGAAATCGATTATCATCTCCTCTTTATCCGGTACGATGACGGATTCTCCAGGCAGGTAATCAAAATGTTCGGAGCCGAAAAGATGCATTACCTTTTTGCCCCTTAGCATGGTGGTGAGCACCATATCATCAAAAACCAGTTTTACTTTTTCAGACTTCTGGTGGGTTTCAAAAACATTCAGTTCGCAATGCTGCAGGGTATACACAGAACGGTTCTCGACAAGGGTTTTGAGGTCCTTTTCGTGACTTAAAGGCAACGGCCTGGGTCTAAACTTGCTCTGCATACCGGTACTACACGGAAGTGGTTATTAATTGGTAGGTTAAAGTTAGCGAGATAATTATCAATAAATAATGATTTAGAACATTTTAATATTTTAATGCATAAGGCTGATACGATAGTGCATAAATACAGCCTTTATGTGTGACTAAATTTACTGACGCCAATTATTTTTAAACCAATTAACGTATGGAAACCATTGTAGAATCACAAAAGTTGGTTGCACGACCAAAGTTTAAAGATCATTATGACAATTTTATCGGTGGCGAATTTCGTGCACCAGTAAAGGGGGAGTATTTTGAAAGTATTTCGCCAATTGATGGGCAGGTGTTTACCAGCGTGCCGCGCTCAGGAAAGGAAGATATTGAGCTGGCGCTGGATGCTGCGCATAAGGCATTCGCCACCTGGTCGCATACTTCTCCGACTGAACGAAGCAACGTGCTGTTAAAGATCGCTGCTAAAATGGAAGAGAATTTAGATTATTTAGCGGCTATTGAAACTATTGATAATGGTAAGCCTATCCGGGAAACGATGGCCGCTGATCTGCCTTTGGCGATAGACCATTTCAGGTATTATGCAGGCGTGATCCGCGCTGAAGAAAGCACAGTAAGCGAACTGGACCAGCACACCGTGTCTCTCAATATTCATGAGCCGATAGGTGTCGTTGGTCAGATCATTCCCTGGAATTTCCCGTTGCTAATGGCTACCTGGAAGATGGCCCCGGCATTGGCTGCAGGATGTACGGTAGTAATGAAACCGGCTGAGCAAACCCCGGTAGGCATCCTGATGCTGATGGACCTGCTTAAGGATATTATTCCTCCCGGCGTTCTCAATATCGTAACAGGTTTCGGACCTGAAGCAGGCAAGCCGCTGGCGAGCTCGCCACGGGTTTCAAAAGTTGCCTTTACAGGTGAAACCACAACTGGCAGGCTCATCATGCAATATGCATCGGAAAACCTGAACCCTGTAACGATGGAGTTGGGTGGCAAATCTCCAAACATATTTATGCCAAGCGTAATGGACGCCGATGATGCATTTTTTGATAAATGCCTTGAAGGCGCCACCATGTTTGCGCTTAACCAGGGCGAGGTTTGTACCTGCCCATCAAGAATGCTTATTCATGAATCAATTTACGACCGCTTTATTGAGCGCGTAATTGAACGGGTTGAAGCTATTAAAATGGGTAATCCGCTTGACCCGTCAACCATGATGGGTGCGCAGGCTTCTAAAGACCAGTACGAAAAGATATTGTCGTACATCGAAATCGGTAAAGAAGAAGGCGCTGAAGTATTGACAGGCGGCGCTAAGAAATACCTTGATGGCCTTTCCGAAGGGTATTACATCCAGCCAACGCTGCTAAAAGGCAATAACAAAATGCGCGTTTTCCAGGAAGAGATATTTGGCCCGGTTGTTTGCGTAACCACGTTCAAAAGTGTGGAAGAAGCTATTGAAATTGCGAATGACTCGCTATACGGCCTCGGCGCCGGCGTTTGGACCCGCGATGCACATGAACTGTATATGGTGCCCCGCGCCATACAGGCAGGCAGGGTTTGGGTAAACTGCTACCATGCTTATCCTGCTCACGCACCATTTGGCGGGTATAAAAAGTCGGGCTTTGGGCGCGAAACGCACAAAATGATGCTGAACCATTACCGTCAGAATAAGAACATGCTTATATCCTACGATAAGAACAAGTTGGGTTTCTTTTAATAGGGTTTTTAGGGTCGGCACCGTCGCGATAGGCGGCGGTGCTTTTTTATTTCTATCATGGGAAGTACAGCAAGAATTTTAGTTACGCCGGAAGCGGTCGAAGTTATAGAGAAATTACGCGGTAGGTTTGGCGAACTGATGTTTCACCAGAGCGGCGGATGCTGCGACGGCTCGCAACCGATGTGTTTTGAAAAGGGCGAATTTAAAGTGGGTGGAAATGACGTTTACCTGGGCGACATTGACGGCTGCGGATTTTTCATGAGCGCCGACCAATTCGAATATTGGCGTCATACCCAGCTTACCGTTGATATAACACCGGGGAGGGGCTCGAGTTTTTCGCTTGAGATACCCATGGGAGTGCGGTTTATCATTCATTCAAGGCTTTTTTATGAAGCCGAATTAGGCCATCTGGAACCTGTAATTACCGGCGAAGAATACCTGGAGCAACACCCAGCCTGAATCATAGCAGTTTTTTAATAGATTTGATGACGTGGCATTAAGTGACTAACGCCGCGCATCATCAGTGAAAGCAACGCTAAACTTATTTAAAGAAATAACAAAGGTTCCCGTATCTCTGCAGGGTAACTATTTCCGCTCTTTGGATGGCCTCAGGGGTGTTGCTATATTAATGGTTATCTGTCACCATTTTGGTGTGAATTATTACCTCCATGGTTCGGGTGTGTTTATTGAAAGCGATACAGGCGTTCATATTTTCTTTGTGCTGAGCGGTTTCCTGATCACAACGCTGCTTATCAAAGAAAAGTTAAAAACGGGCGATATCTCCCTGAAGCATTTTTATATCCGGCGGGTACTAAGGATTCTGCCGGTAGCCTATTTGTTTCTGATCGTTCTCATAATATTAAATGCCTGCCTGCACCTGCAGATTCAATTGCTTGATTTTATTGCTTCTTTTTTATTCTTTAAGAACCTTTCATTACGTAATGAACCTTACACCGCTCACCTATGGTCATTAGCCGCAGAGGAGCAATTTTATATCATCTTCCCATTTCTTTTGTCTTATAATACCAATCGGTATTTTGTTATAGCCCTTGCTATAATTATTGGTGTGCCTGCTATCTCGATAATGGGCAATTATCATGTATCAATATTATTTGCTAATCCCACCATTACCTTCATTACAAAGGTTATCATGTATTCCTTTTGGAAAGGGCCCGTTATTATCCTTATTGGCTCGGTATTTTCAATATTGCTATTTAAGGGAATAATTAAGCCGGAACGAGCGGTGTTTAAGTATTTTTTGAGTTTTATTTTGCTGGTACTTGCTATTGTTATCCATTCGCGAACTTTTGTGTTTTACACCAAGTACGTTTCGGAATACCTTTCGGCGATTCTGATAGCATACGCGATAGTGCTGAGCATCAACACCAGGAGCCTCCTATCTGTCATATTAGAAAATGGTATCCTGGTTAAAATAGGTATACTATCTTACAGCATTTATATCTGGCAGCAATTATCCATCGGGCGGCGTGCCTGGCAGCCCTGGTTGCAAATGATGAATGGTTCGCCGGTTTATTTGATCATCCTGGTAAAGGTTATTGCGACCTTCATCCTGGCCACGCTTTCTTATTATTTGTTCGAATCGAAATTCCTGAAACTAAAATCAAGGTTTAAATAATGCTGTTCGTGCCTGATATTCTACCTTTTCAAATTATATTAGTTTATAATACCGAACTTTAATAGATTTGGGACTCACTATCAACCAACTATAAACTTTAATAATGAAAAGAATCATAACAGCTTCGTTTGTTGCTGCCGGCTTATTGATAACCGGCGCGGCAAATGCTCAAAAAGTGCCCTTCAGCCTAAAGAATAAATCGGTAAAGGTGTATGTTACCGAGAAAGGAACTGACAACCGTATCACTTCAACTGGAACCCTTCATTTTGACGCCAAACCACAGCCGGTTGAGACCGAAGTGGCGGTATTTGTCGACCCATCAAAAACCTTCCAAACCATGATGGGCATAGGAGGCGCGTTAACCGATGCTTCCGCCGAGACTTTTTACAAGTTGCCTAAAGACAAGCAGCAGGAAATCCTTACGGCTTATTATGATAAGACGAAAGGGATAGGCTATACTTTCGGCCGTACAAATATCCAGAGTTGTGATTTTTCGAGCGATACCTACAGTTATATAAAAGAGGGTGATAAGGCACTTAAAACATTTGACGTTAGTCACGATAAAAAATTCCGCATCCCATTTATTAAAGAAGTAATGGCTGCTGCGGGTGGTAAATTGAACCTGTTTGTGAGCCCCTGGAGCCCACCGGGATGGATGAAAACCAATAATGATGTATTGCACGGCGGTAAGCTGAAAAAGGAATATGACCAAAGCTGGGCAAATTTCTACGTGAAGTTCATTAAAACTTACGAAGCGCTTGGCATCCCGATATGGGGGCTGAGTGTGCAAAATGAGCCGATGGCTACACAGAGCTGGGAGTCATGCCTTTATACTGCGGAAGATGAGCGCGATTTTGTAAAAAACTTTTTGGGCCCGACTCTGCAAAAATCAGGACTATCAGGAAAAAAACTGATCGTTTGGGATCATAACCGAGATTTGATGTACCAGCAGGCCAGCACCATACTGGAAGATCCGGGTGCAGCCAAATACATTTGGGGTGTGGGCTACCATTGGTACGAAACATGGACCGGCGCAGGGATGAATTTTGAAAACGAGCGTATGGTTCACCAGGCATTTCCCAAAACAAATCTTGTATTTACAGAAGGTTGTGCCGAAAGTTTTGACCCAAAAAAATTGGATGATTGGTCGCTGGGAGAAAAATATGCTTTCTCGATGATCAACGATTTTAACGCGGGTACAGTAGCATGGACCGATTGGAATGTATTGCTTGACGAAAAAGGTGGCCCAAACCACGTTGGCAATTTCTGCTTTGCGCCTGTTCACGCGGATACACAAACCGGTAAGATCACTTATACAAATTCATTCTATTATATCGGGCATTTCTCCAAGTTTATCAAACCGGGAGCAAAGCGCATAGCAAGTTCGGCCAGCAGGGATAAACTGCTAACGACTGCTTACGTAAACCCTGATGGAAAGATAGCGGTTGTTGTAATGAACAAAACCGACGAAAAAATCGATTACTTTTTGTGGATAAAAGGCAAAGCTGCCAAAGTAACCAGCAATGCACATTCTATTGCTACTTTAATAGTTGAATAAGTGCTACGCGACATGAAATTTATAATGGCCCCTTTTTTAGGGGCTTTTTAATTGATTAACAACTGTTAACGGTTCGCCAGTATTTTAATGTCCTTAACCTCCAGAATTTGTCTTTCGTATCCAAGCAAGGCGGCGTTAATCATAGCCAGCCCCATTTCCTTTAACGAGCTTACGGTATTTGGTGCGATTGCCTTTAATATGGGGTACAGCCAGGTGATGTACTTATAATATTTGTTGGTGTTTTTTAAACCGGGCGTAGGGTGCATATAACCCGGCCTGAAATTGTATTCCTTTTTAAAAGGCAATTTTGCCAGGTCGTTTTCGGTTTTGCCTTTTACCCGGGCCCACATGCTCCGGCCTTTTTCGGAGCTATCTGTTGCCGCGCCCGAAATGTATTCAAATATTATATCCGGGTTTAGCTGGGCTAATGTTTCGGCAAAGCCAAGGGTGAGCGTATAGGTTAGTTTATAATATTCGGGCTCCTTCATTCCTACAGAGGATACACCGAGGCAAAAGAAGCAGGCATCATAACCTTTTAGCTGCTCTTCGATGGGTTTTAGATCAAAAAAATCAGGACAGATAACCTCTTTCAGCTTGGGGTGAACCACACCACAAGGCTTGCGGTTTACTACCAGCACCGCTTCAATTTTCGGGTGCAGCAAAGCTTCGTGCAGCACGCCTTCGCCCACCATGCCGGTGGCGCCTGTAATGATTACTTTTATATTTTTATCCGACATTTAAGATTTTTTGCCGTTCATCTCCTCCAGCATCGTAATTATCTTATCTAACTTGTCAATTTCGATATTGTTTAAACGGATCTGCAATTCTTCTATCTCTTTCTTAGCTTCCCTGTTGGTTTTGAAGTCAGCATCAGCCTGCGCACGGTCGCGATCGCCGGCCCGATTTTGTGCCATCATAATAATAGGCGCAGCGTAAGCTGCCTGGGTTGAAAAAACGAGGTTTAAAAGGATAAACGGATACAAATCCCAATGGTATTTCCACCCGATCGCATTTAGCGTCATCCACAGGATAACTATGGCCGTTTGCCATATAATAAACCGCCACGAGCCCATACCCGTAGCTACTGAATCTGCAAGTTTTTGTCCGAAGGTCATAGCGTCTTTGTGCTGTGCATGCCATGTTTTTTCTTCTGCCGGTTTTGTTTGGTCTGCCATAAAGTTTAAGGGGGTTTTTAAGTCCTGATAAATATAAATAAAAGGTTTACTAAACATCAAAGCATAAAAAACTAGTTTTGGGAGATTTTCCAAAACTCTTGTCGAAAGCGTGTAATATGTTCGTGTTTTTTACCGGTTGTCGCGGTCGCGGTGGTAATCGTCACGGTCATGGTGACGATAGTGATGATAGCCGCCCTCGCGAACGATACATCCAGATGTAACTGATATAATCAAGCTTGCCAATAGCGCCAGGCCAACAATTTTCCTTTTCATGATATGTTATTTTTATTATCCAACCCGTTTATCGTGGTTGTTATGGATTGGATACTGTCTTCATCAAAAGGATTAATCCTAACCAGGTTTTAACGCGGTAATTTATTCGTTACACGTTTGATATTATTTTTATCATTTTTGCAGACGCTATGCAACAAGGCAAACTATTGATCATTGATGATGAGGAGCGGCTGCGGAACCTGATGGCGCGGATACTTCAACTCGAAGGGTACGAAGTTATCACTGCATCCACCGGCAGGGAGGGCCTTAAGAAGTTGCAGCACGAACCCGTGAACGTGGTGCTGAGCGATGTAAAGCTGCCAGATATTAATGGTATAGAACTCACCGAACAAATCAAAAAAGGGTGGCCCGCAACCGAAGTTATTGTTTTGACGGCCTTTGGTACCATTAACGATGGTGTGAGGGCCATCAAGCTTGGGGCTTTTGACTACATAACCAAAGGAGATGATAACGAAAAGATAATCCCGTTGGTAAGTAAGGCGATGGATAAGGCACAGTTGCAACAGCGTGTGCTGGAACTGGAAAGCAAACTGAATGAAAAGTTTGGTTTTGAGCGCATCGTTGGGAAATCAGCGGCTATTACCGATGTGATCAAACTGGCGCAAAAAGTATCGCAGACGGATACAACCGTTTTATTATTAGGAGAAACGGGGACGGGCAAGGAAATATTTGCAGAAGCCATTCACCAGGCAAGTAGTCGTAAAGGGAAGCCATTTGTGGCGGTCAATTGCAGCGCTTTTACTAAGGAATTGCTGGAAAGCGAGCTTTTCGGCCATAAGGCAGGTTCGTTCACAGGCGCGGTAAAGGACAAAAAAGGCTTATTTGAAGAAGCCAACGGCGGCACCATTTTCCTGGATGAGATGGGCGAACTGGATATGGAACTGCAGGCCAAATTGCTGCGGGTGCTGGAATCACAGCAATTTTTAAAAGTTGGCGATACCAAACCTACGCAGGTTAATGTACGCATCCTTGCGGCCACCAACCGCGACCTGCAAACTGAAATTGAAAACAATCATTTCCGCTCGGATCTGTATTACCGCTTATCAGTTTTCCAGATAACACTGCCCGCTTTGCGCGAGCGTAAAAAAGATATCCCTTTGCTGGCCGAGTACTTTATGCAATACTTTGCCTCGAGGGTGAAAAAGCAGGTGAACAAGCTGTCTGCCGCCTTTGTTGAAAAACTAGAGGCCTACAGCTGGCCGGGTAACATCCGTGAACTGAAAAATGTGATCGAACGGGCAGTTATCCTTTGCGACGGCAATGAACTGGACGAAACCCTGCTGCCTTACGAGATGCAGCACCTGCAAAACGTCAGGCCCAATAACAGCCTTTCGGCCTTTGACCTTTCATCTGTTGAAAAGCTGCATATTCAGCGTGTGCTGAATCACGCTCATGGCAACCGCGCCGAAGCCGCCCGGCTTTTAAATATCGGCATAGCTACGCTTTATCGCAAGTTGAAAGAATACGGGTTAGAATAATTGCGGAATTCGGAATGTCGAATGCGGAATTAACCTTGTAATCATTGCTAATTTAACGAAAGTGTTATAGATATTATCTTTAATTGTAGTTGAGACAATAAAAATCCCTTTATATTTATCGCACCAATTCTATAAATCATGAATTCACGCAGGGATTTTTTGCACAAGTCTGCTCTCATCGCAGGTGGAAGCTTGCTGGCATCAGCATTCGATAATAAAGCATTTGCCATTTTTAAAGGCCGTATTATGCCATCGGACCAGTTAAACATTGGCGCAATAGGCATTAACGGCATGGGCTGGGCTGATGTAACGGCCGCTTTAAAAGTGCCGGGCGTGAATCTTATCGCCGTTTGTGATGTAGATAAAAATGTAATGGACAAGCGTGTGGCCGACCTTGGAAAAACGGGTTATGATATATCAAAGATCAGGAAGTATGATGATTATAAGGCGTTGCTTGACCAAAAAGATATTGATGCAGTTGTAATAGGTACCCCCGATCACTGGCATGCCTTGATCATGATACATGCCTGTGAAGCTGGGAAAGATGTTTATGTAGAAAAACCCGTTGGCAATTCAATCGGCGAATGTGCCGCAATGGTTGCTGCACAGCAACGCTACAATAAAGTAGTGCAGGCAGGCCAGTGGCAGCGCAGCCAGCAGCATTTTAAGGATGCGGTTGAATTTGTGCACAGTGGGCAACTTGGGAATATACGCACGGTAAAAGTTTGGTGTTACCAGGGATGGATGACACCTGCGGCGGTGGTTCCGGATACTGCGCCCCCGGCCGGGGTAAATTATGCGGCCTGGCTTGGCCCGGCTAAAACTGTTCCGTTTAACGCAAGCCGTTTTCATTTTAATTTCCGCTGGTTTTGGGATTACGCCGGTGGATTAATGACCGATTGGGGTGTGCATTTACTGGATTATGGACTTTTGGGTATGAAGTCGCCTATTCCAAAATCGGTTTCGGCTTTGGGCGGACGCTTTGCTTATCCTGACCTGTATGAAGAAACGCCGGATACTTTAACCACTCTCTATGAATTTGATGGTTTCAATATGGTGTGGGACTCAGCTATGGGTATTGATAATGGTTCGTATAACCGCGACCATGGGATCGCTTATATTGGCAACAACGCCACCCTGGTATTGAATCGCGGAGGTTGGGAAGTGATAGAAGAAAAACAAAGCAAAAATAAAGTAGCGAAACCATTTGTAGCATCGTCCGATAATGGTTTGGATAAGCATTGGGAAAACTTTGTAAGCGTGGTTAAATCGCGCAAGCTGGAAGACCTGCATTGCCCCATACAGGCAGGCGCCCATGTAGCTACAGTTGCACAAATGGGGAATATATCCTATCGCAGCGGCAAAAAACTGACATGGAATGAGACTGCACATGAGTTTACAGACAAGGCCGTGAATAAAGAGTATTTAATGAAGGAATATCATAACGGTTATAAACTGCCAAAAGTTTAAATAGCTTCCCGCTAAAATCGTTATGTATTATAAAAATGGCAATATTATGCCATGCAAATAGGTGTATTTTATAATTATTAATTTTTAGCTGCATTTTATTGTAATTTTTTTAAAACCCTCTTGCGGGTTAATTCGTATTATCTACATTTGACACAGATTTGGTTCAACCTGTGAGCCACCTGTTATAAACCAATTATTAAATAAAAATTAGGGAATGATTTTAGATACGGGTTGTGTGTCCTGTTATCTGATTTATTATTAAAAATTATGCTTATTACAATTGTAGAAGTTGCCACACTGCTGGCAATCATTATCGTCCCATTAAACGGCCCGGCAAAAAAGAAAGAAAAAAATGCAGCAAAAATTGACAAGGATGTCGCTGATGCGCATTATGCCGTTAACGAACATGGATACCTGGAAGAGATACATGGCCGGGAACTATCTAATCACGAACACTGATCTCTCTTAATTCTCAAACTTAACTGAAGCAAGCCTCCCGGGACAAGGGAGGCTTTTTTGTTTTACGAATTTATCAAAATGATAAAACCCTATCAATTTGATAGGGGTGTATTTGGTACACTTTCCCGGCATCTTTTATTAAATCAGCTTTTTTAATAGCTATTCGCGCTTTTTCGATAAAAAATTTCCCGGGGCATCATTTTGGTAAATACCCGATCAACTGATAAAGGGATAAATCATAAAAGCAATAATGCTTTATGGAAAAAGAAAAACAGCATATAAAAGAAACGATAAAAGATGTAGTTGCAATTGCCTTTACCTGGCTGCTGGTCATATTCATCCTCTATATGCTCTATTTAAAGATCAAACTACTGCATTAAATTAAAAATCACTAATAAAATCAAACCAAAATGGATACTATGCACCCTATAATCTCAGCACCCCACTTCCGAAAGCCGGCAATAAAAAAATGTGATAACAATCACCCAATTATGTCGCCGGGGACACGTATTTAATGATCTGGTTTACAGTAGCTTTACTTGTAATTTCAGCGCTTAAACCGATTGTTTTTTATGGACAAGCAGCATGTGAAATACACACTGAAAGAAATCCTGACTATCGTCTTCTTCTGGCTACTGGCACTATCGGCCCTGTATATTATCTATATAAAACTTAAAGTATTGCATCACATCTAAAACAATTAAAATCAATCAAAATGGATATCATTCTCACTGCCGTCTATGTACTATGCATCATAGTCATCTTCTGGCTCTTCTTTAAAACCGTTAACTTCTTCGAAAACATCTAAGATTATGATCGCATTATTCATCGTATCCGTTGCCGTGTTTGTGTACATGGTTTACGTGCTTCTTAAACCCGAAAAATTTTAAACTATTAAAAATTAAATCTTATGAACACCGAATATCTAGGCGTTATTTTTATGTACGCGGCAACTGTTGCCCTGGCTATTCCGCTGGGTAAATACATTGCCAAAGTATTTAAGGGCGAAAAGACATGGCTTGACTTTATGGCCCCGATCGAAAGGGTTATCTACAAGTTCAGCGGTATCGACCCTAACAGGGAGATGAACTGGAAGCAACATTTAAAAGCATTTTTAACCATCAATATTATCTGGCTGTTTTATGCTTTTTTCTGTTTGCTTTTTCAATCGCATTTACCTTTAAACCCCGATAAGAATCCAGGTCAAACTCCCGACCTGGCATTTAACACGGCTATCAGCTTTATAACGAACACTAACTTACAGGATTACTCGGGTGAGTCGGGTGCTACTTATTACACGCAATTGTTCGTGTTTATGTTCCTGCACTTCGTGAGCGCCGCTGCGGGCTTTGCCACTATGATGGTGATCTTTAAAGCGATGAAAGATAAAGTGACCGACAAACTGGGCAATTTCTGGGATTTTTTTGTAAAAGGAATTACCAGGATTTTATTGCCGTTGAGTTTTGTTGTTGCCGTTATTTTGGCTTTCAACGGAACACCAACCAGTTATAAGGGAAAGGATACTGTAATAACGTTACAAGGCGATACAGTTCACGTTTCGCGCGGTCCTGCCGCAGGCATGATAGCCATTAAACAGGTCGGCACGAATGGTGGCGGCTGGTATGGTGCAAACTCTGCACATCCGCTCGAAAACCCTAATTACCTGACCAATATTGTTGAAGACATCAGTATCATCCTGATCCCTATCGCCATAGTATTTGCATTGGGTTATTACCTCAATAAGAAGAAGCTGGCCTGGGTTATTTTCGGCGTGATGACGGTCGGCTTCCTGATCATGCTTTTCTCATCTATAACGGCCGAGGTAGGCGGTAATCCGTCTATTGCTCATATGGGCGTCAGTCAGCCGGGCGGTGCGATGGAAGGAAAAGAAGTACGCTTTGGCCCTGCAGCATCAGCCTATTGGGGCATCACCACAACAGTCACCTCAAACGGCTCAGTAAATGCCATGCACGACAGCATGATGCCGCTATCAGGGCTTGGTCAAATGTTCGACATGATGATCAACGCCTTCTATGGCGGTGTCGGTGTAGGCTATATGAATTTTTACATATTCATCATCATAGCCGTATTTATATCCGGTTTGATGGTCGGGCGTACTCCTGAATTTATGGGGCGCAAGATAGAGGCCCGTGAAATGAAGATCGCTTCACTTGTCGCCCTATGGCATCCATTTGTAATACTGGTGAGTACGGCAATTGCATCGTATCTATTGGTTAATTACCCGGGTATAAACTGGGCCGAAAAACCATCTGCATGGCTAAACAATCCTGGATTTCATGGCTTTTCAGAAATGCTGTACCAGTTCACCTCCAGCTCGGCCAATAACGGATCAGGTTATGAGGGCTTGGCAGATAACAGTATTTTCTGGAATGTCAGCGCAGGTATAGTAATGCTCCTAAGCAGGGTATTACCAATTATTGGTCCGGTGGCTATTGCAGGTATATTGGCGAATAAAAAATTCATTCCCGAATCGGCAGGTACCCTTAAAACCGACACAGCCACTTTCGGAATCATGATCCTTGCAGTAATTTTTATTGTTGCCGCATTATCATTCTTCCCGGCTTTAGCTCTGGGCCCGATTGCCGAACACTTTTCACTTCATAAATAATTAGCCTCACTCTAACCCCTCTCCAGGTGGAGAGGGGTAAGGGAAACAAAAAAATAAAGACAATGAAATCAACTCAAAATACATTATTCCAGGGCGAGCAGGTAAAAGATGCGTTGAAGCATGCTTTTGTTAAACTTGATCCCCGCATATTGGTGCGCAACCCGGTAATGTTTACCGTGGAGATAGGCACAGCGGTAATGCTTATAGTAACTATATTTTCGCTGTCCAATAGCAGCCAGGGAAGCTTCGGTTATAACTTTACCATATTCCTTGTTTTATTACTTACAGTATTGTTTGCCAACTTTGCTGAAGCGATAGCCGAGGCAAGGGGTAAGGCACAAGCCGAGAGCCTGCGTAAAACGCGTGAAGAAACACCGGCCCGTGTGGTGGTTAACGGCAAGGAATCGATCATTATGTCGTCGCTACTAAAAAAAGGCGATGTGTTTATTTGCGAAACAGGCGATAACATACCGACCGACGGCGAAATAATTGAAGGTATAGCCACCATTGACGAATCAGCCATTACCGGTGAGTCGGCTCCGGTTATCCGTGAGTCAGGCGGTGATAAATCGTCTGTTACCGGCGGTACAAAAGTACTGTCCGACAGGATAAAGGTAATGGTAACTGCCCAGCCGGGCGAGAGCTTTTTGGATAAGATGATCGCTTTGGTTGAAGGTGCTTCGCGCCAGAAAACGCCCAACGAAATTGCTTTGACCATCCTGTTAGCTGGTTTTACGCTCATCTTCGTTATTGTGTGCGTAACCTTAAAGCCATTCGGAGATTATGCCAATACGCCCATCACCATAGCTGCATTTATATCGCTGTTTGTGTGTTTGATCCCGACAACTATTGGTGGTCTGTTATCGGCCATTGGTATTGCGGGGATGGACAGGGCGTTACGCGCCAACGTAATTACCAAATCGGGCAAGGCTGTTGAAACGGCAGGCGACCTGGATACCTTATTGTTAGACAAAACCGGGACGATAACAATAGGTAACCGCAAAGCCACCAATTTTTGGCCGGCTGAAGGCGTTAATGAAACCGAATTTGTAAAGGCCTGCGTGCTGAGCTCGCTGGCTGATGAAACACCAGAAGGTAAATCAATTGTCGAACTGGCTGAAACCGGTCCGGGTAAGCTGACTTTCAAAGCGCCTGATAATGCCGTGTTTATCAAATTTACTGCCGAAACCCGTTCAAGTGGTTTGGACACGCCTGATGGAATACGTGTGCGTAAAGGAGCGTCTGACTCTATTCGTAATATGGTTACCAAAGCTGGTAACCCATTTCCGGATAGCGTGGAAGAAAGAGTGAAGATCATCGCTTCCAATGGTGGTACGCCGCTCGTGGTGTCGCAAAACGAAAAGGTTTTGGGTGTGATCGAATTACAGGACATCATTAAAACAGGGATTTTCGAACGTTTTGAACGCCTGCGTAAAATGGGTGTTAAAACGGTAATGGTTACCGGTGACAACCCTTTAACCGCTAAGTTTATTGCCGAAAAAGCCGGTGTAGATGATTTTATCGCCGAGGCCAAGCCTGAAGATAAAATGAACTATATCAAAAAAGAGCAGCAGGGCGGTAAACTGGTAGCCATGATGGGCGACGGTACAAATGATGCGCCAGCATTAGCCCAGGCGGATGTTGGCGTAGCCATGAACAGCGGTACACAGGCCGCCAAAGAGGCTGGCAACATGGTCGACCTGGATAATGACCCCACCAAGCTGATCGAGATAGTGGAGATCGGCAAGCAGTTGCTGATGACGCGCGGAACACTGACCACTTTTTCTATCGCAAACGATGTGGCCAAATACTTTGCCATAGTGCCAGCTTTGTTTATGGTATCTATACCCGCGTTAAGGGCCTTGAATATCATGGACCTGCACAGCCCGCAGTCGGCCATATTATCGGCGGTAATATTTAACGCCATCATTATTCCGATGCTGATACCGCTGGCTTTAAGAGGGGTGGAATATAAGCCGATAGGGGCAAGTGCCCTGTTGCGCCGTAATCTGCTCATCTATGGCCTGGGCGGAGTGCTCATCCCGTTCATTGGGATAAAACTAATTGATTTAATAGTAGGCACCATAATATAAATATAGATGTGAGATAGGAGACGAGAGACTATAGCGAACAAAAACAAATCGCTAACCTCTAACCTCCAGTCTCTAATCTCATATCTCAAATCTAAAAAACAATGAAAACATATTTTTTCCCAGCATTAAGGTTAACCCTTATACTGATAGTGATACTGGCCGGATTTTACCCGGTGGTAATAGCCGGAATCGGAAAGTTTACACCGGGCCACGGCGATGGTGAAACCCTGCAATATAAAGGGCGCACTGTTGGTTATGCCAACATAGGTCAAAAATTTACGAAGGATGAATACTTCTGGGCAAGGCCGTCAGCAGCTGATTATAAAGCTGATGCGTCTGCCGGTTCAAATAAAGGCCCATCAAGCCCTGATTATTTAAAAGACGTTGAAAAGCGGATACAGGATTTTTTAAAGCACAACCCTGATGTAACCCGCGCCGAACTAC
>JAYUEE010000042.1:0-38605 GCA_043739405.1 Mucilaginibacter sp. | reverse complement strand
AATGCAGATAAACTCTGCCTACGCTCTTGCCAACCTATCCTACAAAAATTACCTGTTTTTGGATCTGTCGGGTACTAATGATTGGTCGTCAACACTTCGCCCTTCCAACTGGAGCTATTTCTATCCTTCAGCAAGTTTGAGCTTTGTGTTTACCGATGCATTTGATATGAGCGCAGTAAAAAGCTGGCTCAGCTACGGTAAATTAAGGGTGAGCGAGGCCACAAGCGCTAATGCTTACTTACCTTACCAAAACGGATTGGTGTACAGCAGTGTTAATGTGCCGGGTTTTCAAACCGGCTTATCGTTGCCAACCACCTATCCGACGAATATAGGCCCGCAACGTTCAAAATCATTTGAAATAGGGCCCGACCTGGGTTTCTTTAACGATAGGTTAAACGTCAATTTTACCTACTATAATACCTATTCGGATCACCAGATATTGACTATTTCTACCGCGAATTCTTCAGGACTTAACAGTGTTTTGATCAATTCGGGAGCATTGAGAAACAGGGGCATCGAATTTACGGTGAACGCCAAAGTGATCAAGACAAATGATTTCTCATGGGATGTAACCGTAAACGGAGCGCATAACCAAAACAAGGTAGTTTCTCTTGCGCCGGGCATTAATTACCTGCCATTAGGTTCGTGGTTTGGCGGCAACGGTGTTTCCCAGAGGGTTTACCCTGGCGAAAATTATGGCGACATCTACGGCTATGACTATAAATACAAAAATGGCCAAAAAGTAGTAAACCAGGTTTATGCTGATGGGATGAACACAGGGAATGGGCCTATTCTTGGGTCACAATATGCCACATCAGACGATATTGTTAAGTTAGGTAACGCAACACCTAAATTAACAGGTGGTATTTCGCAAAGCTTCCGGTATAAAAACATCAGCTTATTCGTTTTGACGGATTTCAAGATCGGCGGTCAAATATGGTCTGGCGATTATGCAACTATTATGGGCCAGGGTATGGCGCCTGAAACTGCCTATGAAAGAGATGGGCACGGATTGCCATATACCTTTCCTGACGGGACGAAGGCAAATGTTGGCGTAATATTGCCAGGCGTTGCTTTAAACCCCGCCACAGGCCAGTATGTGCAAAACAGCGCTGTTGTAAACTCATGGTGGAAATATGCAGGCAACTATCAATCGTGGGATAATGTTCCTATTGTACGCGCCAACTCGGTATTTACCGATTCATGGGGAAAATTGCGTGAATTGAACATTACTTATACTCTGCCGAAAGATTTCGTAGCTAAAACAAAAATTTTCCAAAACTTATCAGTTTCGATAATAGGACGCGATTTGTTTTACCTGTTCACCACCCTGCCAGATCATATCAATCCTGAAGGTATTCCTACCACTTCAAATGTTCAGGGAATACAATTTGGCGGTTTACCGGGGGTACGTTCTTATGGATTTTCCATCAAGGCGGGATTTTAATATGGTTTTTTTTAAAGGACTCTTAAAAAATAATGTTATGTCGAAGAATTATAATATAAGATACCGGGCAGGAATAATGATCGCCGTGTTTCTTGTTGCGTTTTTTGCATCCTGCACTAAGGATTTTCAAAAAATAAATGCGACCTGGAACGGCTCTGCATCGGCAACTTTCGCGCAGATCTACCAAAGTATTGGTACAAATCTTGACCTCACTGCCCAGGGCGAAGATAACGCCGGCACCAGATGGTTATATCCCATCACACAGCAAGGCGCAGTATATGCAAAATCTGACTATGGCTACGGCGGCGGTGCAAACTGGAACGGTTTTTACCAAAACCTGGCCGCTATAAACCAAATGTTCAGCATGGTATCTGCAAACCCTGACTCTGCAAAATATACCAATGCAGTAGCCATGCTCAAAGTAATACGGGCATACCAGGCCATTGAACTATCAAATTTTTATGGCGATATCCCTTACTTCAAAGCCGGGAAAGGCCTCTCAGGATCTACCACCGACCTTGCAGTACTTTATGATAAACAACAAGCAGTTTATGTGTCATGCCTTAACGATCTGACCTGGGCCGTTAATCACTTTACTACATCCGGGAACCAGTACTCGTTTGGTTCCGCAGAGTTCCTGTTAGCCAATAATATCCCGCAATGGATAAAATTTGCCAACTCGCTTCGTCTGCGCTATGCACTTACGATGTACGACAAGGACAATACAGACGCAGGTCCGATCATTGCAGATGCACTGAATAAGCCTTTGCTTACCGACCCTGTTGCCGATGTGGTAGGTTTAAGCCCGGCAAATATTCCAGGTTTAGGCTTTGATTATAATGCCGCAGGCCGCGGCTTCGCTTTCCGCCAGGAATCCCGTATCAGGATGGGTAGTACGATGTGGAATATGCTGAGCAATAATAATAATACCGACGGCAGCGGCATATTTGACCCACGCGCCAAGATCTATTTCGAAGTAAATGGAAGCGATCAATGGGTACCGTACCCGCAAAACCCGGTTACACCAATATCTGACGCCGGTGACCCATATAACCCGGCCAGGGATGAGAATTGGGCGGACCCTGCATATAGGTCAGGTAATTTGTATTCGGATTTTAATTATTACTGGGGCAGAGATGGGATAGAATCAGGTTCAACCGGGACTGTTCCTGAAATTTTCATGACCCCGGCCGAAGTCCATTTCCTGAAGGCCGAAGTTTATGCACGGGGAATTGCAGGCGTCGCTACGAATATGGCCACTGCACAAACCGAGTACGAAGCCGGTGTTACGTCGTCTCTTACTTTTTGGGACACAATGGCCTTTACCAGTCCTATTTGGACTGTTAACAAGCCAGCGGCAGCTACACCAAGCGCGGCGGATATCACTACGGTGTTGACTAACCCGAAAGTTGCTTTTACACCGGCGAATGCAGTTTCGTTGATCTATGCGCAGGAATGGGTTGACCTGTTCCGCCAGCCATGGGTAGCCTGGACCTTGATGAGGAGAACAGGCGGAGCAACGCCCACTGATCCTGCTAATCCATCTGGCTACACCCAAAATTATGGCAGCTTGCAACGTTACCAATACCCTGGCGACGAACAGTTGTATAATAATGTCAACTGGAAAGCCGAAACAGGGGGCAACGATGTTACCAGTACCAAAATTTGGATAACGAAATAATTTTTTGAGAAAATAGATTGATTGTAAAGCCCTGGGTTGTGAAATCCGGGGCTTTTTGTTTTTCTGCTACCAGTAGGTTTTTTTAACGCCTTTCCGCCGGATAGTCAAGGCTTTAAAATAAGTAACTCTGCCATGGCAAAAAGGGGCAATACCTATTAAACCCCTCTGCCACATTTCTACGCAAACGTTTGTATCGTGTTGTGCAAAGTATCTTTTGCTTGTTTTAACCCCCACTGTTTACCTAAATCGCTTTACTGCGTGTTCGGCCTGCATTTAACAAAGCCTTAATATGAGTCCGCCATGGCATTACGGGCGCTCATCGACTTATTTTGTTTGGTGCACGCCTAAGTATCAGGCATGCGTTTCACAAACGTTTGCGTTGAGTTGCATTCGTTATCTCGTTCCGTACCTCCCTACCTTCCACTATTGATAACAAAAACTTAACATCAAAGAATCAACTATTTAACCCTGCAATCCACTATGAGAAGTACGCAACAACCACCCTGAAAACCATTTTTCTTAATGGAGGAATGTACTTAAAACCAAATTAAAATCTAATTATCTAAAAACTTTCACACTATATGAAGAGAAATATACTAAAGGGTTTGAAAAGTAGCAGAAGCATTTGTGTACTGATGTGCCTGGTATCGGCACAGGCATTTACAGTATCGCCGGCTCTTGCGTCAACCCGCCATGCAGACGCTTATGTCAATACGGCTGCATTGATCAAAGGAAAGGTTGTTGACAACAAAGGACTGCCCTTGCCGGGCGCCACTATAAAGGTAAAGGGTACCCAGGTTGTCACAGTGACCGATACACAGGGACAATTTGAGATCAACGCTCAACCAGGTGCGGTTTTAGTTGTGAGCTTTACCGGTTACTTAACAACCGAAGCAAGAGTAACGGGCAATAATTCAATAACCATCCAATTGCGGGAGGACACCAAATCGCTATCGGAAATTGTTGTGGTTGGTTACGGTGCCGTTAAAAAGAGCGACCTCACCGGTTCGGTAAGCTCGGTAAAGGGCGACGACCTAAACCTGGGCGGTACTACGTCGAGCCTTGGACAGGCATTGCAGGGCAAAGCGGCGGGCGTGCAGGTGCAGCAATCAAACTTTGCACCGGGCGGCGCACTTTCGATAACCGTGCGCGGCGGCAACTCCATCAATACCAGCAATGAGCCATTGTATGTGGTTGATGGATTTATTTCGGACAACGGCAACCAGGTAAACCCCAACGACATCGAGGATATCGAGGTTTTGAAGGATGCATCAGCAACAGCCATTTATGGTTCGCGCGGTGGTAACGGCGTTGTGCTCATCACTACCAAAAAAGGGAAAAATGGCAAGGTATCTATCGATGCCGACGTATCAAACGGCCAGCAATATAATACCTACAAGCCATCGCTATTAACCGGTCCTGAATTTGCTTCGATACAAAATGCAACAGCTATTGAAGATGGCAAGCCCGCTCCCTTTGGTGCAAGCACGCCTATTGCTAATACTAACTGGCTGGCGGCATCAACACAAAATGCAACGGTAGCCAACAGGAGCGTGAGCATCAGTAGCGGCGATAAGTCGTCAAAGCTGTATATCTCGGGTAACTACATAAACCAGCTCGGTGTTTTGAAGAATACCAGTATGGAAAGGTATTCCACCCGCATCGGCACCGAAAAGAATCTTAACGACGATATTAAGGTCGGCGCTAATTTCTATGGTGCCAGCACCAATTCAACGCTGCAATCCTATCCTGGAAACATCCTGGCGCCGATGTTCAGTATCCTGACTGCTCCTCCAAGCGCAGCTATTTATAACCCCAACGGTACTTATAATTTTTATACGCCACCCGGTGGCAGCGGCTTGCAAAACGCATTGGCCAATTTGCTCGAACCAACCAATAATGCCGGAAACAAGCTCATAAATGGCAACGTAACACTGGATTATAACCTGATCAAAAACCTGACCTACCATTTAAACGCCGGTAGCGAATACAGTAATACTGTGGCCGGCCAATATACGCCAAGTACGTTACCTGCGGGCCAGGCAAATGGAGCGATGGCATCCGAGCAATCGTTCTATTCGTTCAGGTGGCTGGTTGAAAACTACTTAACGTACAAATTCAAACTCGGCAATGACCATGACTTTGCGGTTCTTGCAGGTACATCAAACCAGAAGGACGTGAGCGAATCGCTGTCAGCTGCATCAAAAGGCTTTTCGACCGACGATTTTCTTTACTACAACCTGGGGGCAGGCGCTTTGACGAATGGCTACGGCAGCAGTAAAACACAATCGACCAATACCGACTACTTTGGCAGGTTAAACTACACCTATAAGGATAAGCTCCTGTTTACTGGTACGCTGCGTTATGATGGCTCATCCAAATTTGGTCCTAAGAACCGTTATGGTCTCTTCCCATCTGGTGCTGTTGCTTACCGTTTGACGGATGAAAGTTTCATCAAAAACCTGAACACTTTTTCAAACCTTAAGGCGCGTGTAAGTTACGGCGTAACCGGTAACGACCGTGTGCCTAACTACCTGTACCTGGGTACATTTACCAATTACAACACGGTAGTTGGCACAGATGGCATTTTGCAGCCAGGTGTCGAGCCTGCCACTCTGCCAAACCCGAATCTGAAATGGGAGAGCACCGCGCAATTTGACGCAGGTTTGGATATGGGTTTTTCCAATGACAGGATCATGGTTACCGTCGACTTCTACCGCAAAGTTACCAGCGACCTGCTGACACAGGTCCCTATCGGCCAGCAATACGGCTTTAGTAACGAATGGGTTAACGGAGGTTCGATCCGTAACGAGGGTATCGAGTTAGGTGTAAACACCGTTAATATCCGCACCAACAACTTTGGATGGAGCAGCAACTTCAATTTTGCTTACAACAGCCAGGCAGCCTTGTCGTTAGCGCCGGGCATCCTCGAGATCGACGGCAACACGGCTAATCCAAGCGGCACCGTATCGGGCCAGCAGTTTACCAAATTGGTTCCCGGCCAGCCATTAGGCGAATTGTATGGTTATGTGTATGAAGGTGTAGTTAAGACCGGCGAGACTTATTCTGCGGAGCCTAATGCAAAGCCAGGTGATCCAAAATATAAGGACGTTAACGGTGATGGAGTGATTACACCGGCCGACCGTACTTACCTTGGCAACACCACGCCGCGCTTTATCGGAGGTTTCGGCAACAATTTCCAATACAAAGGATTCGATCTGAACATATTCTTCCAGGGCGCTTTCGGCTATAAATTATACGATATGAATCGCCTGGTGCTTGAATCGACCACCTCGACCGATGCGCTAAACCGTTTTGTGCCGGGTGCGAACGAGAACACCTCTACTCCGCGTGAGGGTTATTACCTGAGCCAGTATGGCAGCTATGTAAACTCAAGATTTGTTGAGAATGCTTCATACCTGCGCCTGAAGTCAGTTGCCTTTAGCTATTCGCTGCCTAAGTCGCTTTTTACCCATATCAATCACATCCAGGGCCTGAAAATTTACGGCGAGGCTCAGAACCTGTTTACCATAACCAGTTACAAAGGAACCGACCCTGAAACAAATGTACATACAACAAATACGGGCGGTGGCCTCGACTTTGCGGGATTCCCGGCGTTCAGAACGGTTACCGTCGGTTTAAGACTTTCATTGCAGTAATTAAAAGGATTATCGGATCAACATAAATCAGAAAAAAAATGAAAAAATATATTATTCTTTTAATGGCAGCTGCAGCGTTGACGCAGGTCAGCTGTAACAAGAACCTGGACCCGAAGGTGTTTAGTTCGCTTACCAATGCCAATGCCTTCAAAACAGAATCAGATGCCATCGCAGCGGTAAATGCGGTATATGCTCGTTTGAAGGGCCCTTCAGTTGGTGATAATTACGATTACTGGACCGTGCGTCACTTCGCTTTGACTGACTTGACAACAGACCTGGGTCACTGCAGTTACGGCGGCGACCCCGGGCAGCTTTCGAACATCCAGTGGAACTCGGCAAATGGATTGATCGCAGAGGATTACCGCCAGATATACAAACTAATAGCTGACGCCAACAATGCTATCTATAACATCTCGCCAATGACATCGGTGACTGATGTACATAAAACGCAGTTTCTTTCCGAGATCAAATTTCTGCGCTGCGTGGCTTATATGGACCTTACGGATTCATGGGGACCAGTGATCCTGACCACGGAAAAAGACGTGGCTAACCCTAATTTTACCAATAAGCCGGGTGTAACACCGCTTGACCAGGTTGAAACTTTCATGATCAACGATTTGACTGCCTGCATCGGTTCATTACCTGTTAGCTATGATAATAACGGTATTTACAAAACCAGCGATCCAGGCCGGGCGACCAAAGGTGCGGCTATGAGCTTATTGATGAAGCTGTACATGCGCCAGCACCAGTGGCAAAAAGCCGCTGACCTTGCTAAGCAAGTAATGGACCTGGGTATTTACCACCTGTACCCTTCATACCCTGGCCTGTTTGCCGAAGCGAATAAATTCTGTTCGGAGAATATCTTTTCGGTATTGAGCGACGCCAACGTTAACGGCACAGAGTTATTGAATCACTTCGGTCCGCTTAATCACCCGGTAATCCTTAACCGGTGGCAGTATTATGCCGTGACCTGGGATTTTTATAACAGCTTCGACAGCGCTGACGACCGTAAACAGGAGTTCTTCCCCACCTATACCGGTACCGACGCCCTGGTGCATGAGCAACCACCAGCTATCGGTGCAACACCCCCTGCCGGCATTTTCTATATGCCGGACGTGGCTACAATGAAATATGCTGATCCAAACGGCACACAAGGCTATTATGACGGACACAGTGTGGACATCTTGCGTTACGCTGATGTTTTACTGTGCCGCGCAGAAGCATTGAATGAGTTGAATGGCCCTAACCAGGAAAGTATCGACCTGATCAACCAGGTTAAAGGAAGATCGCATGCGCCATTGCTTTCATTAGCCGGCCTCACTCAATCTTCGTTGAGGGATGCGCTGCTACAGGAACGTGGCTGGGAATTCTTCTACGAAGGCAAGCGCCGTGCCGACCTGATCCGTATGGGTAAATACGATGTTGTGGTGAACGCTTACCTGAGTAGAATAGGGCAGTCGCCGAGCATCCAGATGCCACGGGATCAATATTTCCCATACCCGCTCAACCAGCTTAATATCAACCATAATCTGAGCAATGCGGGCAGAAGACAATAACTACAACAATTGATTTCATTCATCAAGACAGGGGGCACAAAATGCCCCCGTCTTGATGAATTGTTTCTAACAACATAGAAAAAGTAATAAAATGAAAAAGTGGGTTACAAGATGTTTTACGATGCTGATCGCTTCTGCCTTCTTTACCGGGTGCACCGGTGACGGGAAGGTGTATGTGGAGGAGATTAAGGTAGGGTTGCATAACAATAACCAGCTTAAGATTCAGATCGATGCGAAGACAGATCAGCCCGCCGATGCCTTTATTGAGTATTGGGAAGCAAGAGGAGGCGCGAAAGAAAAGCTTCGCTCTCTATCATCGCACAATACACAAAAACACTCATTTGTACTTTGCAATGTTGCGCCTCAATCGGATTATGCTTATCACATAATCACAACAAAAAATGGTGTAAAAAGCACGGGCAAGACTTACACTTTCAAAACAAATGCTCTGCCGATGTTTTTGAATGAGCAGTTTAAGGCCGACAGTACCAAATCAATCACACTACCGGCGCAATTTGCTGCCGGGCTAATGCTTATCAACAAAAGATACGCTCCCGGGGTGGCCTATTTCGTCGACAAAAAAGGCAATATCCGGTGGTACCACATGGTGGACGGACTTGGGTTTAAAGTTATTCATTTTACAAAAGAGCACACTATACTTTCCATTATGGGAGGTAACGACGAACCTACCAGCTACGGACACGAGATCCTTGAAATCAACTTGAGGGGCGATACAGTTTTGCATTTGAAAAAAGGGCAAAATGATTTTAAACAAAGCATACATCATGAGATCATCAGGAACGACAAGGGCCAGCTGGTATCAATTATTGTCGACCCCCGGGTGATGGATCTAAGCTCCATAGGCGGCGGTAAAAAAGATTCGGTGAGCGGCGACGGGATCATCGTGATGGATAACACGGGTAAGAAATTGTGGAGCTGGAGTGTGTTTGATGTGCTTGACCCATTAAAGGACAAGAGTTTATTAAAAACCCGGAAAGATTGGATGCACGCCAATAGCCTGAATTTTGACAAGGATGGCAACTATCTCATTTCATTTTACAACAAGGGACAAATATGGAAAGTGGATGCCCATACCGGTAAAGTGATTTGGAAGCTGGGCAAAGGCGGCACCATTAACAAGCCCGCTGAGTGCGATTTTACACAGGCGCACGCCGTGCACATCAATCAGCAGGGCGACCTGATGTTCTTTGATAATGGTGTTGCAAAGAAACAGTCGGGTGTATTTACGTTGAAGATGGACGAAAAGAACCAAAGCGCACGGATCGATATGCACATCCTGCTGCCTAAAGAAGTATTTAACGGACGAATGGGCAGTGCCTATATGATTAACGATACATCGGTGCTGGTATGCTGCTCAAAGCGACATGTCGTGGTGCTGACCAACCGGAAAGGCACATTGCTGTGGACAATGGAAACAGCTATGCCTACTTATCGGGCCGAGTTTATCAGAGGCAGTGAACTTGATCCATACCTGAAACCATAATCATCGACAAAAAAAATGAGAAAGATGAAAAAGAGCTATTTGTACACTATATACTTATTAATTGCCGTAGGCATGTTCCAGTTTTATGCATCATGCAGCCAGGGCAAAGGCGACACGCCGGAAAATACACTGCCCGACGCGATTAAAGCCGATTCGGTGGTAAGAGTCGACACGACTAAGATCCCGGTCGGGAAATATGGCGACGCCATCAGGTACGGCAGGCAATTGTTGTTGCGTACAGCTTATTATATCGGCCCCGATGGCGTGAACGGCAGATACACGAATAATAAAATGAACTGTACCAATTGCCACCAGGATGCAGGTACCAAACCGTTTTCGTTAAACCTGGTGACCGCATTCCGCAACTATCCTTCGTACAGGGCACGTGAAGGGAAGGTGCTCTCATTGGCCGAGCGGATAAATAACTGCATCATGCACCCGCATCTGGGCAAGCCACTTCCGCTTGACAGCAGAGAAATGATCGGAATTATGTCTTACCTGAAGTGGTTGAGCGACTCATCAAATGTAAGCAAGAGTACCAAAGGGTTAAAAAACGTCAATATTGAGCTGCCCGATACAGCGGCATCTCCGGTCAACGGGGGCATGTTATACGCTGCCGAATGCGCGCGCTGCCATGGCGACAATGGCGAAGGCAAGATGGCCCTGAATAACATAGCTTATCAATATCCGCCGCTTTGGGGGCCGAAAGCTTATCAGCCAGGCTCCAGTATGCACCGCATCGTAAAGATGGCTCAATGGTTAGTGTCTAACATGCCTTATGATAAAGCGACACATGATAAGCCGTTTCTGTCATCAGCCCAGGCGCTCGACGTGGCAGCATTTATCAATGATGATAAGATACATCAGCGGCCGTTTGTGAAAGAATATCAGTATCCGAACCCGGAAGAGAAGGCAATAGATTACGATAGGGGGCCGTTCAAAGATCCGTTCTCAGAACAGCAGCACAAATATGGCCCGTATAAACCCATCGCAGCATATTGGAAAAACAAAGGCAAAGAGCCGGGCTATTAAAGATAAACTTGAGCGTAAGTTTGGTTGATTGGTTGATGATCGGGAGGCGCTGTGTGTAGCGCCTCCTTTTTTATTTAGGGTCAATGCTTTGCTTTCAGCGTATGCCCCCACACCGAAAAATAAGCGATAATGAGATAACAAGGGATTAGGATCACGTAGGCATGCTGGGTACCCCAGCTTTGCGACAACCATGCATATAACGGCGGTATGATCGCACCGCCCGCAATACCCATTACCAGCAGTGCTGAGCCTGTTTTAGTAAAACCGCCCAATCCTTTGATCGAGAGCGGCCAAAGCGCCGGCCACATCAGGGCGTTGGCCAAACCGAGCAGCGCAATGCTGAATATAGAGGCATATCCATGTAAAGTTAGCGCCATGATGGAGAATATAACGCCTAAAACGGCTGACACAGTTAGTGCTTTATCCTGTTTAAAATATCTCGGTATGCAGATGATGCCAATGATATAACCGATGATCATGCTACTTAGTGTGCAAGCGGTAAAGAATTTCGATGTAGATAGGCTAACCCCCATGCTTTTCCCATACAATACAATAGAGTCACCCGCAAGTACCTCAACACCAACGTAAACAAACAATGCCAATACACCCACCATCAGATGCGGGAATTGAAAAATGCTTTGTTTTTCGGCAGAATTAGAATTGCCAGCGTCGCTTCCTTCGGCTTCGATCTCGGGTAAATGAGCGAAATAGATAAAAACAGCAAGTAAGATCAGTACACCCATAAGCACGAGATAGGGAACAATTACCTGGTGCGCAAGCGTGTCCAATTCCGTTGCCTTTTCCAACGACGCCATGGTTTTTACACGCGCATCCACCGCGTCAGCGTCTTTCAAAATGATCGATCCCAAAAGGATTGGCGCTATGGCCCCCGCCACCTTGTTGCAGATGCCCATGATGCTTATTCGTTTCGCAGCACTCTCCAGCGGACCCAAAATGGTAATGTAGGGATTGGACGCTGTTTGAAGCACTGCTAACCCGGTTCCCTGTATAAATAAACCACCCAGGAAAACCGGGTATTGCCGGGTAAGTGCGGCTGGAATAAAGATAACAGCGCCGACCGCCATGATCAGCAGACCTACCGACATCCCATTTTTAAACCCTATTTTTTTGAGTAGCATGGCTGAAGGAACAGCCATAACGAGATAAGCAATGTAAAATGCCGACGTAACCAGGTATGCTTCCGCGGGAGTAAGCTCGCAGGCTATTTTGAGGTAAGGTATCAGGATTGAGTTGGTCCAGGTTACAAAACCGAAGATAAAAAACAATATACCTATGATAAAAATAGGGCCCGGGCCGTTTTTTGAAATGGGGGTGTCCTCTCTCTTGGTTAGCCTGACAGTGTTAGTGTTTGCAGAGCTCAATTTTTCTTGTGGCATGGGAGTATGTTAAATAATTAGCAAGATAAGGCCTTAGGGTACATTAAATGCAAAAACATGTCGTTTGTTACTTTTTTCAGATCAAATTCAGGTTCCCAGTTCCAATCGTATTGTGCCAGGGTATCGTCGATGCTGGCGGGCCACGAGTCGGCAATAGCTTGTCTGAAATCGGGCAGGTAGCTGATTTTAAAATCGGGTAGTTTTTTACAAATAGCCTGGTGTAATTCTTCTGGTGTAAAACTGAGCCCCGACAGGTTGTACGATGTTCTTACGGAAATGCGATCTGCCTGTGCTTCCATTAATTCGATCGTTGCACGCAAAGTATCATCGATATAGATCATCGGTAGCATAGTATCAGGCCTTAAATAGCAGGTATAATGCCCGTCGAGCATAGCCTTGTGAAAGATGTCGACTGCGTAATCAGTAGTGCCGCCGCCCGGCATCGACTGGTGGCTGATAACACCGGGATACCTCAGTGAACGTACATCGACCTGGTATTTTTGATAATAGTAGGAGCACCAGTTTTCGGCAGCAACCTTGCCCACACCGTAAACCGTGGAGGGCTCAAGGGTTGCGAACTGCGGCGTCATGTACTTGCCGGACGAAGGTCCGAAAACGGCTATTGAGCTCGGGATAAACACCTTTTTTAGCCCGAAACCGCGCGCTGCCTCCAGCACATTCAGCAGTGTTTGCATATTGATGTTCCACGCCCACACCGGGTCGGCCTCGCCGCGTGCCGAAAGGATTGCCGCCAGGTGGTATACCTGGGTAATGCCGTGTTTCCTGATCGCGTCCGATAAACTGGCGGCATTGGTTGCATCCAGTTGCTCAAAAATGCAATGCTCGTCAGGCGGTCGGCTGATATCTGAGGCAATGACGCAATGCTCGCCATAAATCTGTTGCAAACGTGGAACCAGCGCCGTACCGATCTGTCCATTGGCGCCAATGATCAATAGTTTTTCTTTCATTATAGTATGAGGGTCTGATGATGAAATTAGAGATTTATACGCAGAGCATCATATACTATAACCCTAAACTACAACGCAAACGTTTGCAAAAAGGCTGCACAAACCTATATTTGTCAAAGCAATACAGGAATTTTGATCCGGATCGTTCCCCACAGGCGCGGCAAAGCAAATTAATGAACATGACGGGACAGGTTACCATTAAGGAAATAGCGCGAATTCTGAATTTTTCGGTCTCTACGGTTTCCAGGGCCCTGCATGATCATCCCAGTATCGGTATCGTCACCCGCGAAAAGATCAAAAAACTTGCCCGCGAGCTTAATTACGAACCGAACCAAAGTGCCATTTTCTTTCAGAAGGGCAAAACCTTTACCATAGGTGTTATTCTGCCGGAGTTAACAGAGACCTTTTTTTCGGTTGCTATAAGCGCTATCGAAGATGTAGCCTTCCACAAAAACTACACAGTAATATTCGGTCAATCGCACGATGATGAGCAGCGCGAGCGGCAACTGATCGAAAAAATGAAAAATAACCGGGTTGATGGCCTACTCGTGTCTGTCGCCAAAAACACGTCAAAATACGACCATTTCGATATGCTGAAAAAATACGATATCCCGGTGGTGTTCTTTGACCGTATACCACCTATTCAAAATATCCATTACGTGGCATGCAATATGGAAACGGGTACCATAGAAGCGGTAAGCTACCTGCTTAAAAGAGGCCATCGCGCCATTGGCATGATTAACGGGCCCACAACGCTATTCGCTACCAATGAGCGCCGCGAGGGTTATATAAAGGCGATGGTCAAAAATCGGCTCAAATTTGATCCTTCCCTGGTTGTTAACTGTGATCTGACCGAAGAAGGTACAAGGGCAGCGCTTAATGAGTTGTTGAATAACAAACGAAAACCCACTGCGATGGTCACCTTTAACGACTACGTCGCCCTGTTTGCCATAAAGCACGTCCGCAACCTCGACCTGGAGATTAACAAGGATATCGAGTTTGTGAGTTATGCCAATCTGCCACTCGTCAATTACATGGATCATATTCCAATTGCCTCGGTCGAACAGTTCCCGCACCTGCAGGGCCAGAAGGCTGCCGAAATACTGCTCGATTTGCTTGCCCGAAAAGAAAACGCCATTAAAGAGCAAAGCGCTTATTACACCAGTATCGTCGAATCGCAGCTGGTCGAAAATATAAAGCACTAAAATTCACAAGGGGCTGCCGCCGAAGCAAAAAGGGTCAAACGTTTGCGTAATTTTATTCGCTTCCGGTTACATATGTTTGGTCGAAATAAGTTTCGCAAATGCTAAATCAAATCCTGAAACAATTTGGAATTAACTCATCAAACCACCAGGTAGAGCAATATGGTTTTGGTTTGATCAATCGTACCTGGAAGGTCCATGGCGAGCACGATTATATCCTGCAAAGGATCAATACCGATGTTTTTCAGCGACCGGAATCTATCGTCGAAAATCTTTTATTGTTGCAATCATATTTTGAGGAAAAACACCCCGACTACCTTTTTGTTGCCCCATTGCCGGCTTTGAATGGCTTATCCCTTGTGACAACGGAGGAGGGCACGTTCAGACTATTTCCCTTTATCCGGGATTCAAGAAGCATTAACGAGGTAAGTAGTTATAAACAGGCGTATGAGGCCGCGAAGCAATTCGGCAAATTTACGTGCCTTTTAAAGGATTTTGATCCGTCGAGGCTAAAAAATACCCTCCAGTCTTTCCACGATCTTAATCTGCGTTACGACCAATTTGATAAAGCCCTTGAAAATGCCGATCCTGAAAAATTAAGGGAGGCTGCATGGGCCATCGGGCAAGTGAAGGATCACAGCGATATCCTGGTAACCTATAATCATATTGTGAGCAGCAACAAGCTTCCTGTACGGGTTATCCATCACGATGCAAAGATCAACAACGTGCTGTTCGATGATGACTGGAAGGGCGTATGCCTGATTGACCTGGACACCGTAATGCCCGGCTATTTTATAAGTGACGCAGGCGACATGATGCGCACTTACTTGTCGCCGGTAAATGAGGATGAAGCTGATCTGTCAAAGATCAAAATTGATGAGCAGTGCCTGGATGCGATCATTAACGGGTACCTCTCCGAGATGGGCGGCGAACTTACAACCATCGAGAAAGAGTACTTCATTTACGCAGGTAAATTTATGATCTATATGCAGGCCATCCGTTTCCTGACCGATCATTTGAACGGCGATATCTATTACCATATCGATTACGAAGGGCAAAACCTTACCCGCGCCAAAAATCAATTGACCTTACTAAACCAGCTGATCCGGCTGGAAGAAAAAATAGATTTACTAACCAATTCATCGCTCAAAAAATGAAAAAAGGCAGATACCATTTATTCCTGCTGCTTGCAGGGCTACCGATATTGATCGCCAATATGGCAAACGCTCAGGGAATGCTCTACCGTAATGGAAGCAAGAGCTGGAATCCCGATAAGTTAGGCAATCAACGAGCCGTTGTTACTGTGACGAGTGAAGGCAAAGTTGCAGAAGCGGTGATTCCATGGCGGTGCCGTAAAATGACACCCGATCAGCAAGTCATTGTTGTAGATGCGAAAACAGGTCAACAAATAAATAATGTAAAAGCAAAGAATGTAAGCCCGATGGAAGGTATAATCGACTTCGAACCCGTTTCGGGAGCGGGAACCTACTATGTATATTTTTTACCTTACGAACTCAAAAAATCAGTCAACTACCCCGACGCTGTCTATAATAAAATGACCAACACGGCAACTGCCGATTGGGAACAATCGCTGGTATCGCCGGCAAAAGCAAGTGTAAAAGTAGATTATTTCGAGTCGTTTGACGCGCTGAACAGCTTCTACCCGATGGAGGTGATCGCTACTCCAGCAGATGAGGCCGCGGTGATCAAAAATGCCGGTCAGAAACCCTATCTTATCTTTCCCGAGAACCGTATCTATCCCATAAAAATGGATACCATTTTGCCGCAGCGCTGGATAGGGAAAGAAAATGATTTAAGCTTTATCGATACTGCTTCCCGGGGTGAGTATTTTGCTTATCAACTCGGCATTTATGCATTTGCAAAAAAGCTGGACAATGTTAAAGTGCAGTTCAGCGCATTGAAAGATGCCGCGGGAAACCTCATTCCTGTATCGCAAATGAGCTGTCTTAATACTGATGGCATAACCGCCAACGCGAGGCCGTTAAGCAAAACAGTGGATGTTGAGCAAGGGCATATCCAGGCCATGTGGTGCCTTGTTAATATCCCGGCATCCGCAAAAGCGGGTACTTATACAGGAACGGCTACTGTGACCATATCAGGTCAGTCGCCGCAGGTTGTTAATGTCAAAATCTCCGTTCAGGACAGAGTACTGGCCGACGGAGGGGTGGGCGAACCCTGGAAACAAACCCGCCTTACCTGGCTCAACTCGACGCTGGCACAGCAGAACACAGTGATTGCACCTTATATTCCCTTAAAGGTTAATCAGCATACCATCAGCTTGTTGGGTCGTAAATTAACGTTAAATGAAAATGGCTTCCCGAATGCCATCGATACCTACTTTACGGAAGAAATGACAAGTATCGGCGCCGCGCCAAATCATGTTCTCGCCCATCCGTTTGAATTTACTGTAAAAGGCGATGGCAAAGCGGAGAAATGGAAAAGCGGGAAACTGAGTATTAAACAAACGGGACCGGGAACAGTAACCTGGGCCAGTACCAATAAGACCAGCGACCTGAGCATGAGCGTTAACGGCCGCCTGGAGTTTGACGGTTTCATCAATTATGAAGTTAAGATCACTGCCTTAAAAGATGCGAACCTGGATGATATCCGGATGGTTATTCCGTTCAGCAAATCGGCTTCGCGCTATATGATGGGCCTTAACGAGAAAGGCACCAAACTGCCCGAAAGTTACCAGTGGAAATGGGATGTTGCCCATAAAAACCAGGATGGCGCGTGGGTTGGTAATGTAAATGCCGGGCTTCAATTTTCACTTCGCGACGAAAAATATGTTCGTCCGCTAAACACCAATTTTTACTTGTCCAAACCGCTGCTGTTGCCTGCCTCATGGGGCAACGGGGGCAAAGGCGGCATCAACATTGACCAAAATACAAACGGCACCGACGTAACCAGTTACAGCGGCGGGCGGAGCATGAAAAAAGGCGATGTTCTTTACTATAATTTTACGCTGATGATAACGCCGTTCCACCCGCTCAATACCGAACAGCAGTGGGACATACGTTTCTATCATAAGTACACTCCTGTGGACAGCATTAAGATGACGGGGGCGACTGTGGTTAACATTCACCACGGAAATGCCATCAATCCGTATATCAATTATCCGTTCATTGCGTGGCCCCACATGAAAAGTTACATTGACTCGGCGCACCAATTAGGCCTTAAAGTTAAGATATATAATACCGTGCGCGAGCTTTCAAACAGCGCCTACGAGATTTTCCCGATGCGCAGCCTGGGCCACGAGATATATTCTCCGGGTAAAGGCGGTGGCTACTCGTGGCTGCAGGAGCACCTGGGAGGCGATTATATCGCGGCCTGGTACGTTCCCGAACAACACGACGCTGCGATCATCAACAGCGGCTTGAGCAGATGGCATAACTATTATGTTGAAGGGATGAACTGGCTGGTTAATAATGTGGGTATCGACGGAATATACCTTGATGACGTTGCCTTCGATCGCACCACGATGAAACGTGTCAAACGCGTTCTTACGCAAAACGGACATCCGGGTATTATTGACTTGCATTCGGCCAACCAGTACAATAAAAGCGATGGTTTTAATAACAGCGCTAATCTCTACCTGGAGCATTTCCCGTACCTGAACCGCCTGTGGTTTGGCGAGTATTTTGACTATGAAAAGAATGACCCAAATTTCTTCATGGTTGAAGTATCCGGAATTCCTTACGGCCTGATGGGCGAAATGCTGCAGGGTGGGGGTAACCCGTGGAGAGGTATGGTTTTTGGCATGACTAACCGTATGCCATGGTCTGATAACGCAGACCCCCGTGCCATTTGGCATGTATGGGATGAGTTTGGCATAAGGGGCAGCCGCATGATCGGTTACTGGGTGAGCCACAACCCGGTAAAAACCAATAACAATGATGTGCTGGCGACCATATATGTGAAGGACAAAAAAGTGTTGATCTCCATCGCGAGTTGGGCGGCCGGTGACACAAAAATAAAACTCAATATCGACTGGAAATCGCTGGGCATCGACCCTTCAAAGGCAACTTTGACGGCGCCCGGTATCACGAATTTTCAGACCGGAGGCACATTCGGCGTGAACGACGAAATACCTGTACAAAAGGGCAAAGGCTGGTTACTGATACTCAAATAAAAATGCAGATATAATCATTTTTTAGACGATGAAAAAGCAATATTGGATAATAGCAAGTTTGATTTGCGGGCTTTGCCAGGTCAGACTAACGGTTGCTGCGCAAAGTGACGCGACGATAAAGGAAAGCGAAAAAGAATTTACAACATACCCGTTTTCGGACCCTAACCCGATAGCGAATCCTACCAATGTTTATCCTTATTTCCGTTTTGACGGATTTACCGATAAGCCCGTCAAACAAAAATGGAACGTTGTTGAACTGGAGAACGATTATATTAAACTGTGGGTGATGCCGCAAATCGGCGGCAAGATATGGACGGCAATCGATAAGAAAAACAACCGGGCGTTCATTTACCAGAATGATGTGGTTAAGTTTAGGGATATTGCCATGCGCGGTGCATGGACCAGCGGCGGTATTGAGGCCAATTTTGGTATCATCGGCCATACGCCTGGCGTTGCCAATGCCGTTGATTATGTTATTAAAAAGAATGCCGACGGCAGCGTAAGCTGTACGCTCAGCCTGCTCGACCTGCTCACGCAAACCCGGTGGAACCTGGAGATCAAATTAGAGAAGGACAAAGCTTATTTCACTACGCGGGCATTTTGGCATAACAAAACCGGCGAAGACCAGCCTTATTACAGTTGGATGAACCTGGCCGTAAAAGCCGATGACGATCTCGAGTTTATAGAACCCGGAACGAACCATTTATTTCACGACGGAAAGTCGTTCGAATGGCCATACGATAAAGAACACAACCGAAATATTTCCTTTTATAAGCAGAATGATTTTGGAGGGAGCCAGTCGTACCACATCACCGGCGCTTACAGCAAATATTGGGGTGGGTACTGGCAGAACGGCGATTACGGCATGATCCACTATGCTGCGCGGGAGGACAAAATAGGCAAGAAGATTTTCCTTTGGGGCAAGGCACGCAGCGGAGCCATTTGGGATAAGCTACTGAACGATAATGCAGGACAGTATACCGAACTGCAAAGCGGAAGGCTTTACATTCAGAATATACAGGAAAGTGTGGTAACGCCTTATAAGCAATTCAGCTTTGCGCCTTACCAAACCGATGTTTGGAAGGAATATTGGTACCCTTACAGCCACACAGGCGGCGTTGCCGTAGCCGACACCAGTGGTGTACTCAACATTAAGCAAAAAGATAGGATAGCTACTATCTATTTCTCTTCGGTACGGCCTGTTAAGGATACGCTGAAGGTAACAGATAAAGGTGGTAAGGTCATTCTGAATAAATCTGTAAGCCTGGAGCCTTTACAAAACCTGGAAGAACACATAACGCTTGTGAACGGTCAACAGATCGATAAGATCGTCTTCGGCAGTTGTGAACTTGTTTTAAGTGACAGCACGAAAAGGGTTTTGAGTCGCCCGACGAAACCGCTGGCCGATATCGACAATAATTCAGCCTATGGACTCTATCTCAAAGGCAAATACCAGGAAGGCACACGTTACTTTGCCGAAGCCGAGGCGAGCATTCACAAATCGCTTGGGCTTGAACCCGCCTTTATCCCCGCGCTGGCTGAAATGGCCCTGCTGCAATATAAAAAGATGGAATACCAATCTGCTTTTGATTATGCCCGAAAAGCTTTAAGCCTGGATACTTACAACGGCATGTCAAATTACTACTATGGACTTGCGGCGATCAAACTTGGTAAACTTTACGATGCCGAAGACGGTTTTGAAGCCGCCACGCTTACCGCCGAATACCGCGACGCTGCCTGCACTGAACTGGCCAAAATTAAGATCGGGGAGCAAAAATACCAGGAAGCATATAACTATGCGTCAAAAAGCCTGATCTATAATGCCGAAAACGTTACGGCCCTGCAGCTGCAATATTTAGCCGCGCGATTGATGAATAAACAGGATTTGGTCGCCAATACGGCAGCGAGGATCAACAGTATTGACCCTTTCAATCATTTCATCCGTTTCGAAGAATACCGTAATAATAGATCGGAGGTAACAAAAACTGCATTTACTTCCTTGATCCGCGACGAGCTTCCTCAACAAACGTATCTCGATTTCGCGGTTTGGTATAGCGACCTCGGTCTTTATAATGATAGCAAACTCGTGCTCGAAACGACACCGCAAAAGGATAACGAGATTGAATATTGGCTGGCCTGGTTGCACCGTAATGATACCGGTGCTGGCAAATGGTTAGACATTGCCCAAAAGGGCAATGCTTACCTTATATTCCCGTTCCGCGCGCAAAGCGCACCGGTAATGGAATGGGCCTTACAAAACTCGCACGACTGGAAACCCGGCTATTATTTATCACTTATCTGCGAGTCGGCTCACGATTGCGAAAAGGCAAAGCAGGCAATTGCACAGAGCGACGATGTAAGCGATTATGCCCCATATTATGTCTATCGTGCCCGGTTATGCGATTCAAGCGATACGCAAGGTCGGATGGACAATTTGCAAAAGGCAGTCAAACTCGACCCTGATGGATGGCGATATCGTAAGGCGCTCGCTGAAGAGCTTATCAAAGTGGGACATAACGCTGAGGCCTTAAACGTTATCCAGTCTTACTATAAAATGCATAATAGCAACTACATCATGGGCATGCTGTACGTGCGTTGCCTGATGCTGAACAACGACTACAGTGCTTCTGAAAAAGTGATTGATCAGTTGCAAGTACTGCCGTATGAGGGGGCCAGGGATGGTCACAAACTATATGAGCAAACTAAACTTATACTGGCATTGCAATTGATCAAAAAGGGCCACTTGGAACAAGCCTCAAAAAAAGTAGAGGAAGCCAGGCTTTGGCCCGAACAGATGGGTGTTGGCGCTCCCTATCCCGGTGACATCGACAATCATCTCGAAAACGAGATCGCTTCCCTTATAAAGGATAGCGGCAATCAGAAACCATCAGGCAAGACACTGGATGATTATTCTGCCAAAGTAAAGGCGATTAACGGCATGTAGTCCTATATTAGATGTGAGAAGTATTCACCCGATCCAGTGGGCCTTAAAAAGATTTCAATGACGATCAAAACAAAATATTTTCTTCTTGCCACTTTGTTGATTTGCACAATCAGGGGTTTTGCTCAAAAAAGCAATTTGCCGGAATTTTGCTACAACCTTGTGTTAAAAGCTTCCATCGAAACGGCCCATTCGTATAGGCATTACTTGCAGGTATTTGCAAATTAAAAAGCAAAAAGTTACCCGAAACGTTACCCTCGCGATCCGTTACTAATAAATTATTAAAAGAAAACAACCACTCTCAATTTCGCGAAGAGCGGCGTCCCCGGCGTAAAGCTCATTTGGTCAACCGGTGCAGGTTCGCCTCTTAAACGGCTTAGTTGCTCCGCTTCAAATTCGTTCCATTTGGTGTTAAGCAGGTTTTCTATTGACAGGCCGATTTCATATCTCTTTTGCGTATAATTTATTTTAAGGTCCGTTACGAAATACCCATCGGCCATCAACGTATTCGTATTATTTCCAGGCCTGCTGTGCATATAACGGTAACTCAATCCGCCATTTATGCCATCGGCAAATTTAAAATCAAGCCCTCCGGTACTGGTGAATGTGGGGGCTAACGCCAAATACCCATGCCCTGCTAAACTATCAGCTAACCTTGGCTTCGCCATGTTCACATTCAGGTCGGCAAACAGCCATTTGGCCAGTTGGTAACGTGCGGATATATCAATACCCTCCCTTTTGGTTTTGCCGCCTGCAGCAATGTCACCATCATCGGTATAAACAAACTCCTGTTGCATGTACAAGTACCACAAAGCGGCGTTAACATATAGATGAGGTATGGGCTTCCATGTCAGGCCGAGGTCTGCTCCATAAGCCGCCGGGGTAGTTTGTAAACCATTGTTACCGATGACTGCGATGGCATTGTTAGAGTGAAAGCCATTGCCGGCTTTCAGGTATAACTGTAATTGGTTATTGAAAGTATACTGAATATTTATTTTAGGGCTAACTATAAGAGTGGTTTTTGTCGTGTCATGATAATTAAAATTAAAATAGTCGATCCTTGAGCCGGCATCGAATAACCAATTGCCGCTTTCCAGTGTTTCATCCAAATATACACCGGTGTTATTTTGCCTTATATCGCCATGAGCAATGTTGTTCAAAAATTGATACTGTTCGGTTACGTGGCTGTAGTCTGTACCATAGGTCCGGTCAAAACGGTTGTTTAATGCAAGCGTGGAAGTGAGCGTGGTATTACCAAAATAGTTAACCTTAGTTAGTTTTCCATTATAGCCAAACATATCCCTTGCTTCCTGCTGCTGTCTTTGATCGCCATTGACACTATTGGTAGCAAAAAAAGTAGAGTTCACATGCAGCAAAAATGAATAATGAGTATAATACAGCTCATTTTCAAGTGTCCAATTATTTTTCAGATCGGTATTTAGTTTGGCGATAGCATTTAATCGGGTTGATTGGCCACCCTGTGCGCTGTCAATGGTTCCAAACCGGTCAATAACAACCGGAGCAGACGGAATTTTAATGGGGCTGCCATTATCGTTAAGCGCAGTAGTGCCAGCGTCCACAGCCCGTTTGGGTATCTCACCCGATGGTGTCCAGCTTGTGCTGAATGTTGACGCGCTTAATGACAGTTTATTATCAATATTTAGTTGTTTTGTGTATTTGCCAAACAGGTTAGCTCTTTTATAATGTTCGGGCAACTTGAAAGGGCCGTCTGTGTAGTTATATTCACCGGCAATGTATGCGTTTTCTCCGTTTTGTTTGGCTTTACTACTGAGCAGATCAACTATGCCCGCAATGCGGAAAGTATTAAACTCACCTGCTTCCAAACTGACCATGCTTTTATCAAGGGCGTCTTTGGTTGCATAACTTAAATATCCGGCTGTGGCCAGGTCCCCGTAACCCGCATAATACGGGCCTTTGCCAAAATCAAAATTCTTTACCGTTTCGGGGATCAGGAAATGCAGGTCTGCATAACCCTGCCCGTGAATATGCGACACCATATTGACCGGCATTCCATCTACAGAAACATTTAAGTCGGTGCCATGATCTGCATCAAAGCCGCGTATAAATATTTGTTCGGCCTTGCCGCCGCCCATGTGCTGGGCGATAAATAAACCGGGTACCAAACGCATCAGGTCCTGCGATGAATTTATGGGGCGCAACCGAAGATCCAAAGTGCTTAAGGTATGGAAGGCACTGCCGCATAGTGATGGTGCAATAATCACCTCGTTCAGGTCGACCTGCCCGTGGTCCATCCCAATCGTAATTGGGCCATCCGCGTTTTTGGCAGATAAAATCTTTGTGGTATATCCTAAATAGGTAACGCTTAAGGTGGTTGTATCTGAGGGTAATGAGATCTGGAAATACCCTTCTTTATCGGAACAGCAAAGTTTGCCATTAGCGCGTATGCAGGCACAATCGAGAGGCTGATGGGTGGCATTGTCAACCACGGTGCCTTTAAATATATGTTGCGCCATTGCCAGTTGACTTGTTAAAAAAGTCAGCATAAGCAATAGTAATAATTTGGATGTATTCATTTTATTATACTTAATTCAAAGCCATTGATATTCAAATGACTTCTCAAAAAAATCACTTATTTTAAGATTGTGAAAACTATTTCGAACGACGAGATTAGGCAATAGCCTGGGCAAAACCTTGTGAGCCGATGTGCACAAATTCGTCAGTAAACCTGTCGCGGAAAAGTGTAGCAGTTAAGGATTAACCTAGCTGGGGAGGACGAAAAATAGTACAGTAGCCTTTTTGAGGTGTAATTTGCTTATAGGGAATGGTGACTATCTGTAACAATTGGATATAAAACGTTACTTTGGGACTGGCTTCGTGATAAGCTTCCTGCAAAAGGTCTTTTTGCGATTCGCGCGCAGCATTGTTTTGCTTTTCTTCGGCCTGCTTTATCTTCTTCATCAAATAACACCTGCCATTGCAATGCATTTGAGGCTTGTTGCGGTTTTCGCACAGGTTGGCGGCGATATAACTTTGATTTAATTTGAAACCTGCATAAACAAACAGCCGGGAGTAATTAACGGTTAAAACCGAGATAATTAATAGCCACGCTGTTATTCGTTTTAGCATATTTATAATTCAAAATATTGATCGTACCTGTTCAACTGCAATTTGACAGCCTGAAAAGATTTGAATGCCACCGCAACTATCGAAGCCTGCTTTAATTTTGCTACCCGCTCCATCAAAGGTTCCAGCCATTTGTGTAAAGCCAGGTGATCAGGGCCTTGCATCCTGCATTCTCCTATCATTTTATTTAAACCCGATTGTAAATCACCGGCTGTTTTGTGATAAGCATTTAATGATACATCGTTCCCGCTGCCTGCTCCTTGCAAAATAGTCTTGAGATTTTTGACATTAGCATTGGTGGTCTTATCAACCTTCCATTTAGCGCCGTTGTTCAACACCAGTTTTTCCGACGAAGTTTGCCTGTCACGCTCTAATGGCATACTCATTGCCACTACTTTAACGCTCAATAGTGTGCTTATCATTAAAGCCGCAAGTATAAATAACTTTTTCATTAGAGATCTTTCTTTTTAAAAATTCTTAAAGCAAATAATAGTGGTATTATAATCCAGAGTAACTGCATTACCAACGAGAAAACGATACCTGAGCCACTGCCAAAAAATTGCTGGTATAACGCCCCGGTATAGCCCATTAGTGCCGATATGTCTAATTGAAGCAGGATCAATATCCTTGCAAGGTCGATGGGGTTCAGCGCAGTAAGCACGATCATTGCCTTTTCCAAAGGATAATCGGCGAAACTGTACAGGAATAACAAAACTAGGCCGTCGAATATGATCGAAAAATAGAACCACAACATCAGCGCCAGCCCTATCCCTTTGGCCTTATCGCGGGTAAGTGTTGAAGTGAGGAACGCAAGCGAGATAAAACTCAACGTAAGCAGGCAGCCGGTTACCATTAAAGCTACCCCAGTCGCTGAAAACGCGAATATGGCTACCGGAATACAAACACCAACGATGAATGCGACCAAAATGGAGCAGCTGATACCGATAAACTTACCCAACAAAATATCACGCCTGCTGATCGGCTGCGATACAAGCATCTCCGTAAATTCAGAAGCGTTAAAATAATATGTCGTAGCGTAAACAATGCTCACCAGTGGAACGATGATCAATATTATGGTGGTAATACTTACCAGCCCTTTGGTCACATCGGCATCCGACATAAAAATGGTCAGGCTGATGGCCAATAACAACAATGTATAAGCAAGAAGTACCTTACTTCTGATGATATCGAGAATGATATATTTTGCAATTTTTAACATGGCGATCAGCTTAAAATTTTGGTTAGCGCCTTATTTAATTTTTGTTCACCGGTCTCATCCTTCAGTTCTTTCAAAGTCTTATAAAATTTGATGTTACCCTCAAACAGGTACATGATGTGATCTGAAATTTCATCGGCTTCACTCAAAATATGCGATGTGATGACCACCAATTTGCCCTTCTTTTTTTCATCCAGTATTTTTTCCTTTAGTGCCTCGGCAGCAAGCGGGTCAAGCCCGGCCGATGGTTCATCCAGGATCAATACATCCGGATCAAACATAAAAGCCAGCGCTGCGCTTACTTTTTGAAGCGTACCACCCGATAAGGTGCGCATGGTTTTATTGTACATACCCTCCAACTGATAAGCTTTTAATAAGTCGGTATTCAAAGCCTCCTGCTGCCGAATATCCATTATCATTTTGAATAGCTGGCCAATCTTCATATTATCGGGATAATGCCCTATCTGCGGCATATAACCGATCTGTCTTTTATAGTCGAAAGTATTTGCGATGGGCTGTCCGTGGAACAGGATCGTTCCGCTGTCCGGAATAACCATTCCCAATATTGATTTGATCAATGTTGTTTTACCTGATGCATTTGGCCCCAGAATGGAAATAACCCCGCCCGCTTCGCAACTACAATCGATGCCCTTCAATACCTCAAGCCGGCCAAATGACTTTTTAAGCCCTTTAACTTCAATTATCTTTTCCATGGTTTCATTCTTGGTTTCTCGTCCATAACTGATTTGGGTGTAACTGACGGAATAGCCCTTTCTACCTTGTCAAGCAGGTTGACAATAAAGCTCCGCATCAGCATTACGCTTTGCGGATTCTGCTCGATGATCTGTGCATACAGGCTTATCGGACGGTATGGGACATCGCCGACACCATCCTTATTCAGATCGTACCCTTCGTATTTGTCCCAGTAATTGGTATTAAAATAGATATCTTTTAGGGTGCCATTGGTAGTGACATCAAAGGAATTCCCTTTGAAATTGTTCTGCTGAAAATGATCGCTATTACAACTGGCCAAAACCCTTATGGCCCAGCCATTCGACACAAAATCATTATTCTGCACGGTAATGCGGTCGGAGTTTTCCATGTAGATACCGGTTGTATTGCGTATGAAATGGTTTCCTTCGATGCGGGAATCGGAAATTTCCTTCAGCAGTATGCCGTAGATGGAGCTTCCCCAGTTTTCAATAAAAGTGTTGTTGAGCATCTGGATGCGCCGCGTATACATAACCGAAACGCCGGAGCCGTTGTTCTTAAAGGTGTTATTGCGGTAAATATCATCGTCCGAAAACATAAAGTGCATGCCGTAACGGATATTCTTTTCGCTGAGGTTGTCTTCTATTAAACTTTTCTTGGCGAACTCAAAATAGATACCATCCCGGTGCCCGGTAACATGGTTGCCTTTTACCAGGATCTCTTTACACTTCCATAGGTGGATGCCATTACCTGAATTCTCAATATTTCGTGAACCGGTAACGTCATTATGTAATACCTGGATGTATTTACAGTTGGACAAATAAATACCAAAAAAATTATTCAACAGCGTATTGTTGCTGATGGTAACAAATTCAACATTGCTTAGCCTGATGCCCGCAAAATCGCGCATGGAACCCGTTTTTGAGTTTTGGATAACGAAACCATCAAACTTTACATTGTTGCTGGTGATGGTAATTACTTCTTCCCGGAAATTAGCGTCGAGCACCGGCTCATTTTGCCCTAAAATAGTCAGCTGTTTGTTGATCAATGTGTTGAAGGAAGTGTAGCGCCCCTTTTTAACAATAATGGTGTCGCCATTTTCAGCCATATCAACAGCCTGCTTTAACGACGATACAGCGGTTTTTGGGGAAACGACGATAGTCCGCGCCAACACCGGTAAGGGTAGAAACAAAAACAGGGCTATTTTAAATATTGTCGTTTTCATTATTGTACTATTTCGATTTTAACAATGTTGCCAGGGTAAAAACTTTAGCTGAGTTATCCTTTGTCAAAGCTTTGGCAGCCGCTTCGGATGAAAACGCCGCAAGATTCGCACCCATCGGCGAGGATAAAGCATTATCATTCAGAAACCAGGATTTCCGGGCATCTACAAACTGTCCCGGATGATCAAATTCGCTTACCAGGAAAATGCTTTTTTCATTTGACTGAATCTCCTGGTTTTCTTTCAGAAAATCGGCCATACATTCGGCGGCGTCGAATTTTAATATCTTCCCTTTTGCGGTGATAACTTCAGCAGCAAACCTTTTATCAATAATGGTCATTTTGCAATGCGTGCAGGCATCTTTACCATAGACGATCGGTTCTGGTGCGCGGCTACAAGCCGAAAGCAAACCGAATATGATTAACGAAAGCAAAGTCAACGTTTTCATTTTGATTGATTTAGAACTAAACGAGGTTTGTAAAAAAGTGCAGCAGCAGCTAATACGCCGCCCAGTCCTACCAATATCCCACCTGTATCGGGTAGTGACCCGGCTGTGAAATTGAGCAGTTGTTTGTACCCGAAAAGCGGCGGCTGGTAATTCATGCCGTCAACCTTAATCGCAGCGTGTGGGTTAAGGTTATGCCCATAGTTATATTCCCACTTGTAAAAGTCACTGAAGCCGATTATCCCGAACAGGCATAGACCAATGAACCATACCCACAAGAGCTTGCGGCTTTTAACAGCTGCTGAAACAAAACCGATTAGTGTTAACGCGCCGAAAACATAGGGAAGGACCTTAAACTCCTTAAAATCATCTGCGACAATAAATTTCATCCCTATATAGTGGTTCAAGCCATTTATCTGGGTGATGTTGCCCGATAGACCATTTAGCCAGATTTTCATTTCAAGTCCCTCTGGGTATTGAGGTGCATCCAGCAATATATGCCACAACGGAAGGAAATAAGCACCGAGCATCAGTGTGGCACTGATAATAGTAAGCACCCGCGTTAAAGATTTCATAATCTTAAGACTTAGTGTAAACGCATAGCGCCGCCGCTTGACGGCGCTATACGTTATAAAGTGACTTTATTGGGTTACCGGGTTTTCTCCGATAGAAAATTTTATTGGTGTATTGGAACCTGCGGGGGATACCCTGAAATACCCTTGCATTTCCTGGTGCAGTGCCGAACAAAAGTCGGTACAATAGAACGGAACAATACCTTGTTGATACGGGTTCCACTTCAGCGTACAGGTTTCGCCTGGCATGATCAGCAATTCAGCATTATTTGCACCTTTTATGGCAAATCCATGAGGCACATCCCAGTCCTGTTCCAAATTGGTCACGTGGATATAAACCTCGTCACCTACTTTTATCCCTTCAATATTGTCAGGTGCAAGGTGTGAGCGTATCGCTGTCATATAAACATCCACCCTATTGCCGGTCCTAACTACTTTGGTATCCTTCTCAGATTTGGTAACATAAGCGTTTTTGTTGTCCTCCAGCTTGAAAAACTTCACCTGGTCTTTAAGGATCTTCTCTGCAGGGATCATTTGCGCATAATGGGGTTCGCCTATTGTCGGAAAATCCAGCAGGAGTTTCATTTTATTTCCGGTAATATCGATGAGTTGGCAAGCTTGTGCCAGTTCAGGCCCGGTTGGTAAATAGCGATCCTTGGTGATCTTATTTAAAGAGAGCAAATATTTGCCATACGGCTTTTTGGAATCTCCATCGACTATGGATAAGTGACCGGGCGAATAATAAGAAGGTATCCTGTCAATGATCTCCAGGTTATCAATTTTCCATTTTACAACTTCTGATGAAACGAACATAGTAGTATATGCATATCCCTGGCCGTCAAATTCAGTGTGCAGCGGGCCTAAGCCTGGCTTTTTAACTTCACCTTTCAGTACGGATTCATATTTAAGAACCGGCAAGCTGCCGTCTATCATTCCATCATAATCCTTTTTATCGATGGCAGTTAACATTTTTTGAAAGCTGAAAACGGGGATAACCGCAGCAAGCTTTCCGCTGGCAACTATATTCTCGCCATCAGGGGTTACATCAACACCGTGGGGCGATTTAGGGCAAGGCATGTAATAAACCAGCCCCGGAAATTTGGTTACATCCAATGTTTGGGTTTCGGTTTCTATTGTTGAAGTAGCAGTGTGGGTACTTTCATTGTACACGTTATGTGCATATTTGACCGGAGTTTTGGTTCCTTTTCCTGCCAGGATCAGTTCTTCCGCTTTTTTCCAGTTGATGGCCATCACAAAGTCCTTATCCCGTTGACTGGCGTTTACCTCCAGCAGCGTATGGGCTTCTTCCGTATTGTAACAAGTAAAGAACATCCAGTCATGTGAAGGGCCTTTCCCAGCATGTGCCAAATCATAGTTGAACGGAGGTACGATCAACTGGAATGCCAGCTTCATGGCACCATTATCTTTGTCCACCTTCACGAATGAAACCGCCCCCTTAAAGTTTTGCTTGTAACTACCTATCGGGACATCATTTTTCGCGTTATCCAAAGGTTGGCTAAAACGGGTGTTGCCAACTACGTATTCTGTGTTTTCGGTACAGAAAGGCGAAGCATGGTTACCACCGATGTTTGGTAATTCTATAATCTCCGCTGTTTTAAATGTGGCGAGGTTTATCCTGGCAATACGCGGAGTATTATTCCCATTAATGAACAACCAGCGACCGTCATCCTCACCATCGGTTTTTGATAATTCGGGGTGGTGCGAATCGTCCCATGGCACAAAGCCATGCGAAGTATTCAGCATGGGTTTTGTTTCTTCAGAATAACCGTAGCCATTCTCAGGGTTTTGTGAAAAAACGGGTATTACCTTTAACAGGCGTCCCGATGGAATGCCATAAGCGGCAACCTGGCCGCTAAAGCCGCCTGATAAAAATGCGTACACTTCATCGTACTTGCCGGGCGCCACATAAACTTTTTGGGCGGCATCAGCGTCTACAGATGACCCTATTTTGCCGGGTTTGCAGGAATATGTTAGTAATAACACCGACATGCCTGACATCAGCGCGAAAAGAGTAAAAATTGAACGTTTCATGAACTTATGATTTAAGATTGGTTGTTTATTTTTTATCGTTTTGTCTTAAAAATTCGAGTATCTGGCGAGTCTCGTCATCACTCACATTTTGAAATGTCATCTGGGTAAGATGTTTTGCCAGCAATGCCTGACCTACAGGATCTTTTTGTTCCATTTCTACCGGATTGGTAATCTGATTCATGATCCATTCAGGAGTACGCCTGTCGGTTACGCCTTTTAAACCCGGGCCGACAACCTTTTGGTCGGTAGTTTTATGGCAGGCAGCACATTTGGCTGCAAATACGGCTTGTCCCTTAGTTGCCATCGCAGCGTCAATTGGGCCAAGCTGTACTGAGGTAAATTTCCCAACGCCCTTGCTTTCGCTTTTTGCAGTAACGTCAACATCAGCCGCCGGTGCAGCTGTGGTGGTTGTTGTAGCAGCATCAGCAGACGATGCCGACTGATCTGATCCGCCACAGGCATACAAAAAAGTTACACCTGTTATTATGATGGCGGGGATTAAGTTTTTTAAAGTCTTCATTTTTAATTAATTTTTGTGTCCTTGTTTACGTCAAAAGTAGATGGAAGTAAGGCTGTACAACATGATTGTCCTTGCCTTAAAACATGATATATATCATGTTTTAAGATGTATTTATATAACAAACTTGCATTTTAATATGATTTATATAGTATGTATAATAAAAGATATTTATATCTTTTATTATACTAAATTTTTTTACTTTAAAAAGTACTTGCTCCGTTCAAACTCGCCCACCAGGTCGTTTACTGATTGTTTGCTGAATTCGGTCAATAGCTGGTCCCTGATTGGCTTAACCTGATCATGCATGGGGCAAGGCTGAGTTTCCGAACACTTTTCGAGCCCAAGGACGCATGAAGTAAATAATGCATTACCATCAACTGCTTTAATGATATCTATCAAAAAAAGTGTCGCCCCATCTTCGATATAAAACCCTCCATTTGGGCCTTTAGCTGAAGAAAGTACTTTTTTACGAACTAAAGCCTGCAGGATCTTACCGGTAAAGTGCATGGGAGAACCAATTGCTTTCGCAACCTCTATAATCCCAACCTTCTCATTTCTTTTACTGGAATGTGCAATGTAAACGGTTGCCCTGATGGCGTATTCGCATGATTTTGAAAGTATCATTTTCCTTTTATTGGTTTTGCAAACCTAAAATTTATATCAATTATCCTGCATTTCAGGACATTTCTTTTTCCAATTGTATGGCTTTAGGGAACAATATATTACTTTCTAAATGAACGTGGCGGTGCAGGTCATTTTCATATTCCTCCAGTTTCTTAAAGAGGATAGTATAAGAACTGCATGCATCCAATGGCAGCTGGTAATTTGAGGTGATCTTTCGGATCGTTTCAAAGTCTCCACCCACCTGTTCGTGTTCAGATTCCATCACTTGTATAGGCATGGAAATTCTTCCAAAGTCTGTAGACGGCAGCAATCCTCCTGTATTATAGGTCTGCGCCAGCTCCTTGATAAAAGGGAATAAAATTTTCTCCTCCTTGATCATATGCAGGGTCAGATCGTTTCCTATCCGCGAGAACAGTTCCGCAACCTGGACGAGCTCTGGGTGTCTTTCACCATGAACCCTGGCTACTTTTTGCGCCAGCTCAAGTATAAACGCTGTATTCGCCCTCACATACCTGTGATGTGTATTGATAATATAATCGCTTAAAAAACCCAGGTCCCAGTTTTGAAAATCAGTTTCGCTGCTCGAGTTTTCCCCTTTAATGGCAGCAAGCTGGCGTTCCACTTCTTCCGGATCAAGTCCTTTTTTATTGCAAACTTCCGCAATTGTTTTTTTGCCGCCGCAGCAAAAGTCGATCCCCATGTTTTTAAAAACCTGCGCCTTACGATAGTCTTTTGCTACAATTTCGCCAATGGTTTCCGCATTTTCGGCGTCTGTCTTTTTGGCAATTTTTACCTGCCATACTTCGGGCCCGTTTTCTAAATAATCCCATACGAATACCTGGCCCCGTTCGGCAAGCAGTTGATAATATAAAGGCTTCGGATCATGGTCGTTGTGGATAACGAATGCCTCGCCGGCAGAGAGGGAATCGAACTTGTCGAAAATTGTCGGATGTTTGAACCGTGGTTCGATCACGGTCACGTCAAGAATGTCTAATGCTTCCATTTTTGTAAGTGTTAATAATAAAAGACAAATATATCTTTTATTATTTATAAAAAAGTGATTTTCATCACGCTTCTATATGTTCCTGGTTTTTAATCCTGCCAAACAGCAGCAAACTAACCGGTAAAAACAAAAAACATAAAAGAAACAAGACTAGCTGATAATGTGGGATAGTCACAGAAAACAGTGTGAGCAAAGGCTGAATAAAAAGCAATGTAAGATATAAGATCACGCAAAGGAGATAGAACCAATTGGTTATGGTTAACAACTTACCGGCTTTTAAAAAGCCTTTGCTTATAAACTGGTCAATAATTATCGGCATGATAATGCCGAGTGTGAGCAAATGAATATAGCCAATGATGAGGTTTCGGTTTAAAAAAGTCCAGTTGCCGATGAATGGAACACAAACCAACACCTGGAAAACTATTTTTAAAGTGGCAGCAACCATGGCTGCTTTTACAAGAAATGAAAATTGACTGAAATTCTTTCTGAAATTAAGGCCAAGCATTATCCAGCTTAGCAAATTTAAGCCTGACCCTAAGCTGGCAAGCATACCGATGGTACCATTCGGCTTATCCCATAGGGTAAAAATGAAATATAGCGGGATGGTTGAATAAATAAACAGATCTAGCCAAACCATACTATGTTTAGACAGGGGCTTTGTAAGCGACGCTGCTGCTAACAACCCCAGGGAGCCAAGAAACATGAACCCGTTCATCTGGAAATGCAGGTAAAAATATATGGCATCCTGGTAATAAGGGCTATTTTTGAGGCCCAATGCTGCCAAGGGACCAACGGCAAATGGCCCAAGTGACGACAGGCATAGAAATATTAAGGCGCCTTTGATTAATTTGAACCCTATCTCACTTACAGCATCTTTCAACGTGGTGCCTTGTAGGGCCAGATAGGTGAACCGATAAGTTACTACTACAAAAAGTGTTGAAAAAATAATGGGAACAAGTTGGTACCCCTGCAAAGAAAAACTGATCAGCATCCCATATGCACTGATCAACCCAGCGATAAACATATATTTGAAACCTGGCGTATGTTGACCACCGGTAATGGTTTGGGCAAGAAGCAGGGCGATAGCAAAGAACATCCAGCCGGCAAAGGCAAAGTGGGAATGGGCATGAAGGATGTACTGATAATCTAAAAATGGCAAATCATACAGCTGTAGACAGCGTAGCAATACCCCGAAAACGGTGAGAACGGCGAAATTGATCATTGCCCACCTGGGATAATTAACCTTTTTAAGCCATTTCATTTCAAATACCTAATAATCGTTTGCCCTCTTCTGTGATACTGTGATACGACCACACAGGCTCCCATACTAAATTCACATTACAAGTATAAGCAGTATAATGGCTTTCAATGCAGTTCTTAACCGCTGACAGAATGCTTTCGCCCATAGGGCAGTAAGAGGATGATAGTGTCATTTCGATATCGATCCGATTTGCTGTTTCATCAACTTTTACGCGGTATACCAGGCCCAGGTCTATGATATTGACATGCAGTTCCGGATCCATCACTAAGCGGAGAGTTTCCGTTATTTCCACTTTCATAAACGAAAGATGGTCGGTGATATCAAAGTTTTCCATAGGTTTTAGTTTTATGAAATAACACAATGAACACATTTGCCAGATACGCCAACGCGGTGATCAATAATGACACAAGTCCGGCGTACATTAAACCAGGAAGAACAAAAAAGCATCCGGGTATAAAAGTCACGCAAAATATTATAAACCCAATCAATTGTATCTTAAGCAGGGTATTACTAAATATATCTGCAGGCATCGGTGTTTTTACTTTGCCGGTTAAATGCTCATAGTGTTTAACCCAGACAATAAACGGAAGCGTTTTGAATGTTTGCCCAATTATCAAAGCGGTTATCCAGCCAATAAAAAGTAATATGCCATAAACCAGAGAGTAACGAACGCTTATGGTGTCACCTTTTAAATGATAGTAAATGATAAATGGTATGATCAGGATAGCTGTCGCCAACAGGATGAATGAAAGAAAAGTACTCATCATTGGCAAATCGATTTTTTTCCTCATACGCGACTTAAAACATTTAAAGATGAAAAGCAAATAACAGCATATGCCCGATAGGCCAATTATCATGATAATATAGGTACGATAAGTGATCCCGGACAGGTAAGCATCTATAATAAAAAGCAATAGCGCGCCTGCTATCAAATAATAGCTATAGGATAACAGCTTCGTATTTTGATATCCGGTAACCAAAAACATAGGCACCAGTTTTGAGCTTACCCCAATAGTCATCAATAGAAACCATCCTACTATACCCAGGTGTGCATGAATCTTTAGAAAATGAAGCTGGTCCTGCTGAAAGATGGGAATGGTAAAATTAAACACAAGTGCTGCTCCCAAAGCTGCGGCAAAACAAAGGAATAGACATGCGCTGAAAATAAAGTCCTCCTGGATGGTTTGTTGTTTCTTTTTCTTAGCCGTTAAGTATACATTAATAGTAAACAGGATAATGGCGATGAATAATAATATCGCGCCGCATTGCATGTGTATGCCGGGCGCAAATACCCAAAACGAATAAACCAACGCAATCATCCCCGGAGCAAACAACGCAAAGCTTATCCAGGCAAGTTTTTCACTATACAGTTCCGTTTCCAGTACTACCGGTATCAATTGATAGGATGCGCCAAAAATGATCATCGTTCCCCATCCCAATGCGGCCATATGCGTGATAGCTAAAATTTGAGGATGGAAATAATGGCCTGTAAATGCTTTTACAGAAAACAGCATCATCACCGTCAACAGTAGAAAACATACGGCCGCCACTGCATAGTGTGCTATTACAATTTTATACAGCCCGGGATTCTTTTTTACAAAAGTCATGTCTTATAGATCAGCATATTGACATCGCCTGGAGCGATGTCATTAAATACATACCTAAACCCTTGCTTTTCCAGTTCAGGGAGCAGATATACTGGTATTTTCTTATGATAAACAAATAAGGCATCGCCAACACCCAAATGCGTAAGCCGCTCTAAAATTGTCAACATGGGTTTGGGCATTTCGAGTTGGCGAACGTCTAAATATTTGATATGCTCGGGAATGAATCGCTTCAATACTTCTTCAAACAATCCTGCATCGGCGGTTTTTTCATAGTCAACGGGCGCTTTAGCTATTGTTGGTGCGGCGCCGTTCCGATTGAAATAAGTAATAACAAGTCCAGCTTCAGGCGATATAGTAAAGTGCCAAAATCCCCGGTCGGCCAGTAAATGAATTAGTGGCATCGGTTCAAAAGTATTGATAAGTTTCAAGCCCTCGTTTTCTTCCAAACTACTGATATTAGCCAGAATTTCCTTTAGCGGGTCTCGGTCTTGCGCCAATATAGGGCGCACGTCCAATGTCTGATATCGGCTTGCTTGTTTAAATGCAGGTTTTGGTAGGTCTGATGGTTCTTCGGTTGTCTCCATCTCAACGGCAAAACCAACTTGTTTCATCGTTTCGATAAAATCGGATATAGAACACCCCGCGATCTTGCACGCATCAGCTATGGAAACGCGGCGGGCCAGTAACTTCCTTAGAATTGGGTTTTTGAGCCTTTTAAAATTTTTATTCAGGTTTATCAACGCTTCGATAACCAGGTCCTGATTTACTTCGAGCAGGTCTTTTATCGTTGTTTTTGGGCTGATCGATTTTATCATTAAGCAAAAATGAGGTATCGAGCAACCATAAAACATGATTTAAATCATGTTTTTTAATGATTTAAAAATTTATCTGGTGCAATATCATTCTGGAAAAATATATGGACGCGGTTATAAATACAATGCTTTTTTTGCATTTGCGATAAACCACCGGGTAAACCGGAAATAAAAAAGAGCTACATTTTCATGTAACTCTTTAATTTGTTTAGCGGAATGGACGGGATTTGAATATATGATAATCATTGTTAGTAATTGCATGTAATTGTGCTCTAAACTATATTAAAATAGCATTTTAGTTAATAAATACTATTAATTACTTAAAACCTAAGTCATAAAAATTGCACCCCTTTTTGCACCCCGCTCGTTTATTGTATTTATATTTGGAAACATTTTAAACACATGAAGGGCACCATCCGATTCGAACTACGAAAAGAAAAAAAGCAAAAATCAGGCAAAGTACCTATTGCTCTTATATATTCTATCAAAGGGCAAAGGAAACGATACAGCACAGGCGAGGTTATTTTCACCTTCAATTGGGATGCCGAAACGCAACGTGGGAAATACGTTTCTAAAAAAGAAGTTAAGGTAATAGAGCCAACTCTATCTACAACGTCCCAGCTGACCGAAATCGAAATCAATGAAATCAACAATAACCTTGATGCACTAACAATGAGTATCGACAATCATGAGAAGGATTTTATAAGAAAGTCAGTGCCATTCTCGTCGCAAATGATCATTGATCTGCTGAATGAAAGTAAAACACCCACGTTAAAAAAAGAAGATGCAAGCAATTTTATTTATAGCTTCATCGACCAATATATTGAAGATCATTCGGCAACACGTGTTAAAGGCTCTTTGAGCGTATATCGGGCTTTGAAAGTGCATCTAAAGGCCTATGAAGAGCACTTTAATAAGCGGGTCACTTTTGGTGAGATCGACTATAGGTTTTTTCAGGCCTTTCAAAACTTTTTGATTCAAAAAAGAGATTTAGCTGACACTACGGTAGCCAAACAGCTAAGCACATTAAAAACCTTCTTAGGCTATGCCAGGATGCATGATGTTTCCATTAATGAGCGTTATAAAGATTTTAAGATAAAGCGCCATAATTTTGAAGTAATCGCTTTGACGAGAAATGAATTTGAATCACTCTTGGCCCTCGATCTATCTCAAAATAAAAGGTTAAGGCAGGTTAGAGATGTGTTTTGCTTCTCTTGTGTTACGGGTTTGAGGTATTCCGACCTGAAGCAACTAAAAAGGGAACATATTAAGCAGACAGAAATTACGATTACTGTAACCAAGACAAAAAAGAAATTAAGCATCCCTTTATCAAAGTACTCGCAAGATATATTGAATATCTATGCCCATAATTGTAACCCGTTGCCCGTTATCGCAGCAGCCAATATGAATAAGTATGTAAAGGAACTGTGCAAAATGGCAGATATTACAGAACAAACCGAAATAGTAAGGTATAAAGGTGCTGAGCGTATAGCAACTGTTTATCCGAAGTACGAGTTGATAAGCGTGCATACTGGTAGAAAGACATTTTGTAGCTTATCTTTGGAAAACGGCATGAGTGCAGAAGAAGTAATGCAATGTACTGGCCACGCCGATTATAAAAGCTTCAAACGGTACGTTAAAGTAACTGAGGAACGTAAAAAGATAGTTATTGCTAAGGCATGGGGCGAACCTGAAAAACCAATGCTGAAAAATTAAATCTGGTCATAAAAGCTAATTGTATTATGTTATGATACTCGACCAAATAGAAATCATAAAAGATAAATTCAAACAACTTGAAAAGCTTGTGGGGTGTCTTTGTAATTATGACCCAGAATATTATGATCAGACAGATAATTCTTATGAATTGCATAATGATCCTTACGGTGATTGCGATAAATTAATAAGTTCAATTAGC
>JAYUEE010000041.1:0-39656 GCA_043739405.1 Mucilaginibacter sp. | reverse complement strand
AAACCTGACCATCATCATCATAATTTGCAGCCTGATCACGTGTTTAATATTCAAATCCTTGTTATGGATAATGAATAAAATCTTTTCTTTGCACCCTAATGGGCAACGAACTAACGGATAAAGCATTTTGGGCCAACTACTGGGAATCAAAAAAGGATTTGGCATTTGCCGTGCCTGCCAATCACACTTTTCATAGACTATTAAAACAGATAGTCGACGAGAACAAGGTTAGTAGCGCTATCGAATTAGGCGGCTTCCCGGGATATTACGCAATCTTCCTCAAGAAATATTTCGGCCTCAAAACCACGCTATTTGATTTTTATGTACATCAAAAAGTTCTGAAGGATGTCCTTAGTGCCAATGACCTTACTGAAAATGATATAGCCGTTATTGAAGGCGACCTGTTCAAATACGAGCCCAAAGAGCAATATGATTTGGTGCTCTCCTGCGGATTGATCGAGCATTTTAACGATACCAAAGACATTATCGCGCGGCATCTTACATTCCTAAAGCCTGGCGGTACTTTGTTTATCACGCTGCCTAATTTTACCGGTGTTAACGGCTGGATGCAACGCAAATATGATCTTCACAATTACGAAAAGCACAATATCAGCAGCATGAACCCGCAGCTTTTGGCTTCTTACTGCAAAGAGCTGGGCCTGAAAAATATTGAAGCAAGTTATTACGGCAAATTCTCCATCTGGCTCGAAAATCGCGAACAGCAAACACGTATTACAAAGGCTTTTATCAAAACGTTATGGCTGGCAGGGAAGATCGCAACCAAAATTATCCCTGTTGAAAGTAAGGTACTTTCTCCTTATATTGTTCTCCGAGCAATTAAATAAACTATTTCTTAGTTAAATATTTAGCCTGCAATTGCCTTACAAATCTTAACCCTCTTTGCAATAAAGTACCCTTGCGTTTAGACAGGAATTGTTTAATAGCCTGGTAAGCTTGCTGGTTTTCCTTGAGTTCCTTTGGGAACTCCGTTACCGGCTTTTGTGCGATCTGCACCTGGTAGGTTTTCTCATTTTGGGAATGAACACCGCTTCCGTCATGCCCGATATTGTGGACCAATGAATGCGAAGGGTTTAAGGTTAGTCCGTTTTTCAGGAAGATCGACGCGTACCAGCGTATAGCCCAGGAATTATTTTTCCCGGATTTAAACTGCTCCATCTGTTTCCAGAAATTCATATTGGATTCGATAGAAAATTGATGAATTTTCTTTTTATCAAACTCACCAATGAGTTTATCAATATCAGGCTCAAAATATTTCCAGGCACGCGCCCAGGTGGCCCACCCCCAGCTAGTGGCTGCCCGGTAAAAAAAGGTCTGGGGTAGCTTCTTATCAGGCAGATCGTACATGTACGCCCCTATGTGCATTACCTCGATATCATTGACGTAACGGGTAAGCGCTTCGTTGAAATATTGCAGGGTGTATGGCGACGAAAGCAGATCGTCCTCAAAAACTATCACCTTATCATACTCATTCACCAGTTTGGTTACCCCGCTGATAATAGAATTGGCAAGACCCAGGTTTTCCTCCCTTTCAATCACTTTGACCGACTTAAAACCCGTCACTTCTTTAGTCAACTGCCGCACTTCTTCAACCTTTGCCTTATCGGCTTCATTCTTTGGCCCGTCGGAGAAAATAAACAACCGGGATTCATCCGCCAACAGGTTTTTTTGCAGGTATGCAAGCGTACGGCGGGTATGCTCGGGGCGGTTATAAACGAATAAGGCTATCGGTGCCGGGTTTTGCATATTATAATTAAATTCAGAATATCTCCGCTTGATGGTCCGCCTTTTTACAAAGCACGGTATAGGCGTTTGCCATCTGCTCGTCTTTCTTCTTACCCATCAGACCAATAAGGCCTTTTTTCACTACATACTCAGCACTAATTTTCAAGTCGGTAAGCAGGCTTTTAGGTTTCTTCTGGTTGATATAGGTGTTGAATTTGGTTACTTCGGGCTCTATCATCGATGTCAGGTCGGCAACGACATCAAAACTTTCCGTTTTTAACAGGTATCGGAGCGACGTTGGTGTGTACATATTAATATGCCCGTACGCCAAAAAATGCTTTATTCTTTTGTCCACATTCGCCCGGTAATCCAAAGGCACTTCTATAACACAATATTCGGCTACACGTTTTAATTCGCGCAGTAAAAGGCGCTCATGTTCTACGTGCTCCAGCACATGGGATAAAATGATCAGGTCGAAACTATTATCCTCAAAAGGCAAGCGGTAACCATCAAAAATCTGAACCGATTTCAGATTGGGAATATTCCGCGCTTTAATGTGCTCTACCCCGCTTTCCGAAATTTCAACTGCATGATACGCCGGTGCGAAGTTTTTTTCGGCCAGAAGTTTCAGAATACTACCGTCACCGGCACCTACCTCCAATACCTTTTTAAAGGTATTACCCTTGCAAACATCTATAATGTGCTGTGCTTTATATTTGGCCCCCAGCATGCGCCAGGCCTCATCATGCTTTTGATAAAACTCGTCGTAAGCGGTTTTTACGCTGTCACTGACAATTTGCTCCGCCATTTCTCAGATACCTAAACAATTATCATCCTTATAAAAAACAGAAGTTGCCTTACGGTAAAACAGGCCCGGCGCAACCCCGCTAAATGCCAACTGCTTAAACCCGTTTTTCTTTAAGAAATCGACGCCTTCTTTATAAAATTCTCTCTCGGTATCATCCAGTACCACAACCCCGTTTGGCGATAAAGCATCAATAGCTTGTTTACAGCAGTTTACCCTGTCGCGGCCGTCTACAATGATCACGTCAAACTTTTCTTCGAGTTTGACTGGCATTTTGCAATAGTCACCACCTCTTACCAGCTCACAATAGATCATTTCGGAGTTTTCAGGCTTTTCCTTTACTATCTTATCATACCAGTCTTTATCATGCTCAACAGAAACTACCATACCGGCATATTTCGCATAAAAAAGTGTGGAGTTTCCCGAACCGAATTCAAAAATAGCATGCTCCTTTTTTATCCTTTCCTTAATAAAATCAATAAAGGAATAGGTTACCCAGGGGATAGGGTTGCCTTCGCCGTCAACCGGAGATTTGGAATTAAATGCCTTAAACCATCCAATCTCATAAAGATATCCCTTATGATTGAATGATAATATCATTTTCAGCTTTGAAGGCTGCGAAAGTACCTGGAGCAGTGATGCGTATTTATTCAACGTCTGATGAGTTTTTGAAACAGCGAAATTAGCAATAATGACTTTAACATCATTAACCCTTGTTTGTTCACTTTTGGTATGGCCAATACAAAAAATGCAGCGCTTGCGTAAGCCGCTAAAGTGGCTATGGCAGCGCCCATCATGCCCATTTTTGGGATCAGGATGAGGTTTAGAACGATATTAACGATCGCACCAAAACCGGTGCGAATAAAAGTAAGGGTATTATAATTTTCGGCGATGAGATACTGGCTGCTCGCCGCACCCAGGAATACAAACACACCCGACCAGATATGAACTGATAACACCGGTGCAGCATAGGCATATTCATGCTTATATAACCTGTAGATGAGCGGCGAAGCAAAAGTGATGACAATAGCAACCGGAACACTCAAATAAACCATCAGGTCATACAGGTTTTGTATCCGTTTATTATACCGACCAGGGTCATCGCGACGCGCGTTTAAGATCGCAGGAAATAAGGAAGTCACAATTACCGAGGGTACAAAATTCCAGGCTTCACTTAACGAGGCCACGGTTTGGTAAGCCCCTGCCTCTTTTACCCCTTTCATGTTCTGCAGCATAATGGCATCTATCTTCATATACAACGCTACCATGATACCTGATATGATGAGCGGCCACGAGAAAGCCAACAGCTTTTTTGCTAATGCCGGATCGTAGGTCCATTTGAAAATATTCCTGTCCGTCCGTTGGTAAGTGAAGTAATAGCCGACAGATATGAGGACAAAATCAAACACATAAGCATAAACAAAATATACCAAAGGCATTTTATTAAAGATCAAGAACAACTTAATAGCTGCCGACACCAGGTTACCAATGATTTGCACCTGCATGATGTATTTCGATTTTACTTCCGACTGGAAATACGAATCTATCACAGTAAAGGCCTGGATAACACCGATAAAGGATATAATAAATACGTAATGGTAAGGCGTGCCTTTTGCTGCGTAAATATGAAATGCCAGCCAAATGAGTGGGATGCAGGCAAAACCGGCCATCACTTTCATCCAGAAAGAGGTACCTAATATCTTGTCCCGGCTTTCGGGGAAGGCATGCAATTCCTTAACAATATACTGGTCGAGGCCTAACGTAGCGACAGCTGAAAAGAAGTAGAAGTAAACTATGCCGCCTGCTAAAATACCATTTTGGCCCCTGCCCAGGTAATTAGCCACGGCTATACCCACAATCATTTTAATGAGCAGGCTACCCACACGGCCAACAAACAGCATCCCCGTATTTTTAAAATACTTGCCGAAAGCCTCCTGGTCGAATCCTGGGATATTGGGTATGCGCATAGTTGGCGTAAAGATATAAAAAAGCGGAATGGTGAATTGGGCAATAGTCATTAGGCATTGGTGTCGCTTTGCAATACCTAATGACCGGTACCTAATGCTTGTTTTGTTCCGTTCTTTATTTTGTCACAGGTATGCGGAACACTAATTAAACTCAAATAAAAAAGAGCCGAAAGTTATGCAACTTCCGGCTCTCAAATCTCAATGCCTAATCACTGGTTAACTAATCACCAGTCAACTAACTACGGCTTATGTAAAACACCCAATTTGTCAATGTAATATGGGCTGCCTGTCGGCCCGACGGATATACTTACGCCAAATGCACCGGGTACAGTAGACCAGGTAGCATCGGTATTAAGTTTATAAATAGGTGGCTGATAGCTTGTCAATGATGAATCCTTCCCGGTAACGTATACCGACCCTTCGGCACCGATACCTATATCATTAGCCTGAACTCCAGAAATGATATTCCACAAATAAGTTCCTCCAAACTGGAAAACGATATTTGATTTATTTACCACCCATGGAATTCCATTTGGTGCAACGGCGATATGTATGCCTGCACAATCAGCCATGGTATCCCAGCTTGTGCCGTTCCATTTCATAATATTATATCCGCCTGTTGGCGAAACATCCTGCGTTCCTACAGCATACACTGATCCATCAGCACCTATGCCGATGTCAGTAGCTGTACCCGGCATTTGTTGCCAAACAAGTGTGCCGTTGTATTTGAATATCAGGTGTGATTTATTGACCACCCATGGCATACCATGAGGATCAACCGCTACACGTATACCGGCACATTCAGGCAATTGTATCAGCCTGTTATCCACCAGTCTATAGATACCATACCCGCCTGTTGGCGAAACGCTATCAGTACCGATGACGAAAACAGAGCCATCAGCTCCAACACCTACATCTGAATAGGCCTGGTCTGTTATGGTAACATTACACGTAGCCGAAACGGCCTTGGTTTTACTTTTCACGCCGATTGTTGCAACACCGGCCTTAAAAGCGGTTAACAAGCCTGTGGTATCAACCTTTACTACTGAACTGTCAGTTGTAGTCCAGGTAAGATCAGATGCCGGGTAATTTTCACAGACAAGCTGCTTTTTGGTACCGGCAGGTAATGTAACTGATGCGAAAGTTAATTTTATTGAATTATCAGGGCCTTGTGTCAATTGCTTTACGCACGAGGTCCATAAAATGGCGAGGCCTAAAAATAGTGATAAGGTTACAACAGCACTTTTCATCTTTTAACGGGTTTAGATTCTAATGTAAATATACGACTTATTATAATACAGACTTACTGATACGAAATTTGCAAGTGTGTTGTTCCGTTCTTTATTTTGTAACAGGTGGCCGGAACACCGTTTCCCTCAAATAAAAAAAGCCAAAAGTTATTCAACTCCTGGCTCTTATATCTTGATTCTAAAAATTATTGATTCACAAACTTCTTAGCATTTATCCTGCGGTCATTCTCATTCAGGAATATCTTACGCATACGGATGCTTTGAGGCGTAACCTCGATGTATTCGTCAGCCTGGATATACTCCATCGATTCTTCTAACGAGAATTTGATAGCCGGTGCAATACGCACGTTGGTATCACTGCCCGATGCACGCATGTTGGTCAACTGCTTGCCTTTGGTAAGGTTAATAACCAAATCGTTATCACGGATATGCTCGCCTAACACCTGTCCTTCGTAAACGTCAACTCCCGGATCAATATGGAAACGACCACGATCCTGCAATTTATCGATCGCGAAAGCAGTGGTTTTACCGGTATCCATAGATACCAAAACACCATTCAAACGACCAGGGATAGTACCCTTCCAGGGCTCGTATGCTTTAAAACGGTGAGCCATAATAGCCTCGCCGCCTGTCGCAGTCAATACGTTATTACGTAAGCCAATGATACCGCGTGCAGGAATATCAAATTCCAAATGCTGTAGATCTCCTTTTGGCTCCATTACCAGCAAATCGCCTTTACGCTGTGTTACCAGTTCAATTACCTTACCGGCAACTTCTCCCGGAACATCAACAATCAGGGTCTCGATAGGCTCGCATTTAACACCGTCAATTTCTTTGATGATAACCTGTGGCTGACCAACTTGTAACTCATAACCCTCACGACGCATGGTTTCGATCAACACCGATAAGTGCAGGATACCACGACCATAAACCAGGTACGAATCCGGCGACTCGGTTTCAACAACCTTAAGTGCCAGGTTTTTCTCCATTTCCTTGTATAAACGATCGCGTAAGTGGCGCGAGGTTACAAACTTGCCTTCCTTACCAAAAAACGGTGAAGTATTAATGGTGAAAAGCATATTCATAGTAGGCTCGTCAATTTTGATTACGGATAATTGTTCCGGGTTATCAAAATCAGCAATGGTGTCGCCAATGTCAAAACCTTCTATACCCACAACGGCACAGATATCGCCAGAGCTTACCGATGTAGTTTTCACTTTACCCAATCCTTCAAAAGTGTAAAGCTCTTTTATCCTGGTCTTTTGTATTTTACCGTCGCGCTTTACCAGCGATACCGGCATATTTTCTTTTATCGTACCACGTGCAACGCGACCGATAGCGATACGTCCCACAAAGGATGAATAATCCAATGACGTGATCTGCATCTGCAAAGTACCTTCAGAAACAGGCGCCGGTGGAATATTTGCCAGTATGGCATCCATCAACGGGAATATGTCTTCGGTAGGTGTTTTCCAGTCGGTGCTCATCCAGCCTTGTTTCGACGAACCATAGATAACCGGGAAATCCAGCTGATCTTCAGTAGCCTCAAGGTTAAAGAACAATTCAAATATCTGTTCGTAAACTTCTTCGGGACGGCAGTTTTCTTTATCCACTTTGTTTACAACCACAATTGGTTTTAAGCCTAGCGCCAAAGCCTTTTGTGTTACAAAGCGGGTTTGAGGCATAGCGCCTTCAAAAGCATCGCACAATAAAAGTACGCCATCGGCCATTTTTAATACACGCTCAACCTCGCCGCCAAAGTCGGCGTGACCAGGTGTATCAATGATGTTGATCTTAACATCCTTATACATCACCGAAACGTTTTTGGATACGATGGTAATACCACGTTCCCGCTCAAGGTCGTTGTTGTCGAGTATAAGCTCGCCTGTTTCCTGTCCTTCGCGGAAAATGGCGCAACTATGTAATATCTTATCTACCAGCGTGGTTTTGCCGTGGTCAACGTGTGCGATGATCGCTATATTTCTAATCTTTTGCATGAAAATGCTACCTCTAAATTTGGCGCAAAGGTACGCTTAATATATGGAATACGGAAGAGGATGGCAAGTATTAGCGCAGAAATGATTTTGGGTTAACATTGAGGAATGGTTGATTGGGTTGAATAAGTTGGGTTAAGTTGATTGAGTTATTTTGTCGGTTTAACCTAATCAACCACTTAACTTAATCAACCATTCAACTAACTTGTTTTGTTCCGTCCGTTATTTTGTAACAGGTAAGGCGAACAGCCGAGGTAAAAGGTTGAACCGGGAAAAACCTTTCGACCTTTACCTTTCTGCTTTCACCTCACGATTCAAAAACTTTATTTCATATTTGCCTGCTATAAATCTCAATAATAAAGGTATGAAAAAAATTCTCCTGCTGGTGCTGGCGCTTTGTTGGCTAGCCGACTTTACCTATGCGCAATCGTCGGTTGATCCAACGACTATAAAGGATAAGATGCAATGGTTTGCCGATGCCAAGCTTGGTATTTTTATTCACGAGGGTATTTATGCGGTTGACGGCATTGATGAATCATGGAGTTTTTATAATAAGAAGATCAGCTACCCGGATTATATGAAGCAGCTTAAGGGCTTCACACTCAAAAAATATGATCCGGAATATTGGGCCGACCTCATCAAACAAAGCGGGGCACGTTACGCTGTCATTACTACAAAACATCACGATGGTGTGACGATGTACGATTCGCATGTCGATAACCTGAATATTGTAAAAGCAACCCCGGCGGGGCGGGATATGATCAAACCCTTGTTTGATGCGTTACGGAAAAGGGATATAAAATGCGGCGCCTATTTCTCTCTTTTAGATTGGTCGAACCCGGATTACACCGGGTTTATTAAAGACAGCTCGAGGTATAAAGTAAGCGATGATTATGCCCGGTGGAATAGGTTCCGGTCATTCTTTCAATCCCAGATCAGCGAGATCAGCCTAAAGTTCAAACCTGATCGATGGTGGTTTGACGGCGACTGGGAACACAGCGCCGAGGAATGGGAATCGGCCAAAGTGCGTAATATTATTCTAAAGGATAATAAAAATGCCATCATCAACGGGCGGTTGCAGGGGTATGGCGACTATGAAACCCCCGAGCAGAACTTCCCCGTTTCGCGACCTGCTTTTAACTGGTGGGAACTGTGTATGACCATGAATAACAATTGGGGGTACCATCCCGATGATACGCATTGGAAGACACCCTACGAGGTGATCACCATTTTTACCGATGCAGTATCAAACGGGGGCAATCTACTGCTCGATATAGGCCCCAGGGCAGACGGCACCATTCCTGAAGAAGATACTTATGTGCTGAAAGAACTCGGCGACTGGAATAAAAGAAACGGCGAAGGCATATTTAATACCCTTGCCGGAATACCACAGGGACATTTTTACGGTCCGACAACGCTTTCAAAAGACTCAACCACACTGTACTTATTTCTGCAGGGCGATATCAGCGGAAGCGTAACCTTAAAAGGCTTACTCAACAATATTAAGGATATAACGGTACTCGGGAATGGCACCAGCCTAACCCATAAGGTGGTTGGAAAAATATCCTGGAGCAAGGTGCCGGGGTTGGTGTACATCGATGTTCCAAAAGGCGTGCAGGATAAATATGTAACTGTTTTAAAGGTTTCGCTGGATGGTCCCGTTAAACTGTATAATGGCCGGGGTGGCCTTTAAGGGGAAAGGTTAAAGGCAAAAGGTGAAAGGTTGCAACGTAAAAAACCTTTCTCCTTTTCCCTTTCTGTCTTTCACCTCAAAAAATTAATTCACGGCATGCATGCTTGCCACTTTTGTTATCTGCCATTTACCATTTTTAAACCGCCAGAAAACGACAAACCTGCCAGGACCAGATGGCGTTTCGCTTTCCTGGTGATTAATGAACCGGTGGTAACCGATCTCTATGGCCCCAAACCCGGGTACCGGGTAAACTTCAATAGTTCCCTGCACCAGCACCCTGGTCACTTTACCGCAAATGTTGGCTTTTAGTGCTGCTAAAAGGTCTTTCTTTGAGGTCATAAGACCCCCTTTATCGTGATAAAACTCGATACTGTCCGAATAAATAGCGGCTTGTGTAGCCATATCACATGTATTATAAGCATTAAAATACACGCTGTCCATATGTGCAATAGCGTTATATAATTCCTGCGATTGCGGTTTATAAGGAGGTATCTCACTGCTTTGCGCGGATGCTGTGGCCGAGATGACTGTAATGCTCAGTAAAGTTAAAAATGCTGATATGCTAAGTTTTTTCATGATCCTAATATATGTAACTATTAGTCATTTTAAACTGGCAAAAAGTTACAGCGTTTTGTTCCGTCCGTTATTTTGTAAGTGGTGGGTGACACACTAAAACGCGATGGCGCCTGTATGTTCGGCTGAAAGTGAAAAATTGGCAATTAATATGAAAAAAAATCATTTTCATACTGTCAGGTTTTCATTTTTTACAAGGCCGCAGCCTATTGGTACTTAGATTGTTAGTACGTTATTGATCGTACAGATCAAAAATTTAATTCAACTAATTTTCATTAATTTTTTAGAAGTAAATTTTAAAGGAGAACGACCATGACACTGGTTAAATTTAACAACAATCGCAACAACTCATTATTGCCAGGCTTTAATGATGTTTTTGAATCTATTTTTAACGATACCTTTTTTAATGACCGGATGGTAACGCGTGTACCTGCCGTCAACATCAGCGAAAGCGAAAACAATTACCACGTAGAATTAGCGGTGCCAGGTTTGAAAAAAGACGATTTTAAGCTGAACCTGGAACAGAATGTACTTACGGTTTCTGTAGAGCAAAGTGCTGAACACCAGGATAACCAAAAAAATTACAACAAAAGGGAGTTCAGCTACAGCTCTTTCGTGCGCTCATTTACCCTGCCTGAAAGCGCCGACGACAGCAACATCAACGCAAGCTATACTGATGGCATATTGACCATTGACATTGCTAAACGCGAAGAGGCCAAAGCGGTACGCAGGCAAATTGAGATCAAATAATTATTTAACTGTTTTGAATTTAAAAGGCTCCCGGTTTCGGGGGCTTTTTGATTTTGTGAAGCTATGAAAACGCAGTTTTATATCTTACTCAGCTTAAAAACGCCCCAGGGGTTTGTGGATTATGGGCAATATTTTATTGGGAACGATTGCGAAGCCGCATATTCATTGTTTGATCAATTAAAGGGCAATAGTGTGCTGCAAGATCAAGCTGTATTACATATTGATCTGATGGAGACTCGAAATGAAGTACCGGTAAATATAAAAAGCAAATGTTGTACGCTCGATGAATTGGGCTGGAACTGTAAACAAATTGCCCGTGAGGTATTCCGTTTAAGAAATATAAAGGAGGCCGCCTGATGAATAAATTATGGTTATTGCGCACTTTGATCGTGGTATTCCTGCTCTGCCTGCTGGCCTGGGATGGAATACGATTATTGACAGGCCATTCATCAAATGAACTCACGGGGCAGCACAGGGAAATACTGTTCACCGGGGCGTTGCTCTGGTTCACGACGATCCTGGCGACCGAAAACAGTGACGACGATTGGGCCGGCGAGTTCTAAACCGTAATTGGCAGTAGCCAGAGACGGAGGCAGGTAACAACCCCGGCAACGTAAAATTTTCAACCTTACCCTTGTATCGTTTAAAGCAATATTGTCGTATTGGATAACATAAAACTAACAGATTAGATCACTGTCAGTTGATAGTTAATTAAGCAGGACGGGGTGGGTGGGTTGTGCAATCCTGCTTTTTGTTTATCCGGTTAACGGTATTTGTTGCCGCGCTTAATGCTATGTCCGCTGACGAAAGATAAAAGAGCAAAGACAAAAGACTTTTATCATTTGTCTTTTCGTCTTTCATCCTCAAAAGTGTTCCGTTCTTTATTTTGTAACAGGTAAGCGGAACACCGTAACAGTAACGGTGGTCTAAAATAATCTAACTTAACCCCAAGCATTTACAAAAAATGATACAGACATATCTTTGTAAATAAATATTTATCTTTATATTTGTAATGCGCATCCGCTCTTTTGCTGTTCGCAGTAATCCAACTGTTCCGTTCTATATTTTGTTACACTCCTGAGAGAACGGAACAACACAACAACATAGTCCATACAGGTCTTCAGTTGAAAAGAAGACGCATAGCCTTTATATTTATAGTATATAAATGGTTATAGGGGGGATATTTTCTTTTTAGCAGGCAAAAAGAAGTTGGTTAAGCTATTCTATTGCCAATAACCATAAATGCTTATCTTCGGATAAACCTTTGCCTAATGAGCACTGATAATTTTGCTAAACAGCAACAAAACAAACCCTTCTTTCATTCTGAAGAGCTTACATTATTCGATAAATGGTCAATAGGTATCTACCTGCTAATGACCATCGTTGTAGCGATATATTATGACAGTATAGATGTTGGTTACACCCATTTTCTGATAATCCTTTATGCAGGCGGACTGCAAATGTTCACTTACCTTATCTTATACTTAAGTCTGCGCAATTTTAAATGCTACCTGGTTTGGTTTGGTTTTTCGATGATCCACCTGGCCATGTACTTTGTAATGAAGGACGACAAAAGATTACTGTCGTTACAGGGCAGCCCGGTAGCATTGCTTCGAAATACTTTTGTCTTATTACTGGTCTTCCAGGTACTACGGTATATAAGCTTGAAGACACAGCATATCGAATTAGTAAGTCCGAGTAAAGCCAGCTACCAGGATTTCTTCAATACCAGGAAAGTAAGCTCCACTGACAAAGCGTTGTTTGTGGCCTATTGCGCAGTATTTGGCACTTTGGTATATTTTTCGTTCCCGAATCTCTAAGTTGTTCCGTTCTTTATTTTGTTACACACGGAGAGAACACCTTTAATTTTCTAACTTGTTCCGGAACAGTGTTACACTCCGTAAAGAACGGAACAACCATTACCCCTTGTCATTCTGAGCGAGAGCGAAGAATCTATTATGGATTATTACTGTATCCACGGACTATAAAAGCATCCTGGAATAGATGCTTCGCTCTCGCTCAGCATGACAAATCTATTTGGAATCTGACCAATGCCTAATGACTACCGTCCAAACGCCCACACCAAAAACTTCGGCATAGCTTCGGCCCAGGTATCAGTGCTGTGTGTGCCGCCAACCATTTCGAGGTATTGGATATCAGCAGGGCGGGTATAGCCCTTGGTTTCGAGCTCTTTGATGATATCGATTGTATCGTCGATGGAATCAATAATGCCGTTTTTGTTGCGATCGGCAGTTTCGTCTTTGGTACCCGTTTGCAGCCAGAATTTCAGGTCGGGCTTACCGGTAGTATGCCTGATGATGCTGTGCATAATCCGGTCGGCATCGGTATAGCCTTTGCCCAGCTCCTTGCTCCTCCACCAAAACGAACCTGAAAAAACACCCACTTTATTAAAAAGCTGCGGGTTGTGCCAGGCAATATCCATGGCCGATAAGCCGCCTAAAGAAAATCCCGCGAAAGCAGTGCCGGCAAAATGATCAATACCCGTTTCCTTATGGATGGCAGGTAAAAGTTCAGTCGCGATAAATTTGGTATATGCCGTGGCTTTTGAGCCGCGATGCTTATAGTCGGGGTGGCGAGCGGTGCCGTATTCCTGCAAGCGGTCCTTATCGGAGGCATTTATGGCGGCCACCAATAGCGGCTTTATAGCCCCTGTTTCGTACAGTCTTTCAAGCGTTTCGGCTAAGCGCAACGTTATAACTTCCTGCCCGTCGTTCAATAACAGCAGGTTTAACGGCTCAATCGAGTCGTACCCATCAGGTATCAACAGGGTTACGGTAACATCCCGCTTAAGGGATTCAGCATCAATAGTAATTTCGGTTTCTTTAACGGTCATTTCACTCACGGTCCAGCTCGGGTACATCTCTCTCTCCAATTATAAAGGGGGCAAAAATAGGAATTTTAGTGATTAGTTAACTAGTGATCAGCGATTAGGGTGATACTAAAATGTAATCTTAGCTATTTTACGGAATAATTTGTTGGACTGTTGTCTTTTTAAATCAAAGCACTTAACTTACAATCAAAAACCAGTAAACATTTTGAGAGAAGATTATCGCAAATGGTACTCCAATACATTGGGCATGGACGTGGAAATGCTGGTTTTCGGCGAACGCGGCTATCCTGTTATTTTATTTCCTACTTCGCAGGGCCGGTACTTTCAGAATAAAGACGAGGGTTTGCTGGATGCCGTAAGCTGGTTTGTGGATGAGGGCCTGGTTAAAATCTACTGTCCCGAAAGTTTCGACTGGCTAACATGGTACAATAAAGGGGTACATCCTGCCGAGCGGGCGCGCAACTATAACTTTTACGACCAGATGCTGTATGATGAGCTTGCTCCCTGGGCCATGCACGAAACCGGCATAGGCAAGGTAGCAACCGCGGGAGCCAGTTTTGGCGGTTACCATGCGGCAAACTTCGCTTTTAAACATCCTGATAGAGTTGGCCATATGTTCAGCATGAGTGGGGCGTTTGACATCAGGCAGTTTATGGATGGTTTTTATAACGATGACGTTTTTTACAATAACCCGGTTGACTATTTACCCGGCAGCGACCGGTGGGAGCTTTGGCAGATGAATATTATTTTAGGAACAGCCGAGCATGATATTTGTCGCGCAGATAATGACCATTTGTCGGGCATATTATGGCAAAAAAATATAAACCATTGGCTGGATGAACGTGGCATAGGCGACCACGACTGGCCCATGTGGCGGGCGATGTTTCCGCATTATTTGTCAACCATTAAGTAATACTAACGTGAAAGTACTGACCACGCCCATCATTACAGTTCTTTTATGTTTATTACTTATACCGCAAGTAAAAGCGCAAAAACAAAAAGATATATCAAATTTTTTGTTGGACATGGGTATTAAAGATTTTAAAATTAATTCTTCAATAAAAGATTTAGAAAAGAAAGGCAATTTAGCTTTTCTTAGTCGTCTAGACGATGAAAGTACTTATCTGGTTAAAACTGCTTATTCAAATGCATCAATAAACAGTGCGACATTAGTTGCTTGCAATGGCGCATTAAAGAGAGTTGCGTTTGAAAGAATAGGAAATCTTCGTAGCGGTGCGTTTGAACGTCTAAGAACCGATCTAATATCAAAATACGGGAAACCATTAAGCATCCCGAGCAAGGACTCTTCAGAGAACCGATATGAATGGCGTCACAAAAACCTCGAATTAATCCTTAGACGGCACACATTTTCATTTATAGTTATTTTTGGTGAGGCCCCTGCTGTAAAACACTTATGGATATACAAGGACCGCAAAGGAAAAGGGAAAAACACAGTTCAATTAAATCCCGATTCTTGGGAAAAACTGATTAATTCAAATTTAACTGTTGCCGCCTTCGAAAAATGTTTACCTAACTGGCAAACTACCGGTAATAAAAATCATATTCAATTTGATCTCAACTCGAAAACGAGAAAATTTGATATCCCGCAATTCTCTTTAATTTATAAGCTCAATGATTGCGATATTGAGATTTCGGCTGATACTACGTCGAAAACAATAAGCTCCTATAAGTTTTCAAAGATTCATAATCCCATGGTTATATATGAAATAAAAAAGGAATTGATGAATTCCGGTTATAAAATTGATAAAAATCCAAAGAGAGATAATGTTATTTTTTATTCGAACCGGCCGAAAAAAATAACCATCATAATGAGTCAGGACGATGACGATTTTGATTTTTATATTTATAGGGATAAATATTAATATAATAAACCAACATACCATGAAAAAAATAGGCATTCTCTTTGGGCAGGAAAGTTCATTCCCACAGGCATTTGTTGACCGCATTAACCAAAAGGCAGAAAAAGGTATATCGGCGGAGTTTGTGCGCATTGATAAAGTGATGCAGGCGGAACCGCTGGATTACGCGGTGATAGTCGACCGTATATCGCAGGATGTACCCTTTTACCGGGCGATGCTGAAAAATGCAGCTATCTGCGGAACGGCAGTTATCAATAACCCCTTTTGGTGGAGCGCGGATGAGAAGTTTTTCAATAATGCGTTGGCTGTGAAGATAGGGGTGCCGGTACCTAAAACGGTTATCCTGCCATCCAAAGAATTGCCCGATGATACGACGGATAACTCCTTCCGCAACCTGGCTTACCCGCTGGATTGGGAAGGTATATTCCATTATGTAGGCTTCCCGGCATATATGAAGCCTTTTGACGGTGGCGGCTGGAAAGAAGTTTATCAGATCAACAACCTGGATGACCTTTGGGATAAATACAACCAAACCAAGCAATACGTGATGATGCTGCAGGAAGAGATCATCTTCCAGGATTATTTCCGCTGCTATTGCATTGGTGGCAAGCATGTACGCATTATGCAGTACGAGCCACGCAACCCGCATCACCTGCGTTATGAGCATGGCAAGGCTCCTGCCGAAAAGAAGTTGTTGGAAACGGTGAAGGATTACGTCATCAAGCTGAATAAATATTTAGGCTACGATTTTAACACCGTTGAATTTGCTATACGCGACGGGGTGCCTTATGCTATCGACTTCTGCAACCCTGCCCCCGATGCCGAAGTAACCAGCGTGGGTCAGGATAATTTTGAATGGGTGGTTGAAACTGCTGCTGATTATGCCATTGAACGTGCTAAGAAGCAAAAGGACGGACAAGACAACCTGACCTGGGGCGAATATGTGAAGACCGGGGCAGCTAAGGTAGATTTGTTATCATCCGAGAAAAAAATCGAAAAGAAAGCGGAGAAAAAACCCGTGAGTAAAGGCGCTATCGATCACACCATTAAAGCAGAAGGAGCCATAAAAAAGGCCGCTCCTAAAAAGACTGTTGCTAAAAAACCGGCTGCTCCTAAAAAATAAACCTATCCAATTATGAACGAATTTACCTTAGGTGTTGAAGAAGAATTTATGGTGATTGACCCGGTTAGCCGGGAATTAAAATCGCATGAGCAAAAGATAGTTGAAGGCGCACAAAAAATACACGAGGACCAGGTAAAAGCCGAAATGCACCAGGCCGTAGTAGAAGTGGGTACCAGCATTTGCCGCAACACCGCCGAAGCGCGCAAGGAAGTAGGCAAGCTGCGTGGCACAGTCGCCATGCTGGCCGGGGAGTTAGGTTTGCGTATCGGTGCTGCAGGAACTCACCCTTTTTCGCACTGGCAGCACCAATTGATAACGGACCATCCCCGTTATTTCGAGATCGTGGATGAGATGCAGGAAGCTGCACGCTCCAACCTTATTTTTGGGCTGCATGTTCATGTGGGTATCCAGTCGCGCGATCTGGCGGTGCATATTGCCAACCAGGTGCGATATTTTCTGCCACACGTTTATGCATTATCTACTAACTCACCATTTTGGGAAGGCAGAAATACCGGGTTCAAATCGTTCAGGACCAAAGTATTTGACAAGTTTCCGCGTACCGGTATCCCCGATTATTTCAGCAGTATTGAGGAGTATGACAGGTATATCAAACTACTGGTAAAAACCAATTGCATTGATAACGCCAAAAAAATATGGTGGGATATCCGGGTACACCCTTTCTTTGAGACCATCGAATTCAGGATATGCGATTGCCCAATGTTGATTGATGAAACGATGGCGTTTACGGCTTTATTCCAGGCTTTATGTGCGAAGCTTTACAAACTAAGGCTTCAAAACATGTCGTTTATTACCTATAACAGGGCCCTGATCAACGAGAATAAATGGCGTGCAGCACGGTATGGTATCGATGGTAAAATGATAGATTTCGGTAAGGAAATGGAAGTAAACACCCGTGCCCTGATACTGGAATTGTTGGATTTTGTAGATGATGTAGTGGATGAATTAGGCTGCCGCGAGGACCTGCAATATGTACACAAAATATTAGAACACGGCACAGGAGCGGACAGACAACTGGCAGTTTACGCGCAAAATAATAACTTTGCCGACGTGGTGGATTATATTACATCACAAACATTAAAAGGTATTTGATTAATGAGTGACAAACCCGAAATAAAAGTAGCTATACTTGACCTGTACGACGGCATCGCCAACGAAGGTATGCGCGGCTTCCAGGATATACTAAATCGTTATAAAGCAAAACATAGCCTGAATTTGAGCTATGAAATATTTGACGTGCGTAAAAAATGCCAGGTTCCTGACTATAAGGATTTTGATATTTACATACATAGTGGCGGTCCGGGGAGCCCTTTGGATACGCAAGGCACCGAGTGGGAAAAGAAATATTTCAACCTGATAGATAAGTTGGAGGACCACAACCTGTCGAACAATCCTCAAAAAAAACATGCATTTTTTGTTTGTCATGCTTTCCAGTTGATGTGCCGCAAATACAAACTGGGGGTTATCAGCACCAGGCGTTCGCCGTCATTTGGCGTGTTACCGGTGCATCAAACCAAAGCCGGTTTGGCGGATCCTGTTTTTGAAGGCATGGCCGACCCGTTTTATGCCGTTGACTCGAGAAGCTGGCAAGTGATCCACCCCGATGAAAGGCGCTTTGTGGAGTTGGGCATGCAATTGCTGGCTGTCGAAAAGGAACGCCCACATGTCGATTTACCGCGTGCGCTGATGGCTATCCGTTTTAATGAATATTTTATTTCAACGCAATTCCATCCCGAAGCTGACGCTTTGGGTATGAAAGCATATTTAGGCAAGGAAGACAAAAAGAAGGAAGTGGTGAACGAGCATGGCCTGGATAAATACAACGAAATGCTGGAACACCTTGATGACCCCGATAAAATAGCGCATACGCAAAATACCATCATTCCTAACTTTTTGGACCAGGCGGTTTTGAGTTTGCAGGAGGTGTAAAACAATAGCTATGGACGCTTCGGCCAGGAAAATATTCAACGATAACTTTACAGCTGAAAAGTATCAGTATTTGCTTGAATCGTTAAATAATGGCCTGAAAAAACCAATCGAATTCAGAGTCGCAGAAACACCTATTTTTCTAACCGACGATTTTCGGGATAAATTATTAGCCGCTGGTGAAGATATTGTAAATGTTATCCTTCAGCCCGATTTTAAACAACTGACCGAGAGGGCCATTCCCGAAAAATGGAATGTCGCAAATGAAAATGACCATCCCCACTTTATTGCGCTTGATTTTGGCGTTTGTAAAGATGCGCAGGGGCATATCGTACCCAAATTGATCGAGTTACAGGGCTTTCCCTCGTTATATGGTTTCCAGGTTCATTTGGCTGATACTTATCGGAATACTTTTGGTATTGCAGATGATTGGTCCATTTACTTTAACCATTTGGATAAAGAAGCCTATCTTGATCTGTTGAGGGAAACCATCGTCGGTCCAAACCATCCGGATGAAGTGGTACTGATGGACGTAAACGCGCCGGAACAAAAAACAGCTGTTGATTTTTACATAACGCAAAATTTCCTGGGTATCCCGGTGGTTTCTTTAAGTGACCTGATCGAACAAAATGGCAAGCTGTTTTACGAAACCAGGGGTAGCTTTAAACCTATTAAGCGCATTTATAACCGCCTGATATTTGATGAGATAGAAAGCGACCCGGGTATTTTTAACAAAGTGGTGGATATCCGGAAAGCTTTTGATGTGGAATGGATAACACATCCCAACTGGTTTTACCGCATCAGCAAATTTACCATACCTTTTTTGAATGGCGAGTATGTACCAAAAACGATGTTCTTGAATGAGTTACATACCATACCGGACGGACTGGATAAATATGTATTGAAGCCCTTATTTTCCTTTGCGGGACAGGGTGTTATCATTGATGTAACCAAAGAAGATATCGAAAACATCAAAGACCCCGAGAATTGGATACTACAGGAAAAAGTGAATTATGAACCGGTGTTACAGGCGCCGGATGATGGTGTAAAAATAGAGATACGGCTATTATATCTTTGGCCGGATGGTGCCAGCAAACCAACGCTTGCTATAAACCTTGCGCGTTTAAGTCGCGGAAAAATGATAGGCGTACGTTATAATAAGGACTTTGACTGGGTTGGCGGTACGGTGGCTTTCATGCGAAAGTAAAACCTTATACTAATAAGCTTGTATATTCGTATATAAGGTATAAAATGTATTAAATTTGTGACATGAATATTCAGTTGATCATAGTGTTGTTGCTTTTCGTTGCTGCAATTCTTTATGTCGGTCGTATTTTATATAAAACGCTGACAGCGAAGAAGGGCTGTGGCGAAAATTGTAAATGCGGAGTGGATTTTTCAAACATCGAGTCGCCTAAGGCTAATAAATAGCCTAAACCAATTATATTTCTAACAAGAACATTGACGCTTAATGGCCAATAAACAGGTTTTTCAAACTGATACGCCCGGCAGGTGGACGCGTTTTAAATGGCTTAGCCGTGTTATACTGATTGTTTTAGCTTTTGCTGTTGTAGCTGCCGCCATAACGGTTACATCTAAACAATATCCCGCCTTACCGAACCTCAACCCCGCCCCCAAGAAACTTTCAAAAGAAGAGTTGGAGCAATTAAAGCGATCAACAAAATTTCGGGCCTTTAAAATGGATACCGAAAAAATTGGCATACTAAAACGCAATCTGAAACAGCACCAGCTTAAACACCCAAATAACAAGGATCGTATCAACGCAGGCTTTTACAGAGCATGGGAGCCACAGGCTTATAGTTCGCTGGTTGATTATATTTCAAAGCTGGATATGGTTGTGAGCGAAGGGTTTACAATTACGCCAAATGCCGACACTATCACGGCTAAAATAGATACCGGCCTTGTCAATATCAATAAAAAGTACAAGAAACCCATCCTGATATCCATAAATAATTATGTCAACTACGATGCCCAGCACGGGGGTTTTGACAGTAAAGACATTTATCGTATCATTGAGAATAAAAACCTGCGTGCAACCTTCATCAACAGCGTTGCTGCGCAGCTTGCCAAATACCATTTCAGGGGCATAAACCTGGAGTTCGAGGCAATAAAAAATCGCAATGATAAAAATTTCCTGGCCTTTGAAAAGGAGTTTTATGATATACTTCACCCCCTGGGATACCTGGTTACCAGCGACGTCATACCTGATGATGAGCAGTACGACATAGTGAAACTACAGCATTTTAATGACTACCTGTTCATTATGGCTATTGACGAACATACCGAAGACAGCAATGCCGGCGACTTATCCAATCAACATTGGGTTGAGCAGATACTGGATGATGTATGTACAAAAATACCGAGCGAAAAAGTGATCCTGACCGTTCAGGGTGGTGGGTACGATTGGCCCGAAAGCAGTACCGGAAAACCAGCGAGTTATCAGCAGGCGATCAGCTATGCCCAGGAAAACCAAAGTAAAATTACTTACGATCCATCCTCGGCTAACCTTCATTATACTTACTATGATCTCGACAGCCTGGAACATACCGTTTACTTTACCGATGCTGCGACAAATTTCAATATTATCCGCATGGCTGACGATTGGGCCACAGGTGGTGTGGCGCTGTGGCGCTTAGGCTCTGAAGATCCCCGCTTGTGGTCATTCTTCCAGAAAAACTTAGCTCTCGACTCCTTAAAAAAGACGGGTATTGACATCAAAAGGCTGCAAACCGTCGGCTTAAATAACAGGATCGATTATGCAGGTGATGGCGAGGTGCTCGACCTCGTGACTACACCAACTACGGGCCAGATCGATGTCAAGATGGATACAGTAAACTACTCCATCACCAACCAGCATTATATCAAACTGCCAACTAAATATGTAATCAGGCGATATGGGTACGCACCCAAGAAAATCGTACTTACTTTTGATGATGGACCCGACGCTGAATACACACCGCAGATACTGGATATCCTGAAGCGCGAAAAAGTGCCCGCCGCCTTCTTCGTGGTAGGTTCAATGGCCGAAAAGAATATTTCGATCCTGCGCCGTGAGTATGAGGATGGGTACGAAATCGGGAATCACACTTTCTTTCATCCGGATATTTCAACCATCGGTATACAACGTGTAAACCTGGAGCTGAACGCTACGCGTAAACTGATAGAATCCGTTACGGGTCGGAGCACCATACTGTTCAGGCCGCCGTTTAACGCGGATGCTGAGCCCCAAACGCTGGCAGAAGTTATCCCCGTTGCCGAGAGCCGCAGGCAAAGTTATATTACTATTGGTGAATCAATTGACCCATGGGACTGGCAGCCGGGTGTAACGGCAGATAGTATTTTAGCCCGGGTGATGAGGCAAAAGGATGCGGGCTCTATGTTATTGCTACATGATGCCGGTGGCGATACACGCGAGGAAACGGTTAAGGCCCTGCCTGGTATCATTCATTTCTTTAAAAGCCATGGATACCAGTTTACCACCATCGCCGACGTATTGCATAAAAGCAAAGCCGACTTGATGCCGCCAATAAGGGACGATGCCAATAGCGGGATAATGGGTACGTTTTATGATATTTTTATACAGGGCATATTTTATGGCAACTGGTTTTTGCTGTATTTGTTCCTATCCGCAATTTTCCTGGCTGTTGGGCGCGTATTGCTTATCGCTGTGCTGGCCATACGCCAGTTTTTCGAGGATAAAAAAGAAATAGCCGAACGTAAGGCCGGTGCAAAACTGTACCCGGTAAGTATTATCGTTCCGGCCTATAATGAGGAGGTTACCGCTATAAAGACCATCCAAAGCCTGTTGTTATTAGATTACTTTGAATTCGAGATCATTTTTATTGACGATGGATCAAAGGATAAAACATACGAATTGGTTAAGGCATCGTATGGCAACCATCCTATGGTAAATGTGCTGACTAAGCCCAACGGCGGGAAGGCATCAGCATTAAACTTTGGCATAGCGCACTCCAAATATGAATTTGCAGTGTGTATCGATGCGGATACGCAGCTTAAAAACGATGCCATTCAGCATTTGATGGCCTACTTTACTGACGACGAAATTGGCGCTGTAGCGGGAACGGTTAAGGTAGGCAACGAGACCAATATCATAACTATCTGGCAATCTATTGAATATATTACTGCGCAAAATATGGACCGCCGCGCATTCGACCTGATCAACAGCATCACCGTTGTACCGGGCGCTATTGGTGCGTTCCGCAAAGCTGCAATATTCAAAGCAGGTGCATTTACTTCAGATACACTTGCAGAAGACTGCGACTTAACCATGCGCATTCTAAAACAAGGTTATATCATAAAAAATTGTGCCGAAGCAATAGCTTACACCGAAGCACCTGAAACATTGGGTGCCTTATTAAAGCAGCGTTTCCGCTGGAGTTTTGGCGTAATACAAAGTTTTTGGAAAAACCGCGACGCACTATTTAATAAAAAATATAAGTTTTTCGGGATGGTGGGTATGCCCAATATCCTCATCTTTCAAATCATACTACCGCTTTTCTCTCCCTTGGCTGATCTAATGATGATCATTGGGCTTTTCGGCGATAAGCCGGGCAAAATACTGGCTTATTACGTGGCGTTTGTGTTGATCGATTTCGTGGTAGCGATAATCGCTTTCCGAATGGAAAAGGAAGATTACAGGAAGCTCATCTATATTATACCGCAACGCTTTATATGGCGCCAGTTGATGTATTACATACTTTTCAAATCTATACGAAGAGCGCTAAAAGGCGAGTTAAGCGGATGGGGTGTGCTGAAACGTACCGGAAATGTAAGTGTGAAAGATAAAGCGGTGAGAGTTTAGCACCTGTGTAGCGACGCAAGATTTTGCGTCTTATTTCTCTATAAGGCAAACAGCGTACGCAACAACGCCTTCCTGGCGGCCGATGAAGCCTAATTGCTCGTTGGTGGTTGCTTTGATGGAGATATCTTCTTCACTTATACCACCTGCGTTGGCGATATTGGCTTTCATAGCTGGCACATGCGGATTTATTTTAGGTTCTTCCAAACATACCATCGCATCAATATTACCTACCGACCAGCCCTTATCCTTCAACAACTGAATGACCTGCTGTAATAATACCAGGCTGCTGATGCCTTTCCAGCGTTCGTCTTTGTTTGAAAAATGATAACCGATATCGCGCAGGTTAGCCGCCCCTAAAAGAGCGTCGCAGATGGCGTGGAGCAACACGTCAGCATCGGAATGGCCGAAAGCACCCGAATGATGTTCGAGATTTACGCCTCCTAAAACAAATGGATGTCCTGCTTTTAACTGGTGTACGTCGAAACCAAAACCTACTCTTATTTTACTCATTATTTCATCAGCCCAAAATTCACCAGCAAGGTAAACCGCAGTGTATTGGCTAAGGGGCTACTTTGCTGGCTGGCTGCAATATAAGAAAAATCAAAGGCAAGAATATCGTACTTAAATCCGGTACCTACCGTAAAATAATGCAGACCGCCGTTGTTAGGGTTTTCATAAAAATAGCCGGCCCTTAGCGCAAATTGCTTGTTGTACCAATATTCGATGCCCGGCGAAATGTTAATTTGCTGCAATTCCTGGCTAAAACCATTAGGGGCATCCGTAAACGAACCAAAAATACCGGCAGGAACAGAAACGTTATCGTCCTTACCTTTTATTATGTTCCCATTTGAATCCCGTATTGGCGGTGTCGGGACAAGCAATTTATTAAAATCAAGCGCAAAGGTGAATTGGTTAAATTCATCCATGTTTATGGTATTTGCTATACCCAATTTAAGATTTGTAGGCAGAAAATATTTGGTTCCATTATCGGTATAGCTAATTTTTGAACCTATATTGGAGATGTTCGTACCGAAAGCAAATGTCGCGTCTTTGCCAAATTCCTGTATTGGCTTTTTGTAAAATAAGGATATATCGGCTGCTACAGCATTACCGGCTTTTATCTGCTGGCCGGATAAAAATGATCCGTTTGCCAGGCTTGAATGTATGTAGCGTAAACTTAGTCCCAGTGAAAAATTGTTGCCAAACTTACGCGCAAATGAACCATCTATCGAAAACTCATTGGGGGTATAGGTACCTAACGACTGTTGTGTAGCGTCAGTTAATTCAATTGAACCCAGGTTAAAATAGCGCAACGAGGCGCCAAAGGTGTTTCTGTCATCCAATTTATGCGCATAGGTTATATAAGAAAGGCTAACATCAGGCACTAAATTACGTAGCCATGGGCTGTAAGATGTTGAAATATCATCGTTACCTTCCAAAAATGCCAGTTTGGACGGATTCCAATAATTAGCGTTTGCATCGGGTGATAAAGCTACACCAGCCTCGCCCATACCGCCTGATCGTGAATCCGGCGTTATTAAAAGGAACGGCACAGCAGTAGGTATCTGGCTCGAGTTGGAACCGTTAGTATTTGTTCCGCCCTGACCTATACTTTGTGAAAACGCTGCTAAGGGCAACAAAAACGTGATATATAATAGAATGTACCGGGCTCGCAAGTTGAAAAAATTCATTGGTGCAATTTAGCTTTAATATTTAAAATATTTGTTTCTCAGATCGAAGGCATTTTCACAACACTTAAAACATAGAGAACCAATTGTTTCCTTATTTGAGTTAAAAAAGCAAGATTAGTGTAACTCAATGGCGGGTTTTACGTTTAAAGCCAAATAAAGGTTCATCATTTTTTTGAAATTAATGTACCGATAGCGTTTAATTATTAATTCATTTTTTTTAGATTTACATTCAAATAAACAGTAAAAATATGAAAATACTTTTTACAAGGACCGCGTTAGTGTTGGTTGGCTTGGCAGCATTGTTAAGCAGTTGCAGTAAACGTCCCCAGTCACAAAAAACCGGGATGACGTATAACGACAAAACCAACGGCGGTTACGAGCTTTTTAAGAAAACGCACCTCGCACCTGGCCCCGGCCTTGTTCCTATAGAAGGCGGTACATTTGTAATGGGCGGAAGCGCTGATCAGGATGTAACCTATGATTACAATAACGTGCGCCGCAGGGTAACGGTACCTTCATTCTACATGGATGAAACCGAGGTTTCAAACCAGGATTGGCTGGATTACCTGCATTGGATAAAGATTACTTTCCCTGCCGACTACGAATTATACTACAATGCCCTGCCTGATACCTTAGTATGGCGCAGGCCCTTATCTTATAACGAACCTTATGTAGAGAATTACCTGAGGCACCCAGCTTTTAGTGATTACCCTGTTGTGGGCGTATCATGGGACCAGGCGCAGGACTACTGCAGCTGGCGCACCGACCGTATGAATGAAAACATTCTGCGCGAAACCGGCAGATTAGTAACCTGGGCGGACGCGGCAAACCAGGGAGCAGGTAAAGCGAAAAAGGGGCAGACTAACGCTGCGCCTACAAATAAAGATCCTTTTAATACAGATATATACCTGAATGGCCAATACAAAGGTTCCGGAATTGACGGCAAAAAAATGATACCGGATATTAGCCCCACCGCTAAACCTGCTACAGCAGCCAATGGCAAAACAGCGGTTAAACCCGTAAGGCCTGCACGTATCGAAGACGGTATATTAAAACAACGCTATCGCCTGCCATCTGAGGCTGAGTGGGAGTATGCAGCCCTTTCATTAATTGGCAATACTGAGTTTGAAAATATTGATAACAATAAAGTGTATCCATGGAATGGCCTTGGTGTACGTTCGGCCAAACAAAAAACCCGTGGTTTGATCATGGCCAACTTTAAACGCGGTCTTGGTGATAACATGGGTGTTGGTGGTTACCTGAATGATAAAGCTGATATTACTGCTCCGGTAAGGACATTTGCTCCAAACGATTTTGGATTATACCAAATGGCAGGAAATGTTAACGAGTGGGTTCAGGATACTTATCGTCAAACTTCTTTCGAGGAATTTGAAGATTTCAATCCATTCCGCGGTAACGAATATAAAAATAAGCGTTTATCTGACCCTCAAAAGGCCCAGTTAGCAAAAGATAAATATGGCAAGCCGATACTCGATCCTGCAGTATCAGCCAAAAAACAAACCTATGCAGAAATGCTGGCCACACAGAACCAGGCAAATGCAGCCAATGGCGCTGCCCCGGCAGCAAACCCACTCGCAGGCAAACCATACAATCCTGACTTCAGGGGTGCAGCGGATTCGGTGAATACCTCGTTGTATGGTGCTACTACTTTGGTTAACGATAAATCGAAAGTTTATAAAGGCGGTTCATGGAACGATATGGCCTTCTGGCTAAACCCTGCTACCCGCCGTTTTATGGACGAAGACCAATCAAGTGCAGAAGTTGGCTTCCGTTGCGCAATGACTATGGTTGGCGCACCTGAAATATTCCCTTCGGGCAAACCACACTACAGCGTAAAGAAACCTAAAGATTTTAAGGCTAAATAAGATTCCTTTCAGCAACAAAAAAGGCTCTGCAAATGCAGAGCCTTTTTTGTTTTCGGGAGTTAAAACACGATCAAAACCTGCCCCTTTTCCACTTTATCTCCGGGTTTAATTTTAATAGCTTTTACAATTACATCAGCTGGCGCTTTGATGATGTTTTCCATTTTCATGGCCTCCAATATAAAAAGGTTATCTCCTTTTTCTACTTCGCTGCCTTCGTTTACAAATACCTTAAGCACCAGGCCGGGCATCGGGGCTTTTACCTCGCTTACTTTGGCGCTATTTAAGTTACTCAGGCCAAGTTTGTCTAATAAAACATCAAACTGGTCCTTTGCTACAATAGTATAAATGGTTCCATTGACTTTAATTTCAGCCGTTTTCGCCTCCCTGTCAAAACTCACTACCTCGGCATTGTAGGAGCCCATGTTATGGATAATATGATACGCAGAAAGCCCATGTTGTTGGATATCGGCATCTGTTTTCTCGTCATTTATTAAAAGCTTGTCCCCTTTTTTTTCAACCTTATAATCGAAACGATTGTTGACTTTTATATTATACATTGGTTTTAGTGATTGGTGATTAGTTAATCAGAGATTAGTTGAATATCGAAAAAATTACGGGGTTTGCTATTCTTTATAGTCAATTTTATAGTGTGATTCACGCAAGTTAACCAATCACAAGTCTCCAATCACTAATCTACTGCGTTAGCACAAACTGAATCATATTAGCGCCCATTTTTAAGGCTTTTAAACGCGTTTCCTGGGTATCGCCCGCATAGGTGCCATAATCCTCCCAACCGTTACCCAGGTCGCATTGATAATCATAAAAGCAAACCAATCTCCCCTTGTATATCAGGCCGAAACCCTGTGCCCGCTTTCCGTCATGCTCATGAACCTTAGGCAAGCCGTTCGGAAAATCATATTTCTGGTGATAGATTGGATAATTCAAGGGTAACTCCACAAAGTCCAGTTCAGGAAAAACTTTTTTCATCTCGCGCCGGATAAAAGGGTCGAGCCCATAGTTATCACATACGTGCAGGAAGCCCCCGCCGGCAAGATACTTGCGCAGGTTAGTGGCCTCTTGGTCGGAGAAGATAACATTGCCGTGCCCGGTCATAAAAATAAAAGGATAATTAAATATTTGGGCGCTACCTACTTCCACCACTTCATCTTCTGGTTGAAAATTTGTCTTTAGGTTGTCATTGCAAAATTTAATCAGGTTAGGCAACGCAGTGCGGTCACCATACCAGTCGCCACCACCATTGTACTTCAGCTTGGCCATTTTATAAGTGGGCGAATTAAAACTGCTCAAACTTAAAAACGCCAGCAAAACAATACAGACCAAAACTTTCATATACGGTTCAAAAAATTCACTTCGAAACAGGCCTCCAAAGCCGCGGTCTCAGTTCTTAAACGGCTTTTTCCTAAAGTTATGGCTTTAAACCCATTTTTAAAAGCATCGTCAATTTCCTTTGGTGTAAAATCTCCTTCAGGGCCAATCAAAATGAGATATTTACCCAACGGTTTGATCTGCTCTTTCAGGCTCAATTTATCTCCAGGTTCACAATGCGCAATAAACTTCTGACCATCAAACGGCGCTGATAATAGTTTACTTAACGCTATAGGTTCATTCAAAACCGGATGCCAGGCTTTGATGGATTGTTTTATAGCTGAGGTAATGATCTTGTTCAGCCTATCAACCTTTGCGTCTTTTCTTTCGGATCGCTGGCAGATGATCAATGAAATCTCATCGATGCCTATTTCAGTGGCCTTTTCCAAAAACCACTCCAAGCGTTCAATATTTTTTGTAGGTGCGACGGCTATATGGAGGTAGTGATTCCTTTTATTAAAGTCCTGTTCAACGGAGATAATTTGAAGTTGTGTTCTTTTGGGATGAGCATCAGCTATAGCTGCTGTATAAAAATTGCCTTTACCGTCTATCAGTTGGACCTGGTCACCCGCTTGCAGGCGCAATACTTTAATACAATGTTTGTTTTCTTCCTCGTTGAGATAATAGGTTGAAGATGCAGCGTCAATATCAGGTGTGTAAAACAGTTGCATCCGGAAAGGTTTTAATGCAGATCGACTGTATCTTCTTCGTTAAGGAGAAGCTCGAGCTTCACCGATTCGATATTCTGGTCCGATTTCCTGAGAACGGTAATATTATACCCGCTCGATTCTTTCTGCTCCCCTACGTCCGGTATCTTACCAAAAATATCGCCAAGCCAACCCGAAACAGTATCGTAGTCGCCATCCTCGGGCAGGTCATGCGGCAAATGGCTGTTTACGTCGTATATCGGGGCCAGGGCATTTACAATAAACTCGTTGTCGTTCACTTTCTCAACAATCGGCTTCTCCTCGTCATACTCATCCTGTATCTCTCCTACCAATTCTTCAACAATATCTTCAAGGGTTACCATACCTGCTGTGCCGCCAAATTCATCCAATACGATAGCTATCTGGATGCGCTTTTGCTGCAATTCGGCCATCAGGTCATTAATCTTTTTGGTTTCCGGTATAAAGTATGCCTTCCTAGTGATATCCTTCAGTTCAAAAGTTCTTTTGTGCGCCAGTAAGGGCAAAATATCTTTTGCATGTACAACACCTACTATCTTATCAATGGTCTCTTCATACACCGGCATCCTTGAGTAACCTTCAGTTATTAGAAGCTGTATTAGACTGTCTGGGTCAGTATCAATTTCAACCCCGGATATTTTGGTACGCGGCACCATAATGTTTTTAACTACGCGTTCATTAAAGTCAAACACGTTCTGTATCAACTCATGCTCAGTTGAGTCTAACGCTCCTGTTTCTTTTCCCTGCTCTAACAAATACTGCAGTTCTTCCGAACTATGATGTGCTTCGCTGCCGGGTGCAGTACTAATGCCCATTGCTTTTAATATCAGGTTTGCAAACCCATTTAAAAACCATATAAAAGGCCTGAATACGACATAAAAAAACCGTAGCGGCACGGCAATGTTCATTACTGTTCGCACAGAGCGCTGTATGGCTATCGACTTGGGTGCAAGCTCACCAAATACAATATGCAGAATAGTAATAAACAGGAACGCAACTATATGACTGGTATTGATGATAAAAGCTGACTTGATGATGATTCCGCATAACGCAAAAAGGTTAAGCATTAACTTGGTCACTACCTCCTGTCCGGCCCAGCCCAGCCCAAGTGATGCAAGCGTGATACCCAATTGAGTGGCGGCGAGGTAGCCGTCCAAATTGGCCATAATGCCCTTAGCTATCTTGGCAGTCTGGCTGCCTGCCTTAGCTTTGATCTCTATCTGCGACCCGCGAACCCTTACCATGGCAAATTCGGCAGCTACAAAAAAGCCGTTCAATAATACCAGGCACCCTGTAAGAACTATATAGTAACCGTTAATTTCTAAGTCGGGAGCCATGTATCAATTTATTGGTACGAGGGGAAAGTGGTCCTGTATAATTCAAGGCTTTCGATAATTACTTTGTGTGCGTAACGCATGCCGAGCAGGTGTTCGATGGTCACGTTTTTCCCTTCCAGCTTTTTGTAATCCTGGAAAAAGCGAACGATTTCCTTCATGGCATGGGGTGGTAATTCATTAAGGTCGTTGATATAATTTACCGACATGTCATTTTTTGCAACGGCAATGATCTTATCATCCTGTTCGCCGTTATCTACCATGTGCATTACCCCTATTACCTTGGCTTCGATGATAGACATCGGGAAAACGTCAACCGAGCATAAAACCAATATGTCCAGCGGATCATGATCATCGCAATAGGTTTGCGGTATAAAGCCATAATTTGCAGGATACATTACCGATGAAAAAAGCACACGGTCCAGTTTTAACAGTCCCGAATCCTTATCTATCTCGTATTTTGCTTTTGAGCCTTTTGGTATTTCAATAATAGCGTGAACTATTTCCGGAATATTATCACCCGGTGATACCTGGTGCCAGGGATGTTGTGTACTCATTGAATATTATTTTATAAATTTTCCTTTCCTGGTTCTGCTTTAACAAATTTTCTTCTGATAAAAGCATACAGGAAAGGGACCGTTGTAATTACTATTAATCCTAATACAACATACTTCAGGTAGAATTTAACCTCGTAAGGATATTTACGTCCCAAAAAAAACCCTGTCAAAGTTAAGGTGCATACCCAGGTAATGCTGCCAATAAAGTTATATAAAGTGAATTTTTTGACATCCAGTTTAACAACTCCTGCAAAGATAGGGGCAAAAGTTCTAATTATTGGGAAAAATCTCCCCAAAACCAACGCCATGCCGCCATACTTTGAATAAAACTCTTCGGCCATGGTTACATAACGCTTTTTGAAGAATAATGATTCGTTTCTTTTAAATAACACCGGGCCAGTCCGATAACCAAACCAATACCCTGTATAATTGCCCAATACCCCTGCTCCAACAAGTGAAAGTATTAAAACGGCAATGTGCATATGAAGCACCCCCATTGCGCAAAGTAGCCCAGCCAATACAAGCAAATAATCACCCGGTAAGAAAAAACCAAAGAAAAGACCAGTTTCAGCGAAGACTACAAGGAGCAAAAGAAAGAAACCGCCCTTGCTGATAATGGAGTGCGCGTCTGTTAAATTTTGAAGATGTTCCCAGAATTGTTCCATTCACAATATCCGTAAAACTACTAATATTAAATGAATTAATTAGTAAAGTAGTTACGAACTATATCAGGTTTGCTATAAAACCGGGGCAAACACCGATGGCAATTGTTATGATCGCCGACAGCCCCAATACGAAACTAAAGTACACGGGAACAACCACTTCTTCGCGTTCGCTGTCGCGGAAATACATGGCTATAATAACCCGGAAGTAATAGAAAATACTGATTATCGCATTTACAACTGCAAGAATAACCAGCGTGGTATGATACTGCGAAAGCGCGCCTGAGAACACAAAGAACTTACCAATAAAGCCTGCAGTAAGTGGTATACCAGCAAGCGAAAGCATGGAAATGGTTAATACTACAGCCAGGAAAGGGTTCTTTTTTGCAAGCCCATTGAAGGCATCAAAATTATCCGAGCCCGATTGCTGATGAACTAATATCAGCGCACCGAAGGCGATAATAGACGCTATGGAATATGCCGTAGCGTACATGAAAACCGAATTGGCCGAACCTGAACCCAAGGCAACTATCGCGAACAGCAAATATCCTGCATGTGATATGCTCGAAAAGGCAAGCATGCGTTTAAAGCTTTGCTGATATAGGGCTGTGATATTGCCAATAAACAACGTAACTATTGTAATCACAAGCAGCACCGGCATCCAGAAATCAGAAAGTGGTGCGAAACATATTGAGAATAAGCGCAGGAAAGCTGCAAAGCCAGCTGTCTTCACTACTGTAGACATAAAGGCTGTTATCAGTGTAGGCGAGCCTTCGTAAACATCCGGCGTCCAGAAATGGAAAGGCGCTGCGCCGACTTTGAAGCATAAGCCAACAATGATCAGCATGATGCCCACATAAAACATCGGGTCGATTTTGGGCTGGGTAACTACCCAGCTGCGTATAGCGTCGAGGTTAAAAGAGCCGGAAGCGCCATAAATCAGGGCGATACCAAATAGCAAAAACCCGGTAGAAAATGCACCCATCAGGAAGTACTTTAACGCGGCTTCATTTGAGGCAAAATCATTCTTTTTAATCCCGGCAAGGATATAAAGGCTAACCGACATAATTTCGATGCCCACAAAAAGCATCGTTAGATTATAGTATGATACCATTACTATTATTCCCGCGAGTGAGAATAGGATGATGGCATAATACTCGGCAACGTGACTACTTATCTTTTCAAAATACTCTTTTGAAAGCAACAGGATCAATATTGTTGAAATTATGGTAATAGCAGAAAAGGCCACTGAAAAGTTATTAAACAGCATCATCCCATGGTACATGGGTATTGCATCGCTATTCCAGTATGATATAGCCAACCCTAATGCTCCAAGTAAACCAACTACAGTAACGGGCAATAAAGCATTCTTGGCTTTAAATAAACCCAAGTACAAAACCAGTATTGGTAAAACAGATAATAGTATTAAGGTATTCATCCTTTGTAAATTCTAATTTCTTATCAGGTTACGGCTTAATCGTAATTTTTCCCTGTACTGTGCCTATTAAATTATTAACGGCAGCTTCTGACAAATGCAGAATTGGTTGCGGGTAAACGCCTATAACGATTATTAAAAGACAGATAACAGCCAGCACAACTACCTCTGAACCGCTGATATCCGTAAATGTAAGCGTTAAAGCATTGGTTTCGCCCTGCATCACTGTTTTGTACATGCGAAGCATATAAACTGCGCCAAATATCATCGTTAAGCCAGCGATAGCAGCAACCCATATGTTGTATTGGAATATGCCGTTCAGCAACATAAACTCACCAATAAATCCATTGGTCAGCGGTAGCGCAACTGTACCTAAGGTGATCAGTAAAAATGCAATGGCAAACTTAGGGGCTACTTTTGCAATACCGCCCAACTGGTCTATTTCACGAGTGTTCATCCTTCGGCTGATAATATCCCAGATAAAGAATAAACCAACCACGTTAATACCATGATTCAGCATTTGTATCAGCGCGCCTTGCACAGATTGTGCCGACCAGGCAAACCCGCCGCTCACGTTAGTAAAAGTGAATAATGCGGCGGCTATTAGGCCAACGTGAGCTATAGATGAATAAGCTACCAAACGTTTGCCATCTTTTTGCTTGAACGCAATAATTGAGGCATATACCACACCGATTACGGATAGTACCAGTGCCATAAAGCCCCAGTGTTGTGTACCAAGTGGTGCGATAGGAATCAGCCAGCGAATAACACCGTAAATACCCATTTTAAGCATGATGCCGGAAAGCATCATCGTACCAGCAGTAGGTGCTTCGGTATAAGTATCAGGCTGCCAGGTATGGAAAGGGAATATTGGCATCTTGATGGCGAATGCCAGGAAGAATGCCCAGAATATCCAGCCCTGGTGAACAGCGTCAATATTCAGGTTATAAAATTCAGTTAAGTCAAAAGTGCCTGATGGGTTCTGCATGCGCAGGTAGATAAGTCCCAGCAGCATAAACAATGACCCTGCAAATGTGTATATGAAGAACTTAATGGTAACTTTTACCCTGTTCTCACCGCCCCACATGGCGCTGATGAAGTAAATTGGTATCAAGGCTACTTCCCATCCCACATAAAACAAAAATCCGTCCAGGGCGGTGAATACTACCAATAATCCGGCCTGCATAAAAAGTATCAGCGCATAAAACACCGATGCGTTTTTGTACTGATGCTTAAATGTGCTTAAAATGATAAGCGGAACAAGCAGCGTGGTCAGTATGACCATGATCATACTGATGCCATCAATCCCTGCATTAAAGTAAATACCCGCTTTAGGAATCCATGGAGCTGTTATTGTAAATTGCTCGGAGGCATCAGGCACAAACTTGCTCAGGAATACTCCCGCAACAACCAATTCGGCAACGCCAAAAGCAAGCGCCGCATATTTGGCCGTTTCATTTTTGAAAAATAAAACAACAAGTGCTGCTACAACCGGTAAAAAAAGTAGAATACTAACTGTCATCTTTTATCTGTAAACCCTTATTGTTATATCTTAACTAAACTATATACTAAAATGGCTATAATGCCAACCACCATCATGAAGATGTAAAACCCTACGTTACCGGTCTGCAACAAGCGCAGGCCCTTGCTCGACCGAATAGATATTTTACCCAGGCCATTCACAAAACCATCTATCGCCAGCAAATCAACTACCTTGTAGAAGAATACTGATAATCCATCCAAAGGCTTCCTGATCAGGAAATCATATATCTCATCGATATAAAACTTATGGTAAGACAAGTTGACTAATCCCGGGCGTTCTTCGGTATCTGCAGCCGGCACGTGTGCTCCCTTCACATATCTTACGTACGCATATATCAACGCTAATACTGCACCGGCTACGGACGCGACCATGAGCGTAATTTCTGTAGAACTGGATAGTTCCGCTTTTGGTAATAACGGTATCGAATCTGCGAAAACTGGTGCGAGGAAATGCTCCAGCCAGTGGTGACCGCCAAGCACTTCAGGTATCCCGATAAAACCGCCAACGATAGAAAGCGCGGCCAGCACAATTAATGGGATAGTCATAGTTCGCGGCGACTCATGCAGGTGATGTTCCTGTTCGCTTGTGCCCCTGAATTTCCCGTAGAAAGTCAGGTATAACATGCGGAACATATAGAACGAGGTAAACATAGCCGTGATAACACCAATGATGTACATCGCTTCGCTATGCGCGAAGGCATGGGCCAGTATCTCGTCTTTCGAGAAAAACCCTGCAAACGGCGGTATACCTGATATAGCAATGGTACCAATAAGCATGGTGATGAAAGTAATTTTGAGTTTGCCTTTCAGGCCACCCATCTTGCGCATATCCTGCTCGTTGCTCATGGCGTGGATAACTGAACCTGCCCCCAAGAATAATAGTGCTTTAAAGAAGGCGTGAGTTAATACATGGAAAAATGCACCGGTGTAAGCGCCAACGCCTAAACCCAAAAACATATAGCCGAGTTGTGATACGGTTGAGTAAGCTAATACCTTTTTGATATCTGTTTGCGATAGCGCGATAAGGGCAGCAAATACCGCCGTGGCTAAACCTGTGACGGCAATAATCTCCATGGTAATTGGAGATAAGCTAAACAAGACGTTTGAACGTGCCACCATATAAACACCGGCAGTAACCATGGTCGCAGCGTGGATCAGTGCAGATACAGGTGTCGGGCCGGCCATTGCATCGGGCAACCAGGTAAATAATGGCAACTGGGCCGATTTACCAACTGCGCCTACAAATAGCAGGATAGTAATTAAAGTGAACGACTGCCCTGCTCCATGCATGGCAACAGCTTTAGGAAATATATCCGCGAAAGCGGCACTATTAAAAATAGAGATCAGGAGGAATATGCCTATGATGAAGCCCAGGTCACCAATACGGTTCATGATGAAGGCCTTTTTGGCGGCTTCTGCATAATCAGGATTGGTGTACCAGAAGCCGATAAGCAGGTATGAACATAGTCCCACGCCTTCCCAGCCAATAAACATGATGAGGTAATTTGAACCCATCACCAATAAAAGCATGAAGAATATGAACAGGTTTAGGTAGGAGAAAAACTTACCAAACCCATTATCGTGGTGCATATAACCTATAGAATACAGGTGGATGAGAAAGCCAACGCCTGTAATGATAAGCAGCATAATAGCGCTCAACTGGTCAATTAAAAAAGCAAACTGAAGCTTAAAAACACCAAAGCTGAACCAATCGTAAAGGTTTACCTCGATAGGTACACCGCTAGATTTGATCTGTAAAAAAGCGCCTATGCTTAATCCAAATGAAACCAATACCACCAAACTGCCAATGAAACCGATTGCGCTTTTTGGCAAAATATTTCGGCCAAGCCCGTTAATAAGGAAACCAGCTAATGGTAAAATTGGAATAAGCCAGATGTAATTATCCATGTTATAAATTGTACGTTATACGTATGACGTTTTACGTTTATATTTTAATTAAACTCTACCACTTTAACCTATTCAGCACGTTGATGTCAACCGAGTTGGTATTGCGGTATATCATCACAATAATTGCCAGCCCGACAGCAACTTCGGCAGCCGCCAGCGCCATGATAAAGAATACAAAAACCTGCCCCGTTGCATCCCCGCGATAAACCGAGAAAGCCGTAAGCAACAGGTTTACCGAATTCAGCATCAGCTCAACCGACATAAAGATCACGATGGCATTCCGGCGTGTCAACACTCCTATTACTCCTATCGAAAATATGATAGCGCTTAATATGATGTAATGATTGAGCGGTACTGCGTGTACTGTGTTAAAAAAGCTTTCCATCACACTGTGGTTTTTTTATCTTTTGTCGCCAGTAATACCGCGCCTACCATTGCTGATAACAGCAACAGCGACGATACTTCAAATGGCAATAAAAATTCGTTGAATAATATTTTGCCCAGGTTTTTTACAAGACCTAAATCGGGGTTCTTTAATAATACCGGCTGCGAAACACCAAGGGCCTTCAATGCAGCAACGATAACAACCATCAAACATCCGCCGCCTAATACTCCCGCGATTTTTACCATGTTTGATTTAACCGGCTCTGAATCCTTATTCAGGTTGATAAGCATCAGCGTGTATAAAAATAACACCAGGATAGCCCCCATGTAAACGATGAAGTTTACCACGGCCAAAAACTGGGCATTCAGTAAAACATATTGAATAGTAAACATGAAGAAAGTTAGTATCAGGTAGAGGATACTATGCACCGGATTTTTTGCAGATATAACCAGTACCGCGAACAGTATGGACAAAAATGCGATAAAGTAAAATATACTCATTTTTATGGTTTACAATATAACCCTGCCCCAAAATGCGTGGCAAAGTTATAAACTTCTTTTATTGATTTAAGGGTGCTTCTACTAATTTATCCTTGCCGTAAATAAAATCCTTCCGCATATAATCCGGAGGCACAATATCCCCGTCAAGATAAATCGCTTCCTTCGGGCAAGCCTCTTCACAAAGGCCGCAAAAAATGCAGCGCAGCATGTTTATTTCATACACCGCCGCATATTTTTCCTCGCGGTACAAGTTTTCTTCACCCGGCTGACGTTCTGCTGATATCATGGTTATGGCTTCCGCCGGGCATGATAATGCACATAAACCGCATGCCGTACAACGTTCGCGGCCATGCTCATCGCGCTTAAGCGAGTGCATACCCCGGAAGTTTTCCGAAAACTCACGTTTTTGTTCAGGATAACGGATAGTAACACTCTTCCTAAAAAAGTGCTTCATGGTAATCGATAGCCCCTGTAGTAAAGCGGGCAAGTATATCCGCTCCCAAAAATTGAGCTGCTTTTGTTCGACTACCTTGCGTTTATTACTTAATGGTTCCATTTGATCTCCTGCTCCAATTATTTAAAGTAAGTCATAACCAATCCTGTTATCACGATGTTAGCTATTGCCAGGGGTATCAATTTTTTCCATCCGAGATCCATCAACTGGTCATAACGAAAACGTGGGATTGTCCAGCGTACCCAGATGAAAAAGAAGACGAAGAAAAATATCTTGGCAAACAATACTGCAGTTCCAATAAGCGGGCCAATTGCCGGGCCTGTGTGTGCAAGCACCCAATCCATACCCGGGTAATTATATCCGCCCCAGTACAAGGTGGCCATTACCGCTGCTGACACGAACATATTGATATACTCGGCAAACAGGTAAAAGCCCAGCTTCATGGACGAATATTCGGTGTGGTAGCCGCCGATCAGCTCCGTTTCGCATTCTGGTAAATCGAAAGGTGCGCGGTTCGTTTCCGCGAAAGCGCAAACAATAAAGATTAAGAAGCCCAGGGGCTGATAAATGATATTCCAATGCCAGCCATGCTGCTGGGCGGCTATTTCCTTTAAGCTTAAACTACCGGTCGTCATTAACAAGGCGATGATGGATAAGCCCATCGCGATTTCGTAGCTGATATTTTGTGACGCCGCGCGGATAGCCCCCAACAATGAATACTTATTATTTGATGCCCATCCGCCTATCATAACGCCATAAACACCCAGGGATACCACGCCGAAGATATAAAGCACACCCACATTGATGTCTGTTACCTGCAAGTCGATAACACTTGAACCGATGGTCAATTTTTGCCCCCATGGAATTACGGCAGAACCAATACAGGCGGTCATAATAGCTAACGACGGACCCACAATGAAAAGGAATTTGTTAGAATTTGCAGGTATGATCTCCTCCTTCATGAACATTTTGGTGCCATCAGCAACCGGTTGCAGGATGCCGAATGGGCCTGCACGGTTGGGACCAACCCTATCCTGGAAAAATGCAGCGATTTTGCGCTCGGCATACGTTGAGTACATCGCAATCACAAGACTGACCAGGAAAATAACGACGATCAGCCCAAATTTTACTAATATCTCAGTGGTTCCCATTATAATCTTGTATCCCTTTCAAATTGTTCCTTATTGGCTTCAATCAATACCTGGTTGGTTTTAACAACCGGCAGCGGATGCAGCATCTCGTAATGATTGGCGCTGATCACTGACTGATTTGAAACCTTGCGCGGACCTTCAATCACCCAATCGCTGGTTTTCTTTTTATCAAAACGGCAGGTATTGCAAATAAACTCTTCAACCTCGCCGTACACATCTTTGCGGGCGGTTACGCGCAATACATCTTCGCCTTTATACCAAAGCGTAACCTTGCCGCCGCATTTCTGATGGTCACAATCGCGATGTGCCTCAACTGGCTTGGTAAACCAAACACGATTTTTAAAACGGAAAGTTTTATCGGTTAAAGCTCCTACCGGGCAAACGTCTATAACGTTGCCTGAAAAATCGTTATCAACAGCAGCTTTGATGTAAGTAGATATTTCTGAATGGTCGCCCCGGTTCAAAATTCCATGGATACGGTGGTCCGTGATTTGGTCGGCAGTGAAAACACAACGGTAGCAAAGGATGCAGCGTGTCATGTGCAGTTGTATTTTATCACCAATATCTATCTTCTCAAATTTACGGCGATCAAACTCATAACGGGTGGTTGCGGCGCCATGCTCAAAAGCCAGGTTTTGCAGATCGCATTCGCCAGCCTGGTCG
>JAYUEE010000040.1:0-13734 GCA_043739405.1 Mucilaginibacter sp. | reverse complement strand
TCCGACTTCCGACTTCCGACTTCCGACTTCCGACTTCCGACTTCCGACTTCCGACTTCCGACTTCCGACTTCCGACTTCCGACTTCCGACTTCTGACCTCAGACATCCTCACTATTCTTCCAGATATGAAAATTGAGCAAGAACCGCTTTTGCTTAATGAGCGCGCGCCAGTTGATAAATAATACAGCGCACAAAAACAAGGTGCCTATTATCAAACCTAGCACGCCCTGCCACGACATGGACCCGCGGATGAAACTTCCGGCATTTTGGGAAACATAATCGCCCAATTGCACGGTGATGGCATCGCTGGTAAATTTACCCACCAAAAAAGCGGGAATGATGTAAGCCGCATTGATACGCGATATTCCGCTGGCCAGGAAAATGGGCGTAGTTGGCAGTGGCAATAAGGTGTACGCCAGGATGACAAACTGCCCCTTCCAGCCCTGTGCCTTCATTTGTTCGCCCAGGTACTGGACATCCTCATTCTTTGATTTTTTAAATATCTTTTCGGCGAGGTAAGGAATGTACAAGGTAAGGACGTACCGCCCGGTAACAGAACCGGCGACCCCGATGCCTATAACCGGCCAGGTATCGAGTCCAAAGAATAGCTGTAAAAACACCATAATGGTAAACGCCGGCGGAAACGGAAAAGGTACCACATCAAACAGGAAGGCCCCTAAAAAGACCAGTGCATATTGCCACCACATTATCGTCAAATTTACGCTAAGGTACTTTGTACCCCGCACGTTTATAGTGACCACCGTCACAGGGTGTATTGAATTACATCACTTTAGCAAGTACAGTCAAAAAACTTCCGGACTTACGAGGACTTTCGGACTTCCCGACTTCCCGACTAAAATCCCTCAATACTCAAGCCACTTCACAAACTTCAGCCCCACCTTACTCCCTTCACCATATTTACCAGCCTGCCCATTTAGGATACGCAGGGATACGCCTTTATGCTCGAGCAGCAGTTCTTCATAAAAACCTTTAAAAAGCACTTGTTTTACTATCCATTTCTTACGGCCCAGGCCGCCTTTGGTCTCGATCCATTCAGGATACAGCATTACATTTGACTTTTTCGCTTTAATACCGCAAACATTAGCTTCAGCGGCACTGAGTACATTGCATCGGGCCAGCAGGCGCGCAGTGTAAAGGTGTTCGGGGTCGTTATATATCTTTTGCGGGCGTCCGGCTTCAATGATCTCGCCATTTTGCAAAACCAGCAATTCATCGGCCATGCTGAGCACCTCGGCCGGGTCGTGCGATACCATGATAACGGTAAGGCCTGTATCTTTGACGATTTGCCGGATGTCCTCCTGCAACCCGTCGCGAAAAGAAGTATCCACCTGGTTAAAGGGTTCGTCCAGCAACAAAACCTCGGGCTGGGTGATGAGCGCGCGGGCGATGGCTACGCGTTGTTTTTCGCCGCCACTAAGGTCGGCTATGCGTTTGTCGGCTAAGGCCAGCATATTAAGCTGCCGAAGTGTTTTTTCTACTTTTTCTTGTTTAGCTTTCAGGTTTGTGCCGGGCAACATGATAGCCACGTTATCCCACACTTTGGCAAACAGGTTAAGGTCGTCTTCTTCCTGGGTCACCATTTTCATGGCATCATGCCCTGGAATAAGTTTTTCCCCGGGTCCCCAGATCCGTTCGCCCCTGAACTGCACCTCGCCGCTGTCAGGAGACAGCAAACCGTAAAGCAAACGCAGCAACGTGCTTTTGCCGCTTCCGCTTGCCCCCACAATCGCGGTCACCTGCCCGGGCTGAATTTCGAGGTTGATGTTTTTAACACCGCCCCCGCCGGGGTAGGTTTTTGTGAGGTTTGTGGTTTGGAAGAAAGTGGACATTTGGAACAAATATAGTCCGAAAGTCGGAAAGTCCGTGTAAGTCGGAATGCCTATCTTGGAGAAGTCCGAAAGTCGGAAAGTCCGCGTAAGTCCGAAAGATTGTTTTTGCTGATATTTAGATTCCAGCTTAAAAGAAAAAGTCCGAAAATTATCTTTCGGACTTCCGGACTTATGCGAACTTTCGGACTAAACTAAAACCCAAACGTCAACCCAAACGCGAAACTCTTCAACCCCAACTGGTCGGGACTGTTTTCAAACATATCGTTAAAGTAGTACTTGGCAAATACGCCCCAGCCACCGTAACCTACCCGCATAAAGCCGCCGTAACGTACCTTGGCGAAGTTATAGCCGGCATCAAACTTTTGCTTGCCATCGGCAATACTTACCTGTTTTACCATTCCGTTCAGCAGCAGGCCCACTTCAGGGCCGAACACAACGTGAAACGTGTTGCCATCTTCGCCCGGGTCGCTATGAAAATCGAACGACAGCGGTATGCGCAGGTAACTTGACGAGAACCTGTTTTTGTGCAGGTGCACGCTGTCAGGCTTCCATGTTAGTACCGGTGCGCCTGGTACTATGGTAATATTATTCCGCAGGCGTATCAGCGTCCAGTCGAACCCGCCTGACAGGTAAAGCTTGAAATTTTTGGTCACCTTAACCCCCATCTGGAATACATCGAAACCTACGTTGCTGGTTTTCCATTGGTTGTAATCCAAAAACTGGTTTTTAGACGATAAGGTAAAGCTGCCATTATCTATCAAAGTAGCATACCCCAGGTCGAACCGTGAGAAAGTGATGCCCATAAACCCGCGGGGGTAGGTATGCTCGTGATGCGTAACTGTATCATCATCGTGTTTATACATATCAAATTCAAGCCCCTCATTGCCAAACCCGGCTTTTACTTTGGTACTATTGACGGCTGCCAGGCTTTTGGTCGAATCAGTCGTATTTTGTGCAAACACACCGCTTGCAGCCGCACAAATCATGGCGGTAATTAGTAAACGTTTCATATTGATTTATTTTTGATTATACCGATGTCCTTTTAATGATTACACCGATTTTTGTTCATAATTCTTATTAATTCATCTGCACATCCGCATATTTGCACATCTGCACATTATTTTTCTGCATCCTTTTTAAGTTTCACCGGCCCGATGTTTACCGCCGTAATTGACGACTCACCATCATCCGAATCTGTAAATTCAATCGCCTTATCCTTGCGTTTATCCACTTTAGCCACCACAATGTTTACCAGGTCGCCGAAGTTGTGAATGCCGCGTCTTTTGGCTGGCTTTGCCGCCACATCGTTTGCCTGTACCTGGGCAGTTAGTTGTGGTATTGCATTGGTTTGACCGCTATTACCAGTAATTGTTTTTGTTACTAATGGCGTTTCCGGGCCGGGTACTACAGGCTGGGCAATCTCAGTTTTCTTGGGTAGTTCCACTGTAGCCATTATGGGCTGCTCTGTGGGTTTTATAATTTCCGGCGTTTCCTTTTGTATGACCTGGGTCTGAGATGTGATCACTAGTGCATTTTCCTTTTTCGGAACACTGGTATGAGCTATGCGATTCACAGCAACCTGTGGCTCCGCTGTTTTTACCGATTCCGGCTGTTTTACCGGGGTAACTGTTTCAGGCTGCTTTACTTGCGGCCGCGTATTTTTCACCAGGCCGGTTTTTCCTCCCTTAACCGGGGTCACCTTATCCCTGTTGACAAAGAGCAATATACCCAAACCTGCCACCAGTATGATACTTGCCGCGATGCGTAGTATAGGCGTAAATATCGCCCTGCGCCGGTTTGCATCCAATCCCTCATCAATACCTTCCCACACCCTGCCGGATGGTTCTGCTTCAAACCCATCCAGTTTCGAGCAGAATGCGTCATCAAACTCTTTATCCTGCATATCCATATTTTTTCCCTTCCATTTTGGTAATTTGTTCTTTCAATATCGTGCGCGCCCTCGACAATTGCGATTTCGACGCGCCTTCCGTTATACCCACTATTTCGCCGATCTCTTTGTGCGAATAACCCTCTATCGCATACAGGTTAAACACCATCCTGTACCCTGGCGAAAGTTTTTGTATCAGTACCATCAGGTCTTTCGCATCCAAATTGGCCATGGCTACTGCGTTTACCGATTGTTCAATACCTTCACTTTCAACATCCACCACCTGCAGCATTTTATGATGTTTGCGGTAATATTCGATGGAAGTATGTACCATAATGCGCCTTACCCAGCCTTCAAAGGAGCCGTCGCCCCTGTAATCATTCATTTTTTTAAACACCCGGATGAACCCGTTCTGCAACATATCTTCGGCCTCCATCCTGTCGGTAGCGTAGCGCAGGCACACACCCATCATTTTGGCGGCGAACTGTTTATACAGCAACTCCTGGGCCTTGCGCTCCCCGGCTTTGCATCGTATTAACAGCTCTTCTATTGTGTATTTATGCTCCAAAAACATCATTTAAAGGTAAGATGAAAAACAATAGCGAATGGTTGCACGGTATAGAAAATATTTTTTCCTAATTTGCTCTCTCATCAATAATTAGCCTTATGAAAAAGCTTGCCCTTACTTTGCTGTTTGTTGTTTGCGGATTATTTTTCTGTTTCGCCCAAACGGCCAAAAAGGACACTTTGATCCTCTTAAAACCCGACCGAATTTTCGACGGCCAGGAAATCCACACCGGCGTATGGGTGATGGTTAAAGGCAATCATATCACGCAGGTGCGCAATGCGGCAGATATGAAAGTCCCGGCCAATACAAAGATCATCGAACTTAAAGGCATGACGCTGATGCCAGGCCTGATCGAGGGCCATTCGCATTTATTCCTTCATCCCTATAACGAAACGCTTTGGGACGACCAGGTGCTGCACGAAAGTCGCGCTGAGCGAACTGCAAGGGCCGTGGTACACGCGAGGGAAACTTTAATGGCAGGTTTTACCACCGTCCGCGACCTCGGTACGGAAGGCATGGGATATGATGACGTTGGTTTGAAGAGTGCCATTGAGAAAGGAATTATACCGGGCCCGAGGATGCTGGTGGCTACGCGCGCAATAGTTGCTACGGGCAGTTACGGGCCAAAAAGCGTTAATGACAATACCTTTATCCAGGGGGCAGAAGAAACGGATGGCATCGAGGGGATCAGTCATACCGTGCGTTCCCAGATCGGACACGGCGCCGATGTGGTAAAAATTTATGCGGACTACGGGTGGGGCTTGGATAAAATGCCTGAACCGACATTTACCATAGATGAACTAAAAACAGCTGTAGAAGTAGCTAAAAGCAGCGGCAGAATGGTGGCTATGCATACCACCACCGAAGAGGGATTACGCCGGGCCGTTATAGCCGGAGCTACAACTATCGAGCATGGCGACGGCGGCACACCCGAACTGTTTAAGATGATGAAGGACAAAGGAATTGCCTTATGCCCCACGCTGGCTGCTACCGAAGCTTATTCATTTTACTTTTTTGGATGGACGGGCAGCGGCACCGAGCCCCTGGCCATGCGAAAGAAGCGGGAGATGTTTAGCGCAGCTTTGCAATCAGGGGTAACTATTTGTATGGGCGGCGATGTTGGTGTTTTTCCGCATGGCGATAACGCCCGCGAAATGGTCCTGATGGTCAATTATGGCATGAAGCCTATAGACGTATTGAAGTCGGCTACATCGGTTAACGCAACTGTGTTTGACCTGAAGGGCTTAGGCAGCATTAAGCCCTTATTTTTGGCCGACCTGGTCGCTGTGCAAGGCGACCCGGCCGAAGACATTAAAGCCGTAAAGCAAGTAAAGTTTGTGATAAAGGACGGGGTTATTTATAAACAGGAGTAAAATCCTCATTATGTCATTTTGAACGATAGAGAGAAATCTTCGACAACACGCAAAGCGGACTATGCCGAGCGTATAAGTTTTCTCCTCGTACCTCGTCGAAATGACATACATTTTTTAAATTTTACAATGAACAAAATCAAAATACTGGCAATTGCCGCTAACCTAATAGCCGGTTGCTTTACAGCAAAGGCCCAAAACTCTTTTATTCCTATCGAGACCAAAAATAACGCCATTGTACTACAGGTGACCACCGACGGCTACGTCAACATGGTTTATTTCGGCAAAAAGCTCGCTGATAAGAACGAATATCAATATACGCAGCATTTCTATCACCTCGACGGGAACGGTGTTTTTAACTCGGCCTACACCACCACTACCCGCAACCTGCTGGAGCCGGCCTTTGCTGTTACCCATGCCGACGGTAACAAATCCACTGATCTGAAATATGTCAGCCAGTCGGTTGATAAGGTAAGCAACGATATATCACAGGTCAATATTAGTTTAAAGGACCCTGTTTATGATGTGGAAGTGGCGCTGCACTATAGAATCTACTACGCCGATGATGTGATCGAGCAATGGAGTACGATAGAACATCACGAAAAAAAGAATATCACCCTAAATAAATATGCCTCCGCAAATTTGCTCATCCAGGCAAAAAGCTACTGGCTGAAGCAATATCACGGCGAATGGGCCAAAGAAATGCGGCCAGAGGAAGAACAATTAACGCATGGGATCAAAACACTGGATAGCAAACTAGGCGCAAGGGCCGATATCTTCCAGCCGCCGTCTTTTATGATCTCGTTGGACAGACCAGTAGCGGAAGACGACGGTGACGTACTAATGGCTAACCTCGAGTGGAGTGGCAATTTCAGGTTTGACCTGGAGGTTGATCCCACGGATAATTTAAGACTGATCGCGGGTATAAATAATTACGCATCAGATTATAGCCTGAAACCCGGTGAGGAATTTGAAACGCCAAAACTGGTTTATACCCTATCGCACCACGGCGCAGGTGAGGCTAGTCGTAATTTGCAGAACTGGGCACGGAAGTATAAGATAGTTGATGGCGAAGGCCCGCGTTTGACTTTACTAAACAATTGGGAAACAACCGAGTTTAATTTTAACGAGGATAAACTTGCTGCGTTATTAAAAGATACGAAAAAATTAGGCGTCGACTTATTTTTACTGGACGATGGCTGGTTCGGCAATAAATACCCGCGTAACGATGATCATGCCGGCCTGGGCGACTGGCAGGTGAACAAATCCAAGCTGCCAAACGGCATAGGTTTTTTGGTACAAGAGGCAGAGAAAAACGATGTGAAATTTGGTGTATGGGTCGAACCTGAAATGGTGAATGCTAAAAGTGAACTCTATGAAAAACATCCCGATTGGGTAGTCAGGCAGCTGCAACGGGACGATTATACCATGCGCAACCAGTTTGTTTTAGACTTAAGCAATCCCAAAGTGCAGGAGTTTGTATTTAATACGGTAGATGGATTATTCGCAAAAAATCCCGGTTTGGCTTATGTCAAATGGGATTGTAATGCGGTGATGTACAATGTGTATTCAGCTTACGAAAAGGACCAGGCTAATTTTTATGTCGACTATGTAAAAGGTTTGTATAAAGTAATGGCGCAGCTAAGGGCCAAATACCCTAAGGTGCCTATGATGCTATGCTCCGGTGGTGGTGCACGTGTTGACTACGGTGTATTGCAATACTTTAACGAGTATTGGCCCAGCGATAATACCGAGCCTTTGGAACGCGTGTTTATCCAATGGGAATATTCTTACCTCTATCCGGCCCTGGCAAGCTCTAACCAGGTAACCAATTGGGGTAAACAACCCATCAAATATCGCGTAGACGTAGCCATGATGGGCAAACTTGGTTTTGATATCCCATTGAGTAAGTTATCTGCTGATGAGCTCGCCTTTTGCCAGGACGCGGTTACAACCTACAAGGCGTTTTCACGAGCTATATGGCATGGTAACCAATACCGGCTGCAAAGTCCCTGGGATAACGATGCCGCTTCAATCATGTATGTGGATACCCTGAAAAGCCGGGCCATTATGTTCAATTACTTAGTCAATAACCGCTATGATAAAGGAACACATCAACCGATCAAACTAAAGGGATTAGCTCCCGATAAAAAATACAGCGTCAAAGAGATTAACCTTTATCCCAACACAAAATCAGGTATTAAAGAAGGCACCTATAGTGGCGATTTTTTGATGACGGTGGGTATTAATCCCGAAGTACATGAAGGAAGGACGAGTGTTTTGGTTGGAATTGAGGAGGTAAAATAGAAATTTAGTAGCTTTAACTATGCCGAAGATATTTGAGTACCTGGGAATAATAATCTTCTTTTATTCTAACGAACACGAGCCTATTCACGTTCATGCAACGTATAATTCACTTGAGAGTAAAGCGGAATTTTATATTGTGGAAGGCAAAATCTCGGAAATAAGAATTAAATTCGTAAAAGATAGAAAACCTTTGAAAGGCGCGAAGCTTAAGGATTTTGAAAAATTCTTAGAAGTTTATGCCAACAAAATAGTTGAAAAATGGGTTGACTACTTTGTATATCATAAAGATGTTGAGTTTGAAAAAATCACTAAAAAGATAAAATGAAAATTGTGCACGATTATAATGAAGATAAATTGGACGACGTAATTGAAGTTACGTCAGCTAATTATATTGGGGATTATGCTGTGAGAATTTCATTTAACGATGGTTCAGAGAAACTAGTTGATTTCAAACCTTTCTTATTTAAATCACTTCACCCATCTATTTCAAAATACAAAGAAGAAACCCTTTTTAAGCAATTCCAGATAATTGACGGGAACCTGAACTGGAACGATTTTGACTTGATATTCCCCATTGATAACCTTCACAAGGGAATAATTGATTAATTACTTCTTCGTCCTGTAATACTTATAGACCTTCGCGCCCAACATGATGAGCATTGAGAGAAGTATGATACCTACACTACCGTAAATCCAACTCACGGAGTTTTTAAGTACAGCCAGGAAAACAATTGCGAACAGCAATATCGTTGCTACCTCGTTCCACAAACGCAAGCGCATAGACGACCAAACAAACAATCCGTAGCGCATTTGCTTTATTTTAACCTGGCACATAAAGTGATAAACCAGCAGTAGCGCTACAAACGTGAGTTTGATATGCATCCAAGGCTGCTGCAGCCAAGCCGGAACAAGGTAAAGCATTATTGCGCCGGCCAAAACCGTCAGCACCATCGAGGGTACGGTAATTATGTTCCACAGCCTGCGCTCCATAATTTCATATTGCTTGGACAATATGGTACGATCAGGCTCAGGTAATTCCTGCGCCTCGGTATGGTAAATAAACAAACGCACAATATAAAACAGCCCCGCAAACCAGCAGACTACGAAAATGATGTGTATCGCTAAAACATACTGGTAAGTCATCGGCGCTAGTATTTGTATTCTTTGATGATATCCACCGCGTACTTCACATTGTCAAAAGGGATATCCGGCATAATGCCATGACCTAGGTTAAATATAAATCCGTTCTCGCCCTTCATCCGGTCAAACAGGCGATATATCCTTTCTTTGATAACCTTCTTATCCGCATACAAGATATGAGGGTCCAGGTTACCCTGTACGGCCACACCCGCTGGCAAACGTTTCTTAATATCCAGCAGATCCACGTTCCAGTCGATAGAAATTACATCCGGTTTAGCTTCCGCCATCAGCGGCGCAAATACCGAGCTGCCTTTACAGAACGATATTACCGGGATATCCTTTCGGTTCAGGTTGCTGATAATTTCGGCAATATATCTGTGTGAAAATTCTTTATAATCGTCCCACGCCAGGGCCTGCGCCCAACTGTCAAATATCTGCACGGCATTTACACCGGCAGCAATCTGCATGTTAAGGTAATCGGCTGTTACTTTCGCGATTTTCGAGAGTAATTGATGAGCCAGTTCGGGCTCATTGTGCATCAAAAGTTTGGTCAGTTTAAAATCTTTTGACGAACCGCCTTCCACCAAATAACTCATCACGGTAAATGGTGCCCCGGCAAAACCTATCAGCGGGATGCTGCCATTTAACCGTTGCTGTATCACTTTAATCGCATCGGCTACATATTGCAGTTTATCACCGACGTCTGTATGCAGCGCATCAATATCCGCTTTGGTGCGAACGGGGTTTGCAAACTTTGGACCCGTTCCGGCATTAAAGCTCAGATCACCACCCATCGCTTCGCCTGTCACCAATATATCCGAAAATAAAATGGCCGCATCAATGCCCAGCAAATCGACGGGCAACATGGTTACATCAGCAGCAATTTCCGGGGTTTTGCACATTTCCAGGAACGAATACTTGTTTTTGATTTCCCAGTATTCAGGCATAAAACGGCCAGCCTGGCGCATCATCCATACCGGCGGACGTTCAGTCTTTTCCGAAAATGCAGCTTTTATCAGTAGTGAATCTCTCATATGCAATTGTAGAGACGCAAGATTTTGCGTCTCCCGTCTCTTGTTGTATCAAATATCTAAAAGAGAGACGCAAAATCTTGCGTCTCTACGGTTAATGTTTTTTTAATTCTGCCTTTAATTTTTCGATCACCGCTTTCATTTTAGCTGTGATTTTTTCTTCGTTAGTCATCGCCTGCTTCAGATAGGCTTCGGCCTTATCGTATCTTCCCAATCGTATGTTGATATTAGCAGCATGCACCAGGGCCGCCACATGGTCGTTTACCGACCTTAAAGGAAACTGTGAAGCCAGTTCGTAATGTACAGCGGCAGCTTCGTAATCCTGCTTGATCAGGTTGATGTTGCCCAGCATATACTCATACACCCCCCTGCGTTTCTTCATCAGCCACTCAGGCTTTTTGATTTGTTTCAGTAAATCTTCGGCGCCATTGTAATCCTTATCGTGGTAATGTTTTGCTGCCAATACCAGCGTCCCTTGTTTAAAGTACTCGATAATGATCAAAACGATCATCATCAGGCTGAACAAAGTCAGCTCGAGAACCTGTTTATAAGCAAAAAAAAACATCATGACTGTGAATACCGCTATCACCATTATCCGTGCCCTATTGCTGAACATGTATTAGTGGTTATCAGTAAACTTATACCCTACACCGCGAATGGAATGAAAATATACCGGGTTCTTAGGATCAGGTTCAAAATATTTACGGAAGGTCAGGATAAAGTTGTCGATGGTGCGGGTCGACGGGTAAACGTCATAGTTCCAAACGGTTTCCAGTATCTGCTCACGCGATACAGCATCGTTCCGGCGCTCAATCAAAAGCTTCAGCAGCATGGTTTCCTTTTTAGTCAAAGGTGTGATAGAACCATCACCATTTACCAACTCGAATGAATTGAAATGGATGGTTTTGTCACCAATTTTATAGCTATTGAACTCTTTCAGTTCTTCGCCTTTTAGGCCGCGTTTTACAAGGTTGTTTACGCGCAATATCAGTTCTTCCAGGTTGAATGGTTTGGTTAGGTAATCATCCGCACCTTTTTTCAAACCGGCAATTTTATCTTCATTGGTGTTCTTGGCGGTCAGGAACATGATCGGCACTTCCGAGTTTTCCAGCCGGATGGTTTCGGCAACTACAAAGCCATCCACTTCAGGCATCATTACGTCCAGTATTACCAGGTTAAAACGCTCCTCTTTGAATTTTTGCAGCGCTTTTTTGCCATTAGTAGCGGTTGATACTTTGTACCCTTCAAGCTCCAGGTTAAGTTTTATAGCTTCCAGCAGGTGATCTTCGTCCTCCGCCAGTAAAATTCTTTTTTTGGTTGGCATGTCCATTTTTCTAATTTATTTATATCTAAAATTATGCAAAGACAACTTCAAAAATACTGCCGCTAGGGTCGTTGTCCTTAACCCTGATGCTGGCATCGTGTTTATCCAAAACTTCTTTAACAATATATAAACCCAGGCCGGTGCCCTTGGTATTGCGCGTTTCTTCGCTTCCTACACGGTAGAACCTTTCGAAAATACGGCTTTTTTCTTCATCGGCTATCCCGATGCCGTGGTCGGCGACTTCCAGGTAGGTTTTACCATCTCGTGAATACAATTTCACATCAACCACCTCGCAGGGACCAGAATATTTAATGGCATTTTCGATCAGGTTGGTTACTACCGATGTCAATGCAAACTTATCTCCCGTTATTTCAATTTTTGGTTCGATCTCGGCATTGATCAGCTGCTCGTTTATGTCGCATTTGTTCAGTTGCAGCCTATTGACAATATTATCTACTAAAGCCGATAAATTAAAGCTGGCTTTAGGAAAGGTGTACGACCGGTTATCAATTTTTGAGGCCAGCAGCATGTTTTCGACCATGTCATCCAACCGCTCAATATCCAGTAACGACTTGCCGATGAAATCCTGAATCTGCTGTTTGGTAAGGTCTCTTTTCTGAATAGTTTGCAACAATAATTTGATAGACGCCAATGGCGATTTAAGCTCATGGGTAACCGAAAGCAGGAAATTCTTTTTCTGATGCTGTAGCTTGCGTTCCTTATGAATGGATTTGTGCAAGCTAATTGCACCAACTACAAACACCAAAACAAAAGTACTGGCCTCGCCCATGATCATGGCTTTTCGCTCGGGTTGTAAGTGCACCAGCATATAACCCCACCACGCCAACTCGGCTAATGCGTAGATAATAAGTGCGTAAAAAATTACAAATGGCCTTTTCATTTTATTTCTTACTGAAAACCAAATCCAAACTTTCAAAAATTGCCCGCTTCGCTTTCTCCAGTTCCACCTTGCTGTGGGCGGATGATATAAATCCAACCTCGTAGCCTGATGGGCCAAGATATATCCCGCGATTCAGCAACTCGCGGTGCATGATCTTAAATTTCTCCATGCTTGCCGGGTCAATTTCATCCGCCCTGCTGATGGTTTCCTTTTCCGTAAATGCAAACCAGAATATCGACCCGATATAAAATACTTTAAACTTATAATTACGTGCTGTGGCGAATCGTTGTATGCTTTCCGCGAACTCTTCTGTTTTCTTGTTCAGGTCGCGGTAAAAACCCATGCGCAATAACTCGGTCAGTTGGGCTATCCCTGCGGCCATAGCTACCGGGTTGCCTGATAAAGTGCCTGCCTGGTAAACCGGGCCGTCGGGCGATACACTGCCCATAATTTCGGCCGAAGCACCATAGCACCCAACAGGTAAACCACCACCGATGATCTTACCATAAGTAAGAATATCCGGCTGAATTTCGTAATGCCCTGCCGCGCCTTCAAATCCCACCCTGAAACCTGAGATTACCTCATCAAATATCAGCAGCGTTCCATGTTCGGTGCAAATGTCACGCAGGTACTGCAAATAAGCTTTGCTTTGTAATAGCAGGCCATTATTAGCCGGGATCGGTTCGATGATAACCGCAGCGATCTGGTCCTTAAATTCGGCAAATGCTTCCCGTAAAGCTGCCTCATCATTCAGCCCGACAACAATCGTTTCGTCCGCAAATGATTTTGGTACACCTGCGGATGATGTCTCACCGAAGGTAACCAGGCCCGAACCCGCCTTTACCAGTAACGAATCGGAATGGCCATGATAGCAGCCCTCGAATTTTAATATTTTGTCACGTTTGGTATAACCCCGAGCTAATCGTATCGCCGACATTACCGCCTCGGTACCCGAGCTTACAAAACGCAGTTTTTTGATGAATTTATTGTTCTTCAACAGTAATTCAGCCAATTCATTCTCCAAAGCTGTTGGTGCGCCGAACGACATGCCGTTCTGCATCACCTCGATAACCTTTTCTTTTACCTTAGGGTGATTATGCCCTAAGATCAGCGGCCCCCAGGAGCAGCAAAAATCAATAAACTGGTTACCGTCGGCGTCCCACAAAAAGCAGCCGTCGCCTTTTTCAATAAAAAGCGGTGTGCCGTAAACCGATTTAAAGGCCCTTACCGGGGAATTTACTCCGCCCGGAAAAAACGTCTTCGATTTCTCATACAACTCCGCCGACTTTTCCCTGCTAATATCCGGCTTACCCGTCGTATTAACCGGTTCATCACCCTCACCAGAAAACATCTTT
>JAYUEE010000039.1:0-40169 GCA_043739405.1 Mucilaginibacter sp. | reverse complement strand
TCGCAATCTTTGGCAACCTGTATCAAATCAGGATTGTTTCCGCCACGAGAATTTCGCAGCGTGGCTATTTTATTGATATTGACGGATAAACGGGTCATATTGATTTCGAATGTCGGATGTTCAATTTCGGATTTAATTTTTGATGTGAAATTTCCTCAAAATCTCGCAACAGGGTAAATATCATTATTCCTTAATAAACATCTGAAACAATTTTAGGATTAGCTTATTTTTGATTCAGATATGACGAAAATATTTAAGCCTTTACTCTTGGTACTACTGGCATTTGCGTTTATCCCGGTTTGCCGTGCACAACAAAACTTCCTCAACATTACCAATTACAGGGTTTATTACGGCTGGGCGCACAATTACCCGCAGGACTGGCTTATCCTGCGTCGCTTTGAAAACGGGGGCAGGGATTACCTCCTGATGGTTAACCCGGAAACGCTCCAGACCAAAGTAAATGAAAGCAGCTTTTACCAGGTAAAGCCCATGACGCTGGCCGAAACCCGTGTTTTTTTTAAAACCTCATCATACGAAAAGGCAATAACCAAGGTGGAAAAACAATCCATCAACATACAGGACGCCGGCATCGAACGGGGCATGCCTACTGAAACCGGCATCAGCCTGACGGCTGACCTGTGCCCTTCGCACCGACCGCTCGACCGCAGGATATTCATTGATATGTTTAACGAATTTAAAAAGGTGGAGAAACCCGCGCCCATTGCATTATCAGTAAGCGGGCTGTGGATGTTAAAACACACTGCAGATTTGGAATGGCTGAAGAAACTGCGTAACGAAGGCGAAATTCGGGTCACCTGGGTGAATCATAGTTACAATCATCGTGTAAGCAAAACCGCTGCACTCAAAGAAAACTTTTTATTGGAGCCGGGCACCGATATGGATATCGAGATATTGTCGACAGAAAAACTGATGCTGAAAAACGGGCTGGTACCATCCGTTTTCTTCCGTTTCCCGGGCCTGGTATCCGATCAGCAACTGGTTTTTAAAGTCACTGAATATGGCCTTATCCCGATAGGCTCCGATGCCTGGCTGGCTAAAGGGCAACAGGCTCAGGACGGGAGTATTGTACTCATCCACGGCAACGGCAACGAACCCGTGGGCGTAGCTGATTTTATCAAACTATTACACTCAAAAACCAAACAAATAGCAAAAAAACAATGGCTGCTGTACGATTTGAGCAGTACGGTTGATGATGAAGTGGACCAGGGGCAGTAAATCTCTTATATTTACGATACCAATTAACAAGCACTTTATCATGACATCAAAAACGAGTTTTAATACCCCCGGAGTTCCGCGGCTTAATCCATTTATTCCGCAGGCTGTGATCGCCGGCAACATGGTATTCGTGTCCGGCATGGCCGGCATGAACCCCGAAACAGGTAAACTCATCAGCGACAGCTACGAGGAACAAGCCTGGCAGGCGTTCCGCAATTTGAAAACCATCGTAGAAGAAGCAGGCAGCAGCGCAGACAGGATCGTAAAAACAACCGTCTTTATGGTAAGCGGCTGCGACCCGGATTTTTCCGTTATCAATAAAGTTTACAGCCATTTCTTCCCGGATAATCCACCCGCCCGCAGCGCGCCGCAGGTAATGCCCTTTCCAGGCAATATTTTGATATCAGTGGAGTGTATTGCGGTGATATGAATTGATGGTCGGTTATAAGACCGACCCTATGCTAAATTTCGTAGGGAAATGAATGTGCGGTAGTGAACGGATATTGGTTGAATATTAGAAGTAATGAATTTGGGATTGCTCGATCAATACTGTATCTTCATTTTATGAAAAACCTTATCTTACTCATCGCATTAGCTTTTTATACTACGAGTATCTCTGCCCAAATAGTCTCTGATACTACTGTGTGGGGTGACATAGGCCATAATTATTCCGGAGGCCAGCAAGCTTATAAAAAATATATAAGCCAAAATGTTCACTACCCTGCCGTCGCCTGGGAGAATAATATACAAGGTTGCGTATACCTTAAATTAACCATCAATCCCGATAGTACCGTTGGCAATGTCAAAATATACGCTGGGATAGGGTCTGGCGCTGATGAAGAATGCATGCGGGTGTTTAAAGCCGGACAAAAATGGATACCCAATCAGATCAATGGTGTTCGTGTGAAAACATGGTGCCTTGTTCCAATAAAGTTTCAGCTGGTCCCTAGTGATCAAAGTGCTCGTGGTTTGGCTGGAATGGTTTTGGGAGTGCCGGGTGACTCTGTAAAATTCGCCTCCGTATTGGCGTTTGAATCATCCGGCATTTCTCTTGGAGAAGCGAAAAGCTACATATATCGGCACATAAACTTTGTTGGAAAGGTTTACGGCGTAAAGAAATTATCAGATACGTTATCGGTTTTGACGTGCGGCGGGCTTTATGCCTCTGATTACGTAAACATAGCATTGATGGGATTATCCGTCCAGTCTAAAAACTTAAAATCATTGCCGGGATATTTCATAAGCGGGCATGGAACGGTTACTAAATCAGGTGGCATACCTATCATTATTATCACAGACAACAAGGATTATGCTTTGAAGGAAAACCTTTGAGGCGGGATAAAGGCAACAAAAAGGCATCACCCTTCGGCAATGCCTTTAATATGTCTCCTTACTCGAGACTCAGAACTTTCGACTCAAGACTTAATATCTGTAGTACTCCGGTTTGTACGGCCCTACGACAGGTACGCCGATGTAATCGGCCTGGTGCTGGTCAAGTTCTTCCAGTTCAACGCCAATTTTGGCTAAGTGTAAACGGGCAACTTTTTCGTCCAAATGTTTTGGTAAGGTATAAACCTTGTTTTCGTAATGCGCGCTGTTTGCCCAAAGCTCTAATTGCGCTAAAGTTTGGTTAGTGAACGAGGCACTCATTACAAAGCTTGGGTGACCGGTTGCGCAACCTAAGTTTACCAAACGGCCCTCTGCTAACACTATGATATCCTTACCATTGATAGTATATTTATCTACCTGTGGTTTGATCTCGATTTTGGTAGCGCCATAGTTTTCGTTCAACCAGGCCATATCAATTTCGTTATCAAAGTGGCCTATGTTACAAACAATGGCTTTATCCTTTAATGCACGGAAATGTTTTTCACGTAAAATGTCGCAATTACCGGTAGCAGTTACCACGATGTCGGCTTCGGCAATAGCGGTAGAAAGTTTCTTTACTTCAAACCCTTCCATTGCAGCCTGTAAGGCACAGATCGGGTCAATTTCGGTTACAATAACGCGAACACCTGCGTTGCGCAATGAATCGGCAGAACCTTTACCTACGTCGCCATAACCGCAAACTACAGCCACTTTACCGGCCATCATTACGTCGGTAGCACGGCGTATAGCATCCACTAAAGATTCGCGGCAGCCGTATTTATTATCAAATTTCGATTTGGTAACCGAATCATTCACGTTGATGGCAGGCATCGGCAAAGTGCCGGCCTTAACCCTATCGTACAAACGGTGTACGCCTGTAGTAGTTTCTTCTGATAAACCTTTGATGTTTGGCACTAATTCAGGGAACCTGTCCAATACCATATTGGTCAAATCACCGCCGTCATCTAATATCATGTTCAATGGCTTGCGGTCCTCACCGAAAAATAAGGTTTGCTCAATACACCAGTCAAATTCTTCTTCATTCAAACCTTTCCAGGCGTAAACTGAAGTTCCTGCAGCAGCAATAGCGGCAGCGGCATGATCCTGGGTGGAGAATATATTACATGACGACCAGGTAACTTCGGCACCCAAAGCCTGTAAAGTTTCTATCAGAACAGCGGTTTGGATGGTCATGTGCAGACAGCCGGCAATGCGCGCGCCTTTTAGTGGTTGTGCAGCGCCAAATTCGGCACGTAAAGCCATTAAACCGGGCATTTCTGCTTCGGCCAGGCCAATTTCCTTGCGGCCCCATTCGGCCAGCGATAAGTCTTTTACTTTGTATTTGTGGTAGGTAGTCTCTACTGATGACGACATAATATCTCTGATTTTTATGCAAAATTACACAATAGAAATATCTTAATGAAATTACGCGTTTACCAATTCGGGCTTGGGCTGTTTATGCGCAGTAGTATTGCTTTGGGCTGACATAGAAAGTTTACCATTATGCGAACCGCCCTGCTCAACTTGCAATATCTCTGTTTTTACATCACCGGTAATACGGCCGGTAGCGCGTATCTCAAGCGAGTGCGCACTGATATTGCCTTTTACAGTTCCGTAAACTATGATCTCTTTGGTGGCGATGTTACCGGTTATTATTCCCTTCTCGCCCAATATCAGACCCTCATCAATAGTCACATCGCCGTTGATCTGGCCTTCTATCCGCACATAATCAGGTGCTTTCAAATTTCCGTCAAACACACACCCCGCACTTATCATGGTTGATATCACCTGCTGATCCAGCTCCACTTTACTTTTCTTCGAAAACATAGCCATTTTGTTTAGTTATCAGTTGATTAGGTTGGATTAAGTTGATTGAGTTAAATAAAAACTTAATCAACCACTCTCTCAATCAACCATTCAACTCATTAATTATTCAACGTCAAAAACTTAACCGGATTTATCGGCTTTCCGCCTTTTCTCACTTCGTAATGCAAATGCGGACCTGTGGTACGCCCTGTCGACCCTACTTTACCTATTACATCACCTGTTTTTACTTGCTGCCCGTCGTCTACATTAATACGTGATAAGTGGCCATAAAGCGTTTGAAAATCATTCTTATGCTGTACAATGATACAATTACCATAGCCGCTTTTTCTCCCCGTAAATACCACTTTCCCGTCCGCTGTCACGCGCACCGGGTCGCCTGTGGCCCCTTTGAAATCAACACCCGGGTGCAATTCGGCGCTTTCCGAATCAAATGGGTTAGCACGGTAACCAAATCCTGACGTAATAGAACTTATCCGCGGATACCCCATCGGCGTAAATGCCACGCTATTCACCAGGCGGGTCAGGTATTCGTCGTACAATGAGTACTTTTCATTATCGCTTAGTTTAGTTTCCGAGGTATTATTATCCCCTCCTACGTCCTTTGTCGAAAAGCCCTTTAATCCTCTTTTCCTTAAGTAGTCATTTATCTTTTGCAGTTTACCTTGTATCGACTGTATATAAGTTGAGGCCGTGCTGTTTGGAGCAGGTGCAGCAATTTCCGGGATAACAGTACCTGCGGGCACTTTACTTCTTAGCTGCGCTATCTGCGTAAGCAATTGTTGTTTTTCCTGCTCGCGGCTGCTGTTTTTTGATGTTAAATAAATAACAGTACCAGCAAGCACCACGATAACGCACACGATCGAAACAATGTAATGTTTCATCCTCTTTAAGTGCTTGGTTTTTACCCGGATAGATTTGGTTTGCTCCTGGTTCTTATTAACGATAATGATGGTACTAAAATTGGTCAGTTTTAGGTTCATATCTTTAGTTAGCGTTGAAAATGGGTATGCAATATAAAACAATAGACGCATAAAAACCCAAAATATTTCGATAATTCTGTAATAAAGCCTAACCTCCTGGCCACTAAGCGAGTCGAGACTCGCTTGTACGTTTTTCGTCAGGTAAATGTTATTATTACACTAATAAAAATTTTATAAAAAATCATTTCCTACCTTTGCATACATATTTAGAAACAAACATGATGTACCCGGAATATTTAGTGACCCCCATGCGGGAGGAACTGACCAGAGTTGGTTTTGAAGAGTTAAAAGATGCGGATGCGGTAACAAAAGCTATTGAAAGTGAAGGCACTGTATTTGTAGTGGTAAATTCGGTTTGCGGTTGTGCCGCAGCTATGGCGCGCCCTGCTGCCCGTTTAGCCGTGCAAAACGAGAAACATCCTGATAAAATGGTAACCGTTTTTGCAGGTATGGAAGCTGAAGCTGTTAATAAAGCACGCAATTACATGTTGCCTTACCCGCCATCGTCACCTGCTATGGCCCTGTTTAAGGATGGCAAGCTGGTGCACATGATAGAGCGTCACCAGATCGAGGGCCGCCCTGCACAAATGATCGCTGATAACTTAATTGGCGCATTTGAGCAATATTGCGAAGTAAAACAAAAAGCATAAAGCACAAGGCTTAAGGCAGAAAGCTGAAAGGAATTAATAATTCTTTTCAGCTTTTTTATTTAGCACAACTTAAATTATCGGGATATCCGGATTGTCGGGCGCCTCTTTTGGATTTTTCGCCGGCTCCGGTTTCTTTTCTTCCTGCCCGCCAAGCATTTCCAACAGACCGGGCCCGTTAGGGTGGCTCTTCGCTTCCGCAACCGGGTTTTCGCTTGCAGGTTTGGTTATTTTCTTTTTATCAGTATTCATATTTATTCAACGGCATTACAAAACCTTTGTTTCAATTTGCTTTTCAGAAAGGTGATTGTAACACATTTTGGTTTTGGTGCTTCTTATCTTTTTAAATGAAAATCTTTCTACTTTAGCTAAATATTAACTGAACATTGATGAAAAAACTATTCTGCATTGCTGCGGTATTAATTTCTGCATCAGCATTTGCTCAAAAGACTTATATCCAGTGCGGAAAGCTAATTGACGGCACTTCGAATACAGCGCAAACCGAAATGACCATTGTGGTGGAAGGCACACTTATAACCGATATACAAAAGGGTTATACCAGCGGCGGTGCAGCGGATAAGATTATCGATCTTAAAAACAAGACCGTAATGCCCGGCCTCATTGATTGCCACGTACACCTGGAAGAACAAGGCAGCAAAACCAGCATCATGGAGGGTTTTATCAAAACCGATGCCGATATTGCCTACCAGGCTGCCATTTATGCCAAAAGAACATTGATGGCAGGTTTCACTACTGTACGAGACCTTGGCGGATCGGGTGTGAATACCAGCTTAGCTAAAGCAGTTCAAAAGGGGTTGGTCGACGGGCCGCGTATTATAAGCGCGGGCCGTGCCATTTCAGCAAGTGGCGGGCATATGGACAATTCGGCGGGTTTCAGAGACGATGTTTTCGACCATAAAATGGGTCCGGATGACGGCGTCGCCGACGGCCGGGATGAACTGATAAAAGCGGTTCGACTGCAAGTAAAACGGGGCTCTAAAGTGATCAAAATTGCTTCGACGGGCGGCGTGCTCGACCTCACCGAGAATAGTTCAGGCGCTGAATTTTCTATCGATGAGATCAAAGCCGTAGTTGAAACCGCAAAGGATTACGGTCTGCGGGTAGCTTGTCATGCACATGGCGCCGAGGGTATCAAGCGGGCCATTCTGGGCGGCGTTACCTCCATTGAGCATGGTAGTTTTATGAATGAAGAGGATTTTGAGTTGGCCAAAAAATATGGTACTTACCTGGTGCCAACCATCATAGCTGGCAAATCGGTTGCCGATTCGGCTAAGATACCGGGCTACTTTCCACCGGTGATAGTGAAAAAGGCGCTGGAAGTGGGTACGCAAATACAGGCCACTTTTGGGAAGGCCTATAAATCGGGTGTAAAAATCGCTTTCGGTACTGATGCCGGGGTATATGCTCATGGTAAAAACGCCAAAGAATTTCAATATATGGTTGAAGCCGGTATGCCGCCAATGGAAGCCATCAAAGCTGCCACCACCAATGCGGCCGATTTGCTGGGGATGAGCGACAAGATCGGCAGCATCAGCAAAGGCAAATTTGCCGATATTGTTGCGGTGGATGGAGACCCGCTTACTGATATTACAATTATGCAAAAAATGGCCTTCGTGATGAAAGAAGGGAAAATATATACTAATCAATAATTAAACATGACCAATTTGAAAACTATTGCTGGCATAGCCCTCACAGGCATTTTTGCAGTAAGCTTAAACACAACGCATGCACAGGGGCAGGACAAAGCGCCGGATTCAACCGTACTAAAAATCTACCGGGCAACCCCTCCCAAGATCAACGATCTTATACACACCAAACTGGACGTGCATTTTGATTACAAAAAACGCTATATGTATGGTAAGGAATGGGTTACTTTAAAACCTCACTTCTATCCTACCGACACACTCAGGCTTGATGCGAAAGGAATGGATATCAAAAACATTTCGGTAGTAAAGGATGGTAAAAACATCCCGTTGAAATACAAATACCAGGATAGCCTCACGCTTGCCATTCAACTGGACAGGGTGTATCATAATACCGAAAAATATACCTTATATATAGACTACACTGCTAAGCCGAACGAACTTAAACTAAAAGGCAGTGCTGCTATCAATGATGCTAAAGGGCTTTATTTCATTAACCCTGACAGCACCGAAAAAGGCAAACCAGTACAAATATGGACACAGGGCGAAACCGAAAGCTCGTCGGCCTGGTTCCCAACCATTGATAAATCGGAACAAAAAACCACCGACGAGATCATTATGACTGTTCCGTCAAAATATGTTACCCTCTCAAACGGCCGCCTGGCTTCGCAAAAAAAGAATGCTGACGGCACCCGTACCGATACCTGGATCATGGATCTGCCACACTCTCCATACCTGTTTATGATGGCTGTAGGCGATTTTAAGATCTATCATGACCATTGGCGCAATAAGGAAGTGAACTATTACCTGGAGCCAAAATATGCGCCTTATGCCAAAGAAATATTTGGCATGACGCCGGAATTGATCGAGTTTTATTCTAAGACATTGGGCGTGGATTACGCATGGAACAAATATTCGCAAATTGTAGTGCGCGACTATGTGAGCGGAGCCATGGAAAATACAAGCGCTACCCTGCACGGCGAATATGTACAGGGAACCCACCGCGAATTGCTGGACCGTTATTATGATGCCGGAAGAAGCACCATTGCACATGAATTGTTCCACCAATGGTTTGGCGATCTGGTAACCTGCGAAAGCTGGAGCAACCTGACCGTTAATGAATCATTTGCCGATTTTAGCGAAACGCTTTGGGCCGAGCATAAATACGGCCAGGATGCGGGCGAAGAGCATAACCTGGAGGCACAAATAAATTACCTTTCGGACCCTGATGCCGCAACCAAAAACCTGGTACGTTTCCACTACGCAGATAAGGAAGATGTGTTTGACGTGGTAACTTACCAAAAAGGCGGCCGCATCCTAAACATGCTGCGAAATTACCTGGGCGATGCAGCCTTCTTTAAGGGATTAAATATTTATCTTAAAACCAACGCATTCAAAAACGGCGAGGCGCAACAATTACGTCTTGCATTGGAAGAAGCAAGCGGCCTTGACCTAAACTGGTACTTTAACCAATGGTATTATGGCGCTGGGCACCCGGTACTGGATATCAGCTATAAATATGATGATGCTTCAAAAACCGAATCGGTTTATATCAAGCAAAAACAGGACGGGCAAATCTTCAAACTGCCTATGGCGATTGACATTTATGCGGGCGGCAAAAAAGAGCGTCATAAAGTTTGGGTAAATGATAAAGCGGATACGCTTACTTTCAGCGTGGCTTCTAAACCTGACCTGGTAAATGTGGACGGTGATAAAATATTACTCACCAAAAAAACAGACAATAAATCGCTGGAGGAGTACGTGTTCCAATACTTTAACGCGCCATTATACATGGACCGCTACGAAGCCATTGAAGCCGCCCAACTCAAAGAATCGGAAAAAGGCGGACAAAAAATATTGCTCGCTGCCTTAAACGATAAATATTATGGCTTGCGTATTAAGGCTATTCGTGCATTAAAAATGAATAACGACGATATCCACAATGCAGCAGTTCCAATCCTAACTACGCTGGCTAAGAACGACGAAAATTACCTGGTACGTGCCGCCGCCATCAGTGTTTTAGGAAAATTGAAGGACCCTGCTAACATGGGTATATACCAGCAAGCTGTTAAGAGCGAAGCATACTCGGTACAAGGCGCTGCCCTTTCTGCTATCAACCTGCTCGATTCTGCTCAAGCGCTTAAATTAGCCTTAAGTTTCGAAAAGGATAACAGCGGCCCGCTTACCTCAGCTATGGTCAGCGTTTTCGCGGCAAGCGGCAAGTCTGAAGCATGGCCGTTTGTTTACAAACAATTTACGAATGCTGACATCAATGGTAAGTTTACGCTAATCCGTAGTTTTTGTGCGATGACTGCCCATATTGATAATAATGCCGATGCGCTTCAGGGTATCGAGGCTATCAAAAACACTGGCATCAAGTATAAAGTTTACGGCGGCGTGGCCCCTTTTATCATCAACCAGTTGAATGACATCAAAGACGCCCGTACCAAACTGAAGGATGATGCAGGCGCTAAGGCTGCTGCCGACGCCGCAAAGGCCGTAAGCGATGCTAAATAATGAAGTTTATAGCTTGAATAATGGAGAGCCCCTGGTCGTAGGGGCTCTTTTTTTATAAAAACTCCCGGCCGCTGTTTCACTCGATCAAGTATAGAACACCTTAATTATGTGTGTTATTAATAATTAGCATATTTGGCACATGGATAACAGTTTTTTAGCATACCTGCAACGGCTCGAACTGATCGGCTTTTTTTCTGGTTATCCTTTAATATATGCTGTCGCGCTTTTTCTCGCAGATAATGAAAGGTTAAAAAAGACCTTCATTAGCCGTATTGCCCCGTTGCTCCCTTTTGCGTACGCCCTGGTAGGTACATTATTCCTTGGGTTTGAGTTAAAAAAATTGTACCCGATTTATTCCATTGAACATATAAAGCAATCTATCCAACACCCCTATTTAGTAATATGGGGGCTTCTCGTAATGTTCTTCTGGATACCCGCCCTAAACAAAAAAATATATTTCAGCCTGATCCATAGCCTTGTTTTTTTCTACCTGGTTGTTAGTGATATTTTTGTACAACTGTACTCATCTGGCGACGCTGATATCGTAAAAAATGATATGAAAGTTTATGCAAGCAGCCTTTTTTTAAACCTGTGCACCCTTGTTTTTTTGGTATTACTTTCATATCTATTTAGCCTTAATAAAAGGCGCCTGGACTTTTGACTCTCTCCAATATAGTTTCTTCAGATTTCCTACAGAAATGCCAATTTCAATGCAAAATTCTGATAATCAAATAATTATGAGGTAAAAATTCTCCAATTTTACTTTATTAATGTGATAACTGTCATTTTAACAACTGACCGCAATCATAGAAGTGTCAAATTCTTCGGGATACTTTTGAGCAGTAAATAATAAACAACTACTCAAATTAAAATACATTTTTATGAAACGGTTTACTAATAAAATGCTAATGATGGCCATTGTTCTCATTAGCGGTTTTGGTGTCATTGCCAGTTGCACGCACAAAAATGACCCTATACCTCAAGCGGTATCAACCGCTGTAAAGATTACACACGGCACTCACGTTCACCTTGCAGGTTTAGTGGCCGGAGATTCAACACAGTGGAAATTTGACAAGGTGCATAGTGCCGTAAATTGGTCAAGCCCCTTTTTAGAAGTAGGTGCTGATCTTACCGGGAAATTCAACCAGTTCGGGTTAGTTGATCTCAAAGCTGCGCAATTGCAAAACTATATTGCTGCAAGACAGCCGCTACCCGACACTTCATGGGCATTTTATGAAAACCAGCCTGAAAAGACCCACTTTGCCGGATACGTCCAAACCAACCAGGTTAATACCGGCGAACCAGGCCGCGATGGCGGCTGCCTGATCACTACTTTTGGCACTACACCAATAGTAGCCGGCACACAGAACCTCACCGTAACAAACGTTGCTCATATCAAGAGCACATCTGTAGCGTTTGACCCTTCAAGCAATGCATACCTCGCTACATTCGACTTTACATGGCAGGGAGGAGCAGGCGCACCTGTTACCCAGTCATTGGTAGGGAAACTGACCTACGTTCCCGAAACAATGGTTCCGGGCGGCACCTATAGTGACTTCGGTCTGAGATTGGAATTCCAGATAAACAAAGCCGATTTCGGTATTGTGAACACAGAGGTTGCCGACAAAATAACCATTGTAGTGAACGCAAACTTTAATAACAAATAGTTAAAACGACATACAATGAAACGACTAATCATATTTGGCGGTCTCCTTTTTGTGATCGGGATCGCTATCACAGGGTGCTACAAAGATGTTATCCTGCCAAAAGCCGGAGTTGATCCTAATGCCCCGCCCGTGCAATATAGCTATAAGACAGACATCGCTCCAATGCTAAATACCAAATGCGCTTTGTCGGGTTGTCATGTAGCAGGAGCGCAGGCCCCGGACCTCGAAACAGCTGTATCATACAATAGCCTTGTTAACGGCGGATTTGTAAACACCCTTGTTCCAAAGGAAAGCGACCTTTACGTGTTTATCAACGGCGAAATGGAAGTTCATATTCCAGATGCCGCTGACAGGCAAAAAGTTTATGACTGGATCAGAACGGGCGCTATTAATAATTAATTGACCTTAAAAAATAACGACGTGAAAATCAACATAAATATACCAGGCCGCTTGTTTAAAGTAGGCATGTGCCTGGTCAGTTGCCTTTTATTACACCAGGCAACTCTGTACGCCCAAGATACCACAGCGAAAGCTAAGGAAGCGGCTGTTCCGGTAAAAGCCAAACCGGTAAAAAATACTTTTCAAAGTATTTGGATACTGGACAACCAAACGGTGATGGTGCCTGTAAAAGGTACATTTGAAATGGATATTCAACACAGGTTTGGAACGGTGAACAATGGCTACAGTGATCTTTGGGGCCTGTACGCTTCTTCCAATATCAGGATAGGCGTTGCATATGCGCCAATTAACAATCTTTACTTAGGTATTGGTTTTGAAAAATACAATGAGATTTGGGACGGTAGTGCCAAATATGCTATCATCAAACAAACCAAAGGAAAATCACCTGTCAGTATTACTTATTACGGCGACCTGTCAGTTGATACGAGAAGCGATCCAACGCACGATCTTTATGCGCACTCATCTGACCGGCTGATATCGTTCAACCAGATCCTTATTGCAAGGAAGTTTAGCGATAAGTTATCCTTACAGGTAGCTCCGAGTATTACGCACCAGAACGCTGTTAACGGCTTTTACACTAAACATGACAGCACCGGGACGACCATATTTCAACAAATGAAACATGACCATTTTGCGATCGCCTTTTCCGGAAGGTATAAACTGGGCGATGCAACCGCTATCCTGGTCAACTACGATCAGCCGATTACAAAGCATGCTACCAATAACCCAAATCCTAATTTATCTTTCGGGTTTGAGTTTAGCACAAGCGGGCACACCTTCCAGTTGTTTATGGGTAATTACTCCCTGTTAAACGCAGGGCACAACAATCTCTACAATAGTAACGCGCCTTTTAATTACAACCAGGCTGACGGTACAAGAATTAAAGGCGGTAAATTCCTGATTGGCTTTAACATCACGCGATTGTGGAACTAACCATTGCAATCAATGAAAAAATTATGTATAACTTTAGATAACCAGAAACCGTACATCAAATGAAAAGAACCCTAATGTTAGCAACCTCAATACTTGCTGTAAGCATGATGAGTGTTGCGTTTACCAGCATCCAACAAAGCAAACCCTGGCCGGTACCCGAAAAAAATGCAAAAATGGCTAACCCGGTAAAATCTGATAAGGCATCGATATCCGCCGGTAAGTCCCTGTGGAACTTACACTGTGCATCATGCCACGGCAAAACTGGATTAGGCGACGGCAGCAAAGCCGCCCAATTGAAAACTCAACCCCAGGATTTGACCAAAGGAACCCCGCAAGCGCAGTCTGACGGCTCTCTGTTTTATAAAATATCTGAAGGCCGCGAAGATATGCCAAGTTTTAAGAAGAAAATTCCTGATGCTGAAGATATCTGGAACGTGGTAAATTATATGCGTACGTTAAAGAAATAATAACCATGAGGCCCGCATTTAGTCGGGCCTTTTCTTTAAGTAAAAATTTAAGTTTTATAATGGATTTGGTTCCATACTCAACCATTTACACTTCCCCTGTTTTCGATTCCCGAAACTTCTCAAACTTCTTAAATTAAATATTCGATCAATATCGAAACAATTACCTGTGCCGATTGCTCTTGAGGTACTTCACACTCATATTTAAGCAATATTTTAAAATATAGCACAAAAGTTAATGCCGCCTAATGCGTTTTGCCGGTTAACTTCAATAACCATCATCATTTATAATGATCTCCGTCATATTTGTGGCAAAACGCCACAAGTAACGCCAGAAGTAAATTAGTTCAGCAAAATATTCAATCATTCACAACAATTAAAAGTATTTCAAATGAAAACACATTTTACTCATTCATTTTCAGTTTCAGGCCTTGGTAAGGCTTGTATAGTGATGGCATTCCTTTTCAGCGGGTTTACACTGATGGCACAGGATTCACCGGCCAAAAAGACATCTGCGACGAAAGACACAACGACACAGGTCGTTAAACGAAACCCCTACGTAAAAAACACATTTGATGGGAATTTCATAATCGATAATCAAACTGTAATGGTGCCTGTAAAAGGGACCTTTGAGTTCGACATTCAACACAGGTTCGGTATTGTAAACAATGGCTTTACCGACCTTTTCGGGATTTTCGGGGGAGCGACAATGAAACTGGGCTTCAGCTACACCCCGGTAAATAACTTGCAGATCGGGTTTGACGCAACAAACGAAAACATGCAGGTGGACTGGAATTTAAAGTATGCCATCTTAAAGCAAACCAAGGATGGTTCGACACCTGTAAGTATCACTTATTTCGGAAACCTGGCAATGGATACCAGGAAAAAGGATAGTATAAACCTTTTTGCAAGCGTGTCTGACCGTTTAAGCTACTTTAGCCAGATCATTGTTGCCCGCAAGTTTAGTGAAGACTTCTCGCTGCAGATAAGCCCGAGTTTGTCGGGATTTAACAACCCGGCTGGTTTTTTAGATGTTAACGGCGACCAACTGTCCAAATGGAACGGCGTACATTTTTCAGTCTCAGCATCGGCCAGGTATAAAATATCAGATGGCAGCTCTCTTATCGCAAACTATGATCAGCCGCTTTCCCAGCAGCCGGGTGGCAATACGCCACGACCCAACATCAGTTTTGGGATAGAATTTAAAACCAGTGGCCACGACTTTGAGCTATTCTTTGGCAACTATAGTTCCTTACTCCCGCAGAACAACAACCTCTATAACCCGAATGACTTTACAAAGGGGCAATTTTTAGTTGGCTTTAATATCTCAAGGTTATGGAATTTCTAACAATAGTATTACAACTTAAAACAAAAATCAGAATCGAAATGAAAAGAAAATTAACGTTAGCGATCTCAATACTTACTGTAAGCATCATGAGCTTCGCGTTTACCGGAATCCAGCAAAGCAAGCCATGGCCCGTACCCGACAAAAATGCCAAAATGGCCAACCCGGTAAAATCTGATAAAGAATCGATATCCGCAGGTAAGGCCCTGTGGAACTTACATTGCGCATCATGTCACGGAAAAACAGGTTTAGGCGACGGCAGCAAAGCCGCTCAATTGAAAACTCAACCCCAGGATTTGACTAAAGGCGCAGCACAAACGCAGTCCGACGGATCGTTGTTTTATAAGATATCTGCAGGCCGTGAAGATATGCCCAGTTTCAAAAAGAAAATTCCTGATGCTGAAGATATCTGGAACGTTGTAAATTATATGCGTACACTAAAAAAATAGTGTCACTATGATGAAACAGATTGAAAGGCCCGACATTGTTGAGGCCTTTTTTTGTTTATTCTACGATCAATCAGAATAATACCTATTTATCACTTTGTGATACTTATCACTTTTTTACCCAATACTAATCATGGTTTACCTTACATGATTGGTATAGTTTTACTCAGTTTAAAAGACGAAAAATTTATGGATAGCAACGAAAAAATAACCCGTCAGGTAGACGGGGTAGCCCGAAGAAAATTTGTACTGGGGCTTGGTATTTTATCCGCTGTTGGCGCTATCGCAGCCGCAACCGGTTTGCCTTTTTTTGTCAGGAAGTTTGCAAAAACTCCAGGCAAAAAGAAAACAGTTAAAATGCTGACCGAAGACGGCCGGCTGGTAGAGATGGACGCGTCGCTAATGGCCGCCAGCAAGAAAAAAGCAACTAATGCCGAACTACAGCATTGGATCAAAAAATAAGCATGAACTACATTTTTAAATAAAAGAAATGGAACCAGAAAATAATTCGAGAAGGGATTTCCTTTTAACGGGCCTCGTAGCAGCCGGTGTTTTAGCCGGGTGCAATCCCAAAAAAGACCCTTTTGAAGCGGGCGCGGAGGAAACAGCGAAAGCGTCCGGTAAAAAAGTAAAACTGCTCTCGGTTGATGGCGAAGTGATAGAGGTTGATGAAGCATTTTTGAAACCGGTACCTCATTTGCCGCCTGTTACCAATACCGAAGCAAGGAAAGGCATTCCCGGCAAAAAGTTTGTAATGGTTATCGACCTTTCGAGGTGTAAAAACCTGAAGAAATGCCAGGCAGCCTGTAATCATGCACATGATTTAAACCCCGGCGAGAACTGGATCAAGGTTGACCCGATGCAATCCGGTGAACATACCGCTCCTTATTGGGAGCCGACTACCTGTATGCATTGCGATGAACCGCCATGCGTTAAAGTTTGCCCTGTTGATGCGACTTTCAAGAGAGAAGATGGCATTGTGCTAATTGATAGCGACCGCTGTATAGGCTGCCGTTTTTGTATGGCCGCATGCCCGTATTCAACCAGGGTATTTAACTGGGGCGAACCCGATATCCCGGCTGAAGTTGCAGCTCAGCCCTACTCTGCTGAAACCAGTATTCCTCAGAAAAAAGGGACTGTTGGCAAATGCGATTTCTGTGCGGATATGACAAGGATGGGAATGCTGCCGCATTGCGTTTCAGCTTGCCCGAATGGCGTGTTTGCTTTTGGTGACATGAATGAAGATTCAGTTACTAACGGTGCCGAAACTTTCCGCTTTAGCGACCTGATAAAAGACAAAGCTGGTTACCGACTGATGGAGGACCTGGGCACTAAACCAAGTGTTTATTACTTACCACCGGCAAGCAGGAACTTCCCCTTTGAATCGGGACTTGAAAACGATAAGACACAAAATAAATAAACTAAAAATATTTAAAAGTGAAAAATTCGAAATTAATAGTAAGCGACGAGCAAATAATACAGGACCTGCTACCGAGGAAATTCAAACCCAGCGGAAGAATTTGGGTTGGCATCTTAGTGGCCATTTGCCTTGTAGGTATCTATGCATATTATCGCCAGTTGAGATATGGCCTCATCGTCACTAATATGAGGGACTACGTTTCATGGGGCATTTATATCTCCAACTTCGTGTTCTTTGTTGCCATCAGTTTGGTTGGCTCGTTAATAACTGCGGTATTCAGGCTTGCCGGTGTAAAATGGGGTTCCCCGCTCACCAGGATCGCAGAGATGATAGCAGTTGCCGCCATCATTTTTGCCTCGATCATTATTATTGTTGACATGGGTAGCCCGGAGCGGTTCTACAATTTGTTTTTGTACGGACGTATTCAGTCGCCAATTATCTGGGACGTTATCGTAATAACTACCTATTTCTTTATCAGTATCCTGCTTTTATATTACCCATTGTTACCCGACATCAAAATACTGCTTCGATTTAAAGAAAAATCAGGGCCAGGGCTGCATAAGTTTTATAGCTTTTTAGGGTCGTTCTGGACAGGCAGCCATAAGCAATACCTGTTAAGCAAAAAAGCAATTTATGCACTTTGCGTTGCCATTATACCAGTCGCTTTTACCATTCACACGGTTACTTCCTGGCTGTTTGCCACAACGTACCGCCCCGGATGGGACAGCACCAACTTTGGCGCATACTTTATAGCCGGCGCTTTTTTAGTGGGAGCCGGAAGCGTGGTGGTTGCCATGTATATCTTCAGGACATGGTATCATCTTGAAAAATACATTACGCTTGATCACTTTGACAAAATGGGCCGCGTGCTGGTGCTCTTATGCCTGCTGTACCTTTATTTTAACGTAAATGAATTTTTGACCCCTTTCTTCAAAATGAAGGAATCGGAAGCCGGTTATTTGAACGACCTTTTTACCGGTTCGTTTGCACCGGTTTTTTGGTTTGCCATATTAACCGGTATCATCCTGCCCATCTTCGCTTTATTATTCAAAAAGGGCCGGAGGCCATTACCGATGTTTATTATCGGTATCATGATCGTGGTTGGCGCATGGTTCAAACGTTATTTGATCGTTACACCAACCCTGCTGCACCCCTTCCTGCCTATGCACGATGTGCCTCAAATGTATCACCATTATTTCCCGAGCTGGGAAGAATGGGCCATTACATCGGGCTCCCTGGCTGGAGCGATGTTAATAATAACACTGCTTTGCAGGATATTTCCAATAATTCCTATTCAAGAAACTATAAACGAACATCATGAAACCGTTAAATAAAACACTTACCGGGTTATTATCCGCTCTTTTGCTATTATCGGGTTATAACGGATTTTCACAAGGCGCCCAAAAAAGCGACCTGAGTATAGCGATTAGTTATTTTAACACGAACAACCACATACCTTACCTGGCTGTAAATGTAAAAAGCAAAATAACCGGCAGGTTTCAGCCTGTGGGTGGTGTCGCGGTAAAATTATATTTGGATAAGGATTCTGCCGGAACATTTATCGGAAGAGTTGTTACCAGTGAAAAAGGTGAAGCACATACATTTATCCCCTCTTCAGTACAAAAAGAATGGGCAAGTTCAAAAAGCCATACCTTCCTGGCAACTTTTGATGGCGACAAGGTATATGAATCCGCTAAGGCCGACCTCACCGTCGCCCGGGCGAAGATATTGATTAATACAAGTGACAAGTCGATCACCGCCACTGTACTACAATTGAAAGACACCACATGGGTTCCTGTAAAAGGGGCTGATGTAAAAATAGCGGTCAGGCGCTTGGGCGGCGACTTGCCGGTAAATGAAACACCTACGTTTACGACAGACTCAACCGGCAATGTTTCTGCTGATTTTAAGAGAGACAGCATTCCCGGTGATGCTAAAGGGAACATTACCCTGGTCGCAAAAGTAGAGGACAATGATCAGTTCGGGAATTTATCCATAGAAAAAACGGTGCCATGGGGGTCCAAATTTCAGTACGTCAGTACTTTTGATCAACGGACACTTTTTGCTACCAGGGCTAAAGCGCCCATTTGGCTGATATTTGTTGCCAATGGCATTATTTTGGCCGTTTGGATAACTTTGATATTGCTGGTGATCAATATATTTAAAATACGGAAACTGGGGAAGAGCGGCGAATAGTGCTAATTGACCCAAATTAGAATTCATATGAAGCTGCCCCGAACGGGCGGCTTTTTTATTTTTTAACATTTCGTCCCCGAAAAATAACAACTTTTAACAATTGCTTTGTTTATTTTAGTGTTAGCAAAAACCGGTCATGAAAAAGATTCTGTTCACTCTCATTATTATCGCAGGCGCTTTCCAGTTAAAGGCGCAGCAAAAGTTGGGCACTGTTGATTCCATGTTATTTAAGGCCCCTAAGAGTTTGGATCTATTCAAATTGAAAGACTCTTCGCTTTTCAGGAATTTCAATCTGCCCAAACAAAACCAACTGATGGCGTTAAGTAGTTTGAATAAGGTTGATGTTCAGCCATTTTACAGCCGTATGCCTGTGGTTAAAGTGTTATCTAATGATAAAATGCCGGTTGCACATGGCTCCAATGTGGATAATATGCCTGTTGTGAAGCTAAAGGCGGTTGACCCATTGGCTGTGGCGAAGCCGGTTAATCCGTAAATCAGTATTTTTCTAAATATTCTTTTGAATGGTTTTTTTCATATCCCCACGGAATCTTTGTTTTCCTATAATCCATCCCATTCTGTTTCAGAAAATCCACCAACTGCATTTTCTTTTTATATTCTTCTGAACCAAGGTCAAAGCGCCAACGTCTCATGGCATCGATTATAAAATAACTACCTCCATTGATTCCAGTAGAGAAGTGGCGTTTATAGTCAGCTCCTTTTTCTATCAAAAAAACAACTACTTCTGGCTTACGATAAATCTCCGCGCCCATGCATGCACTTTCCAATGGGCTGGACCCGTATTTATCAAGAGCGTTAATATTTGCTCCAGCATTTATTAATATTTTCACGTAATCTAATTGGTCTATCTTACACGCAACTACCAGGGGCGTTGGTGTAGACCTGTCGGCCCCATTGCCTTCTAAATTCGGGTTGCCCCCGTGTTCAAGTAATATTTTCAAATATCTTGGGTCGCTTCCGTAAGTGTCATGACCCAGAAAATCGATATTCGCGGCTTCCGTTATTGGTGATGAGCCGTCATATGTATCCGTACTGTTAGGATCAGCTCCCAATAAAACAAGCGTTTTTACAGACTCAAACTTTAATGTTTTAACAGCCATTGACAATACGGTTAGGCCAAACTTTGGTTCTCTGGACTCAAGTAACGCTTTGTTTCTAGTGATTATGTTGACTATTTTGATTGTATCCCCGTTCTGAACTGCCTTCGCCAGGTCCCAGGCAGGAGTTCCTTTAAATAAGCGAAAATCATATCCGTTCATGTTAGTCCTGTCAACGGTGGTATCATCGTTGTCGACGCCTAAAACATCTTTAAAATCACTGTCATAACTATCTATGGTTTTTTTCTTTATAGCGGGCCATTGGTCCCGGGAAATGCTCAACTCTTTATTCGCCGACTTATCGCCAAGGCTTGTAATCATAGCGCCCATGCCACTCAGGTTTATCCATCGCTGGTCATACAGCTCCTCATTGTTCCTAACAAAATCAACCACTTTTGGAAATATTTTCTTTAGGGTATCTTTATGTTTAAAAGCATATTCGTTGATGATTGGTCCAAAACTTTGATTATAAGCAGAAGCATTAGCCGTTTTGTCGGCACACCGGTTTACATCATACCTCGCTCTCAACTGCGCCACATAAAACCAGAAACAACCTTCGTTATATCTCTTTTGCACGAAAAGTATATTGGACAGAGCGTACAAAACAGGTGGAGTGTAATGATTTGCGTCCTTCTCTACAGAATCTATCAAAGCCGATCTCGGATGTGATAGATTTGTATCCAGTAATATGTTGATAACCCTTATATCATTTGACAGGTTTATATCTGCATAAACCCCTTTAGGTTTTACCTGGTGTTTAGTGCCATTTTGCGCAAAGGCCGTTGACCCGATAAGCAATAGAGATAAAAATAAAATTGGTCGCATGGTTTAGGATTTAGTGCAATATAATCATCAAAAATCCTTATTCAGCAATTTTTCTAACTCAGCAAAGCCGATGTTCATTTTAACGCGGCCCTGTTTAGCGTAGGATATTTCGCCGGTTTCTTCTGATACGATGATGGCCGTGGCCTCATTATTTTCGGTCACGCCTATCCCTGCACGGTGCCGCAGTCCGAATTGCAAGGGCAGATCGGTTTTATCGGTGAGGGGCAGTATACAACTTGCCGCTTTTATTTTGTTTTCGGATATCACTACGGCGCCGTCATGTAAGGGGCTGTTCTTTTGAAATATACTTTCGAGCAAACGCTTGGATATTTTAGAGTCGAGAAATTCACAGCTATTCTGGTATATCTGCTCATCATAAAATTTAGCAAATACGATGAGTGCACCGGTGCGGCTTTGCTTCAGGCTCTTGCAGGCATCAATAATAGGTTTGATGCGGGCGTAGTTGTTTTTCTCGTCTTCAGATTTGCCGAAAAAATAGCGCCACCAGGCTTTGTTCCGCTGCAGCGATGCGTTTTTTCCCACCAATAGCAGGAACCGCCGTATTTCCTGTTGGAATAATATAATGACGGCTATAATACCTACATCGGCTACTTTTTTGAGTATCCCGGCAAGCAGGGGCATTTTGGTTTCGGGTACGATGTAATATAGCACGTAGATAATCGCCAGCCCGATAAATATATTGGCCGCGATGGTACCCCTTATGAGGTTATACAACTGGTAAATGATGATAGCCAGCAGCAGAATATCCAATATGGCAAATGGCGTGATCTTTAAGTGGCTAAAATCAAAGGATTGCATGTAGCGAAGTTAATATTTTGAGTCCGAAAGTCCGCATAAGTCTGAAAGTCCGAAAGATGGCATATTTCAACCCTGGTAAGGTCCGCCCGGCACGCCCCAGCCCCAAACCGGCATTGGGATGTCAGGGCTTTCGTTTACTTCATCGAGGTTTGAGTTCAATATCGCAATGCGTGTGCCCCATTCCAGGTAGGCCAAAAAAGCCGAGCGAAATTCGGGGTCGTCCGGTAATTGCAGTTCGTCTGCCGTTTCCATCAAAAGCTCCATCCAGCGTTTTCGATGCTGTTGGGTTAAATGTTTGGATAGATGCTTCCGTATCATTTCAAAATGACTGCCTTCTGCCTCGCTATATAATTTTGGCCCGCCTAATACTTCGGCAACAAAATGGGCTACATGCAGCCGGTGCTGCGCCGACATGTGTTTAAATACCGGTTCCAGTATGTCATCAGCTAAAACCTTATCGTAAAATTTATCGAAAAGTCTTTCAAATGCGGGCATTCCGCCGGCCCATTCGTACAGCGAGGGCACAGTTTTATTGTTGTTTTCCATATAGTAGCAATGTTGACATAAAGGTAGTTAAGACCTACGAAGTTTTAAAAACTTCGTAAGTCTGATCCATGTAAAATGTTACCGGGCGATTCGCTTTTTTGGAAATAACAACGAAGCGATAATACTCACGCCCAGTATAGCCAGGATAACAAGCAACGATACACCCGTAGTAAGACCTACCACTTGCGCATAATCACCCGCCAGCATTTTTACGCCGATGAAAGCAAGCAATACCGCCAGCCCGATTTTGAGGTAGTGAAATTTCTCGATGATATTCACCAGCAAAAAGAACATCGACCGGAGGCCGAGGATCGCGAATATGTTTGAGAAGAATACAATATAGGGGTCCTTGGTAACGGAGAATATAGCCGGGATAGAATCAACTGCAAAAATAAGGTCCGTAACCTCGATGATCATGAGCACCAGGAAAAGAGGGGTTATCAGCTTCTTGCCGTCTATTTTTACAAAAAACTTACCGCCCTCAAAGTGGGGGTGAACGGCAAAATATTTGGAAGCGAATTTAACCACACTGTGGTTTTCGGTATCAATCTCGTTCTCCTGGTTGCGGTTGATAAACATCATGATACCAGTATAAACCAGGAAAGCGCCAAACAAGTACAGTATCCAATGGAACCTGCCAATGAGCGTTGCCCCCAGGAATATGAACAGGAAACGCATCACGATGGCGCCTAATATCCCCCACAGTAATACTTTGTGATAATATCTCGGGTTAACGGCAAAAGCCGTAAAGATCAGCACCATTACAAATATATTATCTACCGAGAGGGCATATTCGACCACATAGCCGGTAATAAATTCGAGCGAGAGCGTTTTTTGATACTCCTGCAAACTTCCCGCAAAGTCAGCAGGGTTCAATTGAAGGTGATGAAAGTTTTTGGCGTTGATTTCCTTCAGTGCGGCAAAGCTATCAACGTGATGCAGCAGGTGCCCGTAATTATAAATAAGACCGTAAAAAACCAGCGCAAGCGACACCCAAACCCCACTCATCAGGGCAGCCTGTTTCATGCTGATGCGTTTGTCTGATTTACCAAACAGGCCCAAGTCAAGGGCCATCATGACAAATATGAACAGGATAAATCCAATTATGAATAGCGACTCACTCGACATTATTTATTCCTTTCGGTGGTAAACCTCACTAATTGTTCCAAACTAAAACGCGAGTCGCTTTCGGGGAAAGTATTTAGTATGGCAAATGCTTCTTCCTGGTATTTTTTCATCTGGGTTTCAGCATATTGCAAGCCCCCGGTTTCGTTCACAAAACGAATAATTTCGGCTATTTTTTTAGCATCATCATTATGATTTTTTACCAGGTTGATTATTCTTTTCCGTTCGCCGGATTTGGCATGATTCAATGAATAGATCAGCGGGAGCGTAATTTTTTTCTCCTTGATATCTATCCCCAAAGGTTTGCCCACATCGTCGGTACCAAAGTCAAACATATCATCCTTGATCTGGAAAGCGATACCTATCTTTTCACCAAACAATCGCATACGCTCTACGGTTTCATCATCCGCGCCAGCCGAAGCTGCCCCGCAGGCGCAGCAGGATGCAATAAGTGATGCCGTTTTTTGCCGTATCACGTCGTAATAAACGGGCTCATCCACATCCATCTTACGTGCTTTTTCCATTTGCAGCAATTCACCCTCGCTCATCTGCTTTACCGCTTCGGAGACGATTTTGAGGAGGTTAAAATCGCCGTTATTAATTGAAAGCAACAAGCCTTTCGACAGTAAAAAGTCGCCTACCAAAACGGCTATTTTATTTTTCCATAAAGCGTTGATGGAGAAAAAGCCACGTCGCTGGTAAGAATTATCGACCACGTCATCATGCACTAATGTAGCCGTATGCAGCAGTTCGACAAGGGCCGCGCCGCGGTGTGTTGAGTCATTAATGCCTCCGCAGATACTCGCCGAAAAAAACACGAACATGGGTCTTATCTGCTTGCCTTTGCGTTTTACGATGTAGTGGGTAATACGGTCGAGCAGGGGTACCGAGCTTTGCATGGAGGATTTAAACCTCTCCTCAAAAGCATCAATATCAGCTTCAATGGGTTTTTTGATCTCGTTGATGCTCAGCATTGAAAATTCAAAGGCTTTTTACGGGGTTTAAATACCTTATTGACCATTCGCACAAACATAAGCTAAAATTATTTATCTGCATTGCAGGCATAAATATTTAGGCCGTAATTAAACCAATCGTCATCCGGACACTCTATTATATATCATTACAAATTGATAAGTGAGTGTTGATTTGATGGAGCGTCCCGTTCCGCTTAGGCGGACGGGACGCTTTTTTTAACCGGAATAACTTTGAATGTCCAAAGGAACTTGTATTCTATCGCTTTTCATCCAATAATTTATTTCTGTATGTTTATGTAATATTTTGATTTTCAATCCCAACCAATGATAAAGGAATTGCTCACCGAGATAGCAATATTGAATCAAACACCTAACCATCACAAATTAAAAAAATGAAAACCAGCTTAAAACTCAGCCTCTTTTTATTAGCATCTGTTGCCATTATTGCAGCAGGCTGTAAAGGAAAATCAAATTCATCATCGTCGACTAACTCCGAAACAGCAGTATCAGCAAAAGGCAATTCGGTTATGGACTCATTAAGTATCACCGACCCCGATGAGAAAAAGGTATGCGCCTTGTACGACGATGCGATAACAGATTATGTTAAAGAATTTAAATCTGCATTAACCGACACGTCAAAAGAAGCCAATGCCCGAAGAGAGGAGCTTGACAAGAAGTGGGAGGAAAAAGAAAAGGATTTAAAGCCACAGGTGGAAGCCTTACGCGTCAAAATGATCGCAGTTCCGGCCGAAGCGGCAAAATTTGCACAGTTCTCGGCCTATGAGTCGCAACGCCTGATGGGCGTGATGGCTGAATATCAAAAAGCAATGATGAAAAGTATGTCTCCGGGCAAATAGCGATAAGGATCTGATAGCAAAGATGGTCGGCGAGCGACAGCAACGGGCCGTCTTTGTTTTGGATGTTCGATATTCAGGCAATTATTTTACCTTTGCAATCCTTAATCCGGAGAGGTGTCTGAGTGGTCGAAAGAGCACGCCTGGAAAGTGTGTATACTTCAAAAGGGTATCGAGGGTTCGAATCCCTCCCTCTCCGCAAAATCAAGTCAATGTCCCCGCCAAATGGCGGGGCATTTTTTGTTTATTGGTGTTGCCGGTCGAGCCCGCGCAAATGCAAATAAACAAAATTGAGATCGGGTGAAACGAAGCCTCTTTTTGTACATTTGAGATGTACTGAGTGAGCCTGCTTTTAAATCTTTGCGGCGGCAATGTCAAACCTGTTAGCGAAAATTCAACACCTCCAAACGTGATGATAAACCTTCTCCAACAAAATATAAACTCCCATATCCATCTTTCAGCCGCTGAAATGGAAGCATTTTGTGACCTGTTTCAAAAAATAATCATTAAAAAGAAAAGCTTTTTATTGAGTGAGGGTGAAGTGTGCAAGTTTGAAGGGTTTGTGATGAAGGGGCTATTCCGTGTTTATCATATTGACCAAAATGGTTTTGAACAAATACTTTATTTTGCCGTTGAAAATTGGTGGATCACGGATATTGATAGTTTTACCACTGGAAAACCCTCGCAACTTTTTATACAAGCCCTTGAAGACAGTGAAGTATTGCTCATCTCAAAAAAAGATAAAGAGGTCGCTTATGCAAATATTCCAAAAATAGAAAAGCTCTTTAGGGTTATGACCCAAAAGACCCACGTTGCTCTGCAAAGAAGAATGATAGACAATTTAAGTAAAACTGCAGACCAGCGTTATGTTGACTTTATTGAAAAATATCCGGCACATTATAATCGCCTTACGAATCTTCAGATAGCGGCTTACCTGGGAATTAGTCACGAGTTTTTAAGTAAAATAAGAAAAAAGATAGTCAGTAAGAAATAACGCATTTCTCATTTATTGAACTTATTCAATGTTTTTGAGCATCAGATGATTGCATTTTTGCACTGTTATTAAAACAGCAAAATCATGAAGCATATTATTTCAACCGTATTATTCTTAACCATCTTAATTTTATTCAACATGGACGTACAGGCACAAAGTTTCAAAACTATTGAAACAAGCAATTTTAAAATTCAGGTTTACAATGCATCAGAAAACAGTTTTGGGGTAGCATCTGTCATCATATCCGGAAGAACGGATGCTGTATTGATTGACGCACAATTTACATTAGCAGATGCTGAAAAAGTAGCTCAGGAAATCAAAAATTCGGGCAAAAAGTTAACTGCTATTTATGTCTCTTATGGCGACCCCGATTTCTACTTCGGGCTGGAAGTATTTAAAAAATATTTCCCGGAAGTTACAGTTTATGCGTCAGCGGCAACTGTAGAGCACATTAAAACAACTTCGCAGAAAAAATTAGATGTATGGGGAGCACAATTGGGTAAAAAAATTACATCAAATGTCATTCTCCCCCAGGTTTTAAAAGGAAACAGCATTGACCTGGAAGGGCAGAAATTAGAAATCGTAGGTTTGGAAGAATTTCCATCCAAAACTTTTATTTGGATACCTTCTATAAAAGCAATTGTGGGTGGTATTAATGTTTTTGGAACCACTTTCCATCTTTGGATGGCTGATGCACAAACAGTGGAAGCCCGTAAAGAATGGATCCATGTTTTAGACAAAATTGAAGTGTTACATCCGGCTATTGTGATTCCCGCCCATGCCAATTCCTCAAGCCCATTTGATGAAAGCGCCGTAACCCACACCAAAAGCTATATCCAGTTCTATGAGGAGGCCTTAAAAACCAATAAAACTTCAGAAGCGCTGATAGCCGCGTTAAAAGCAAAATATCCTGCGCTTACTTTTGACATCGCCCTACAAATAGGTGCCAAAGTAAACACCGGCGAAATGAAATGGTAAAATCAGCCATCTTGTTCAACCTGTCAATGCTTATTGCACTGCCAGGTTGTTCCTGAAATAAAAAGAAAATGACAAATCTTGAAATTATTAAAAGCACTTACGAAGGAAAGACTTCGGAAGAAAACGGGAAAAATTTGGCCAAAAATGTAGCCGAAGATATCTCCTGGACTGAGGCCAAAGGTTTCCCTTATGCAGGAACTTACATTGGCCTGGAAAACATCACCAAAAATGTTTTCAGTCGTTTAGGTAGTGAATGGATAGATTATAAATTTACCCCTGAAGACTACGTTGCCAGCGACGATAAAGTTGTAGCATACGGCACCTATACAGGCATTTATAAAATCACCGGCAAATCATTTGTAGCCAGGGTTGCTCATGTTTGGAAATTGGAAGATGGGAAAATCAAGAATTTTGAGCAGTTTGTTGACAGCCAACCCGTCAATAATGCCATGAAAAATTAAATATCTTTTATAAACATTGTGGTTTTATAATTTCCAAAATTCCATCAAGGTGTTCTAATAGATTGCCATTCACCCCGCCGAAGGTGCCTTTCGCCCGCCATAGCTTTAGCAATAGCGGGCTTTTTTATTTTACGAAATCTGGTTTTAACAGCATCGTGCCAGCGAGCTCAGGCGGACGAAGTCCGCTATTAAAAATGCCCCGCATTTCGCTGGGCATTTTTGCTTAACGGCATTGTCTTTCTGGTTTTCATGTTAACTTCAGAATTGCCTCATATCATTGTAAAACAAATACTTTAAACAAGTCGGCGCTATTATTCCTTATCCTACAGCAACGCTTGTTGAAAGGAGTTCACGAAGAGCGTATCAGGGGTGACTAATTCATAAATGAAAAAAATATATTTATCCGTAATCGGATTTTCAATCGTATGCCGCCTGAGTTCTTATTCGCAAACTATACAGGATAGTGTCAGTAAAAAACCGACCCACAATATATCGGCTACACCCAAACAGGATAGCACTCATTATAGCCCGCGACGCCTGCGGTTGGATGAAATTAACTTCGTATCCAGTTATTACAATCAAAATGGCGACCATTCTGCCGTTACAGGCGGAATTGGCACCGAAAAAGTAACAGACATTGCAAATGCCCTTGATTTGCACCTGGTATGGCTAAATCATAACCTGAATAAAAACACGCTTGCTGTTGGAATGGGTTTTGACTATCATACGGCTGCATCACAAGCTTATGTTTCGGCAACCGGTGCATCCAGCCCCAGTGGCACAAGGCTTTACCCATCACTTGACTGGACCGTAGAGAATGCCAAAAGCGGGAACACATTCGGAATAGGAGCATATTATTCTGGAGAATACAATTACCAATCCATTGGTGCCGATCTCCATTTCTCGGTAAAAACTGCTGATAAAATGGGCGAGTTCAGCGCTAAATTGCAGGGCTATTTTGACCATGTTAAATTGATCATACCTTCTGAATTAGATCCCAACAGCCTTGCGATAGATACAAGTTTGGTTAATGGCAGGCATCATCGGCGGCGAAATTTTGGCAGCAGCCCGCGTGAAACTTACAATGCTTCCTTCTCCTGGTCGCAGATTATAAATGACAGGATGCAGATCATGTTCCTTACGGATTTGGTGGTGCAGAACGGTTATTTAGGTTTGCCATTCCGCCGCGTATATTTTACTACGGGGAAGGATTCAATTGAAAAATTACCGTCATCAAGGTTTAAGTTTCCGATAGGTGCCAGGTTCAATTATTTCGTGGGAGATAATATCATTATCCGCTCTTACTACCGTTACTACATGGATAACTGGGGCATAAGATCAAACACAATAGGTATCGAAGTACCTTACAAGGTGACACCATTTTTCTCCATCTCAGCATTTTACAGGCACTACGACCAAAGCGCTTCCAAATATTTTGCACCATACGGAACACATCTCACAACCGACCAATTTTATACAAGTAATTACGAGTTTTCGAAATTTACCAGCCAGTTTTTTGGTGTAGGTTTCAGATTAGCACCGCCGACAGGTGTTTTTGGATGGAAAAACCTGCATGATATGGAGATAAGATACGGGCATTATTCTCAAACCACCGACCTTGTTTCTGATGTGCTATCGGTAAGCTTTGGGTTTAAATAAAAAAATCTTAACCCCTAAAAAAGGCACCATTGTGTGGAAACATTTCCCCCATTTTCCCATCAAAAACGGGAAATTAAAGGTTGCCGGATTGACTTTTAATAATTGGTAAAACCAGCCCTAATAACGCTTTAACAGCCTGTTATTCTGCACATAGCGTCTATAAAGTGCTGGTTATTGCATCATTATCGAAATTTCTCAAATCTTCTCAATTATACTGTTTTACTAAAAACCAGTACCTTGCGCCCCGCTCACATTTAATGGTATAGTAATTGGCTACTGTTTATTTGTTGATTAATCTATCTTATCTGAAAAAAATTAATATTACCCTGAAATGAAATTAATACCTAACAAAACACAGAACAGTGTAAAATCTCATACCAAGCCTCTTCTCGCGATCATGGTTTGTTTAATGATGGTTTACACATCGTGCCGCAAAGCTGATAACAGCCCGGTACCTTCAACCTCTAAGGCTATATCTCAGGATACCCTAGGCTTCCACGTTGCTTTAAATCTTACAAAATCATTACGTGGCAGCTTTGGCGGTGTGAACCTGTTGCGCAGCATCGATTCATTGTCGCTGGCAGGTCACCCGGGCCAACACCAAAACTCTAATGGCTATGCCCCGCTTTGCGGTTTCTTTACCGATTCGCTGGTAAATTTAGATGCTACCGAAGGCGATACTGTATCACATACAGGTGGTAATCAGACGTTCTTCTTTAATTGCACAAATGGAAAACCATCTGGTTATACGGCGTACGATTCGTTAGGCACCACCAGGAACATACCCAAAGGCTTATTCCAGAATTATTATATCAAACAAGCTTATACAATTAAATGCCTTGACCAAAAACATCTGTTTGTTGGCGTAAACGGCGATAACTATTTCTATCAATTGGTAAATATCGACTACGCAGGAAGCACTTATGCTGACGTTGAAAACAGTAACTATGTTTTAAACAACCTGACAATTGACGTTTGCAAACATGATATCCTGAGTGGCACGGCAACTTTCAAAGCTTACGGTTATCATTGGGCCATTACCGGTACTGTAACTTTCCTTGGAAATTATTTGGCTGATATGACCATCGATGGCAATCCCACATTGTATCATATGAACCTGCAGACGCTTACTGTATGGCATTAAACAATAAAAATTAATAGTTTTTAGAATGCTCAAGGCCTCCTTTCGGGAGGCCTTGCTATTTTATAAAAAATACGATTCTCGGGCAGAATTTAAGCCAGTGGCAATGTAAACCAAAAAGTGCTGCCGTTCCCAATTTCGCTTTCCACGCCAATCTTTCCATTATGCCGTTTAATGATTTCGGCATTGATATATAGTCCCAACCCCAGTCCGGAGTATTGCATTCCACTGCTGTCGACACGGTAGTAGCGATCAAAAAGGTAGGGTACTTTTTCGGGAGGGATACCCGGCCCGCTATCCTTAATGGATACCCTGGCCATGTTATCGACCTTTTCGATATTAACGTGAATAGTTTTTGCGCCCGGAGCATACTTGATCGCGTTGTTTACAAAATTAACAACTACCTGGTCGATGCGATCAGCGTCAGCATAAACACTCAATTCCTTATCGCCTTCGGTAATAATGTTATAAACCCCAGCAATCCGTACATGCTGGCAACAATCGGCAATCATTTCGGCAATAATAAACGAGGTTTTATTAAGATGCAGCTGGCCCTCGTTCAATTTATTGGTATTCAGCAAGTTTTCAATAAGGGTAGTTACCCTACCCATACTTTTATTCGCTTGAACGATCAATGTAGCCAGCATTTTATTCGGATTGTCCTTCATCCTGTCCAATAGCTGCAGAGAGGCTTTCAGCGTAGTAATAGGTGTTTTAAGTTCGTGACTTGCGATACTCATAAAATCATCCTTCTTTTTCAGCAGCTCGTCCGTGGCCTCGTCCAGTATTTTCTGGGCAGTAATATCCACTGATGTACCTACCAGTCGATAGGCAATATTATCTTTGTTAAAATAAGCTTTGCCCTTAAATTTTATAGATTGTATTTTTTCCTGGATCGTTTCAGCCGTGCGGAATTCCATTTCAAATTCGCCATTATTTACACCCTTTAGAGCCCTTTGCAGCACCGCATCAACGCGATCGCTGTCGTCGGTGTGAATCCTATTAATAAACGCGGGGTAATCCAGTTGAATTAAAGGCTTCATGCCAAACATCTCCCGGCACCTGGAGTCGGAGATCAGTTCGCCGGTAAGGGGATTATAATCCCATGTACCCAATCCGGCCGCATCAACCGCTAATTGTAAACGATCTTTACTCTCCTGGAACAGCAGTTCTATTTCGGCGAGACCTTCTTCTATTTTTTGCTTATCGGTAATATCTTCAATATCCAGTAATATCAACTGGCCCCCATTTGCTTTATCCAGCTGACGGGCATTTAAACTCATCACACGGCGGCCGATTGACGGAAATATATGGGTTACCTCGAAATCATCCACCACCTTTTTTTCGGGCAGGATACTTTCAAGTAGGTACCGCAATTCAGGGATGTTCCACTGCTGGTTACCAAGTTCAAAAAAATAATGTCCCTCTGTATCCTTTTCAGTTACATTAAATTTATTGTAAAACCCGCTGGTACACATCATCACCTTTAAGTCCTTGTCCATCACGATCAGCGGGTCGCGCAGAGTATTGATAATTCGTTCCGTATATGACAGGTCACTTAATTCCAGGTTAGCAGCTTCAAGCCGATTTGTTAAAACCGTTTGCTCCATTGCCATGCGCTTGCTCTCCAGGTGGGCCAGGATAAGTTCATCCTCCAGTTTCTCGACAAGAAGATCGTTGGCGATGGTCACCTTGTCCATACTGGCCTGGGTATATACGGCTGCTAAAGACGCTACCTTGAGCACAACGTCCAGGGTTTCTAAAGGCACTTCTCCAACTACTGGAATTTTAATTACGGATAGAGAATCTTTTTCAGATTTTCTGATTTTAGACATTAGCAGGGTTAGCTTAAAACTGGTACCGGATCTTATAATAAGTAATGACTAAAACGAAAACTTTTTGTGGATCACAAAAAAAATTGAACGTGTAACGAAGAGTACACAAACTAAAAGCAGTATTGTTTTAAATTAAATTAATAATTTTTATTACGCCGTATCCGGTTGGAGCAACTGCACTCGCATAGGCATGCTAAGGACAATAAGAAAACTTAAATAGCTGCCGCGACAACCGGTGAAACATGCTTATTTAATTGCTGGGGTTGTCCGGGTCATCCCTTCCAAAAGATTATTTACCAGCTCCTTGTAGCTGCGGCCAATTGGTAGTTGTTTATCGTTGATTTCTATCTCGGTACTGGTAAAGGCGTCTATTTTCTCTTTCGCTACGATAAATGACCGATGTATTCTTAAAAAGTCTTCTTTAGGTAAATGCTCCTCTATTTGCCCAAGCTGGTACTTAGTTACGATGATTTTATCGGCGGTATAAATCTTGATGTATTCCTTCAGGCTTTCGATATACAAGATATCATTAAAATAGAGCTTTACTTTCTTTTTACTGGTATTCACAAACATATAGCTGCCTCCGGAGGGGATAAATACCGGCAGCGAATAGCTCTTGAGGGAGTTGAGCATCTTCAGCTTGTTTACCGCTTTCAAAAAACGACTAAACTCAATTGGTTTCAACAAATAATCCACCACATTTAATTCGTACCCCTGCAATGCATACTCGTGGTAGGCCGTGGTGATAATGATGTGCGGCGGGTTTTTAAGCGTCTGGATAAAATCAAAGCCCTTAAGTTTGGGTAGGTTTATGTCCAAAAATATCAGGTCAATATCATTTGAGCGAAGGTCTTCCAGGGCATGCAGCGCATCCGTATAAGTGTTTTTTAAATTAAGGAAGGGGATATCTGATATATACTCTTGCAGTATTTCGGCGGCAAGGGGCTCATCTTCAATTATAATACAATTATATTTTTCCATTACTATTCAGATTGATAGTCAGATCAACAATAAAGGTTCGCTCTAAGTTACAGGCATTCAAGGTAAATTCGTTATACATAAGCTCTAACTGGCGCCGCACATTACTTAACCCAATGTTCTCGTTGACGGGCGCCCCCGGCTCGTTCTCGTGGCTATTCATTACATAAAAACTCAAGCGCCCTTCAACCAGTTTTATTTTGATCACGATACTGGTTTCATCAAGTGTCTCATTAATACCATGTTTAAACGCATTCTCTATAAACGGCAATAATATCAACGGTGCTATAAGCTGGTCGTAATTATCAATTTCCTTCTGGAAAACGATGTCCAGTTTTTTGGTATGCCTTATTTCTTCCAGTTGCACATAATCTTCCAGTATGCGAATCTCTTCCTCTATTGGTACTGTTTCCTTAGCAGATTCATACAGCATAAAACGGAGCAATTTGGATAACCTTACTACTACCTCAGGTGTTTTGTCTGATTTTTTACGCGCGAGCGCATAAATATTATTTAGCGTATTGAATAAAAAGTGCGGGTTGATCTGGTTCTTCAAAAATTTTAGCTCTGTTTCCAGCTTTTCTTTAACCAGCGACTTTTCGTGCTTCAGGTTAAGTATCTGCATTCTGAAGAGTCTCAGGGCTGCTGCAATGCCGGCAACGTATCCTATATCTAATAGTGCTACAAAAGCCCAGCCAATATCAAATACATTTGCGACGGTGTATTTAGTGTGCGGGTATTCGACCGGATTAATAAAATAAACCGATCCTATACGATAAAGGATAATTGCCAATAACATGGCTATAGTCAGTTTGGCTATAACAACAGGTACCTTATAAGGCTTCCGGAGCGGTTGATTTACCCCGACCTCCAACGCGTAATAGGTAAATAATATTTTGGAGGGCAACAGTACCATGTTAAAATAAATGGCAACGAGTATCACAGCCCATTGATTTTTTTGGGCGAATAGTGAATTTATCCAGGCATATTCAAGTAAAGTTCCCTGCACACTACAGAGGAGCCAAAACAGCAAATGCCTGTAAATCTTAGTTTTCACAGGGTAAATATCAGCAATAATCATAAAAGATGCCGTTTATACTATAAACAGCACCATACTACGTACGAAAAGCAAATATTTGTTTACGAATGACATATATCGTAACCCGCGACAAAATGGCGGGCCAAAGGCATTTAATTCGCTTTTTAAATACCAACGCAGCCTATTTATCTATGAGTGGTTATAATTAAAGAAGTTTTGTTGTTTGTCCGGTTTAGGAGGTTGTATATCGAATAAGTTTTAAATAAAATTTTGATTGCGAACATTTGTTCCACGACTTTTTTGATTTGAGATTGAGAAGAAGTTGAAATTTAGTTGGATAAGAAAGGTCTCCAGGAGACCTTTCTTTTATACCATCAATATAGTAAGCTCCATCCTGATTGAAAAAATAAACCTCGTCGCCTTAGTAAGTAATCAATTTATGAAACAGACCTTATTATCAGCCACGTGTATTTCCATCGCATGTATTCTTTTTGCCGATAAATACATGCAAGGACAAGCCGATAACACAGGGTTTGCAGTAGTTGAATTATTTACGTCAGAAGGCTGCTCAAGCTGCCCCCCGGCTGACAAGTTGCTGAACAAGATAAACGAGGATTTTAATGGCCAGCCTGTTTATGTATTAAGCTTTCACGTTGATTATTGGGATAAGTTTGGATGGAAGGACGGGTTCAGTAAAGAACAATTTACTGCCCGGCAAAAAATGTACGATAGTACGCTTCGTACTGACACTTATACTCCGCAGGTTGTAGTTAATGGTGAAAAAGAAGCTGTCGGATCGGATGAGAAATCACTAATGCAATTTATTCACAGCATGCTTCAAGTCAATGTTAAGGCTAAAGCTTTGCAGTGCGACCTTTCAGTTAAAAAAGGCAAGTTGCTCGTTGCTTATCAAACCGACCAGGCCCAGGTAGGTGATACGATCAACGTAGCTCTGGTACAGGATAATGTATCGGACCGGGTAACGGCAGGCGAAAATAACGGGCAGGAACTTAAGCATGTGAATGTAGTGCGTGAGTTTAAATCTGAAAGGCTAAGAAAAACAATGGGCAACCTTACTTTAAACATACCCGATGACTTAAAGGCCGAATCGCTGCATGTGATAGCTTACACACAGACCCGGGGCGACCTGCGAGTTACCTCTGCGTTCTCAACTAAAATCAAATACCCGTAATAAGTTAAAAACTACGAACAACCATTTTCGGTGTAAGTTTTACACTCAACGGCATAGCCAATAGCTTTAATGGCGCATATTTTGGCGTATGTACGGCGCAGAACCCTGCCTGTAGAAGAATATTGATAATGCACACACAGCTGTGCTAATTTCATCTAATTATCAATTTTCATTAACCTAATAAACTAAATCCAGATCTCATGTTTAAAAGTTTACTCTTTAAAGGGAGAAGCATGTGCATATTAATGTTATGCATCCTCTCCTCAATGGCAGCCACGGCGCAAACCAAAATCACAGGAAAAGTTATCGGCAGCGACGATAAACAACCGATAATTGGCGCCACCGTAAAAATTAAAGGTACCAATGTTGGTATCGTAACTGACGTCAACGGTAATTTTTCACTTAGCGCGAAAACTACCGATGTATTAGTTATTTCCTTCATTGGGTACCAGGCCAAATCGGTTATGGTAACCGGCTCATCGCTCGGAACTATCGTACTGGATGTTACCAACAGCACTTTAAATGAAGTGGTGGTTACAGGTTACCAAACCCAGCTCAAAAAGGACATATCGGGTTCGGTTGCAACGGTAGATATTGCAGCGGCCAAAACATTGAATGTTACCAGCGCCGAAAACCTGTTACAGGGCCAGGCGGCGGGTGTGAATGTGGTAACCAATGGTGGCCCGGGCCAGGGCGGCCAGATAACAATACGCGGTATCAGCAACCTTGGTAATGCCGGCCCGCTAATTATTATTGATGGTGCCCAGCAAGGCGGTTCAGCGACCGGTACCATGGGTCCAATGTCTGCGACCGGCTCTACCGGTATGTCAAATCTTAACCCGAATGACATTGAATCGATAACCGTATTAAAGGACGCCGGCTCAACAGCTATTTATGGCGTCAGAGGTGGTAACGGCGTAATCATCATCACCACAAAAAAAGGTAAATCCGGTAAATCACAGTTCAGCTATGACGCTTATTATGGTTCTACGAGCCCTAAAGGTGGTAACGTTTGGAATGTACTTTCGGGTGCCAATTACTATTCATTAATTCAAAAGGTCGATCCGCAGAACACACTGGTCGCATCTATACCGGGTATACCAGATTATGGTTTCCAGGGCCCTGGGGTTAAAGGTGTGGGTACAGCGAGTGACCCGCGCGCTGCAGCATCAAATTATTTCCTTGATCCGAATAACCCGGCTAATGATTATCTGATCCAGAAATTTGATAACGGCGCGGGTACCGATTGGTTCCACGCAATTTTCAAAGCTGCGCCGACCCAGCAGCACAGTTTTACTTTTAGCGGTGCGAACGGGAAAAACAATTATTTATTCTCAATGGCCTATACCGACCAGCAGGGCACATTGATTGATACCTATAATAAGCGGTACCAGGCCCGCTTTAATACTAACTTTAGTATCAACGACCATTTCCGTGTTGGCGAAAGTGCACAGGTTTATTATATCAATAATCCAACCGCTTTGCTAAATCAAAATGAAGGTAATGCTATATCTATGAGTTACCGTATGGAGCCTCAAATACCGGTATATGACATCAAAGGCGGTTACGGCGGTACCTGGGATGGCCCTACCCAATTGGGTAATGCTAACAACCCGGTTGCCGGTCAAAATGCAACCGCAAATGACCAGGGTAAAAGCTGGAACATAGAGGGTAACGGTTACGCCGAATTGGATTTTCTTAAACATTTTACCATTCGTACCAGCATAGGTGGCACTATATACAATAGTACTTTCGCTGATATTGGGCCAAATCCTTACTGGAGTGGTGAAGGGCATGGAAATACGAATGCGTTTGCTGAAGGTTCAGGTTTTGGCAGCCAGTACAACTGGACTAATACCATCAACTATAAACAGTCTTTTGGGAAACATACCGTAACTGTTTTTGGCGGTTGGGAAGCGAGAAACAATTATTCCCGTTTTATCAACGACAGCCAAACCACTTTCTTCTCGCTTGACCCTGCTTTCGTAGGTATCAATAATGGCACCGGAGCCATTTTGGCTTCAAGCGGCATCGCTTTCCAGGAAACCGGTTTGTCTCAATTTGGCCGAATCGATTATAACTATGACAGCAGATACTACATCGCCGGCACAGTTCGTCGTGACGGTTCATCCTTATTCTATCCGGGCAAGCAATATGGTACCTTTCCATCAGTATCATTTGCATGGCGTATCTCCCAGGAAAATTTCATGAAAAGCATCGCCTGGTTGAATGACCTGAAATTGAGGGGAAGTTACGGCGAATCAGGATTTGAAGGCAACGTTGATCCAAAGAATGCTTATTCATCATTTACTACCAACCCGGGCAACTCCACCTATTCTATTGGCGGTTTGTTAAACAGTGCTGCATCAGGCTTCTACGGCGTGAACTATGGCAATACCAAAACCACCTGGGAGTCTGATAAAACCTTAAACATAGGTTTTGATGCAACCTTGTTTAATCATTTGGATGTAATTGCCGAATGGTATAAAAAGACAAGCAGCCACCTGTTATTTGGTGTTAACCTTCCTGCAACGGTGGGCAGCGGAGCCCCTCCTGCCGTGAATATTGGACAGGTTTCCAACAAGGGTCTTGATATAGCTATTACGTATCATGGTTCAATTGGCTCTGATGTTAAGTTCAGCGCGGGCTTAAATGTAACCACTTATAAAAATAATATCGACCAGTTGGATGGTACCGGTGGAGGCAATTTCTTCTCCAACTTCCAGCGAAACGGGGGCATTGCCTATAACCAGGTAGGCTCCCCGATTGGTGAATTCTATGGTTACAAAGTGATAGGCTACTTCAGCAGCGCTGCCGATGTTACTAACTCACCAACGCAGGCACAGGCTGCCCCGGGTCGTTTCAAATATGCCGACATCAATGGAGATGGAAAAATTACCGATAAAGACCGTGTAAACATCGGCAATCCTAACCCGACAGCAACCTATGGCCTTAATCTTAGCGCCAGCTATAAAAGCTTTGATGTCAGCATGATATTATATGGTTCCTATGGAAGTAAGGATTATAACTTTATCAAATACTGGACCGATTTCTACAGCACTTTGACGGGTAACAAGAGCAATGACCTGTTGTTCAAATCATGGTCACCAAGCAATTTGAACCCAAAAACACCGATTGCCGAAGCGGTGAGTAATTTCAGCTCTGACCAAACGGTTAACTCCTGGTATGTTGAAAGTGGCTCATTCCTGAAATGCCGCGTAGCGCAAATTGGTTATACTTTCAGCGGAACGCAACTTAAGGCAACCGGAATAGCCAAATTACACGTATATGTACAGGGTAATAACCTATTCACTATCACCAAGTACACAGGTCTTGACCCGGAACTACAGGCAGTTGCCAATAACGGTATAGGTACTGATATTGGTAACTATCCAAGCAACGAGCGCAGGGTGATATTAGGTGTCAATTTAACATTTTAAAAAAAATAAAAATATTTAATAATATCTGTTACTAATTGCTTAAATGTTTCGTATGTAGTATGTTAATTAATCCTATTTCCCGAAACATTTAAAAAAACCATCATTATAAAATATTAAACAATTCATATTTTAAACTCAATAAATGTTATGAAAAGATTAAACAATAAACTCCTTATCCCCGCAGCCGTGATAATGCTTGCATTATCGTTTTCCTGCAAGAACTACCTGGATAAGACGCCGCCGGGGTCATTGAATACGGTGATTTTGGCAAACAAAGCCGGTGTTGACGGTTTGCTCATTGGCGCCTACTCGCTGCTTGACGGCGTTTGGGCAGGCCAGTCAGGCGCTACCTGGTCAACCGGTACCGATAACTGGATCTACGGCAGTGTTGCAGCAGATGACGCCCACAAGGGTTCCACCCCGGGTGACCAGCCCGATGCAGCCGCTATCGAAAGCTATACGGCTTCGGGCAGCAACGGTTACCTTGACCCGAAATGGGTAATGAACTTTGGCGCCGTTCAGCGCGCCAATGACGTACTGCGCGAGTTGCCATTGGTTAAAGACGGTTCGGTAAGTGCAGCTTATGCTACTGAAGTAACCGCTGAGGCCCGTTTCCTGCGTGGTTTCTATGAAAGCGAGCTTTCAAAACTATGGAGGAATGTTCCTTATGCTGATGAAACCATCACATATAGTAACGGGAACTTCAACATTGGTAACCCCGGCCCGGTATGGGACAAGATCGAAGCCGATCTGACCTTTGCCCAAGCAAACCTTCCGGTTATACAGCCGCAGTTGGGCCGAGCCAACAAATATGCTGCAGAAGCATTCCTGGCCAAGGCTTTTATGTTTGAGCATAAATATGCTTCAGCAAAACCTTTGCTGGAAGACCTGATTACTAGTGGAAAAACTTCACAGGGAGTTCCTTATGCCCTTGAGCCTTATGCCAACAACTTCAACCCATCTACCAAGAATGGCCCTGAAGGTGTATTTGTGATCCAGACTTCGGTACATGACGGTTCAAACGG
>JAYUEE010000038.1:0-40455 GCA_043739405.1 Mucilaginibacter sp. | reverse complement strand
GGAAAGAGATCACAAAAAATGTGAGCATGATGAGTGCTACGATATAGTAATTGGGCTTACTCTTCATAAAGTTTAATTTAGGTGTGCGAACGGGACACTAATATCGCTAAAAATCCTACATATCCTAACTTTTGTAAAAATTTTAAAAAGTCCTCGTCGCACAAAAAAGCCCGGATGATAGTTACCCAGGCTTGATCTGCATATTTTGAATCCTTAAATCAGTTTATCCGGCGTTATCGGTAGTTCTCTTATCCGTTTGCCCGTCGCGTTATAAACGGCGTTGGCCACGGCAGCTGCCACACCTATGGTTGCGATTTCGCCCATACCTTTAGCACCTATCGGGTTAAGATAAGGGTCGGGTTTATTCACAAATAGCGCTTCAACATGCGGTATATCCGCGTGTACCGGCATATGATAATCTGCAAAATTGTTGTTTACGAGGCGACCGTAACGATGGTCAATCACGGCTTCTTCCATCAGTGCCATACCTATGCCCATAATGGAGCCGCCTTTTATCTGGCTGGCTGCTGTTTTAGGGCTTACAATATGCCCTGCATCGGCCACAGCGACAGCTTTATTTACTTTTACCACGCCGGTAACAGGGTTTACAAGCACCTGCATAAAATGCACCGACCAGGAATACGCTGCGTAATTATTCATCTCCGTTCCTCCTTTGGATAACGTAGTTACCTCCAGTTGCGGCAGGTTATTTTTAATTAATAGCTGAACATAATCCGCGCTGTCTGCACCGCCATTCAACTGCTTGAATTTGCCCTTCAGTTCGGTACAGGCGTCATAAACAGCCGAACCTACCGTTGATGTTACCTGCGAGCCACCCTGTGTTGGTGAAGGCGGAAATGAAGAATCGCCTATTTTAACAGTGATTTTTTCAGCCGGGATACCCATCAGATCCGATGCGATAGAGGCCATCGCTGTTCCTGTACCCGGACCAATATCGGTAACCGATGTTTGTAAAATAAGTGTCCCGTCCGCCATCATCCGTGCTGTAACCGTAGCATTGCTGCGGTACGCGCCAAACATACCGGCGCCCATCCCATAACCAACCAGCCAGCCGTCTTTAGTAACCGAACCTGGTTTTTGGCTGCGCTCGCTCCAGCCGATCTTATCCGCTCCCAACTGGTAAGCTTCTTTTAAAAATTTGCTTGAATATGGTTTGCCACTTAGCGGGTCAATATCAGCGTGGTTGCGCAGGCGCAATTCTATAGGGTCGATATTCAATGCATACGAAAGTTCGTCCATCGCCGACTCCAATGCATAAGCGCCGGTTGCTTCGCCCGGTCCGCGCATTGGGGTAGGCGTATTCACATTGAGCGACACCAACTTGTAAATTGTATTCACATTGGGGCAGGCATACATTAATTGGCTAATGTTCACTACACCCTCGGTAAAATCCTCGTATATCGAAGTTTGCCCGGTTGCCTGGTGTGTTATGCCGACGAGTTTGCCATCAGCGGTTGCGCCAATACCAATTTTTTGCCAGGTATGCGGGCGATAGCCAACCGACGTGAACATGTCGGCCCGTCCCAAAACCAATTTAACCGGCCTCTTTACGACTTTTGATGCAATTACGGCTGCAATCTCATGCGGCCAGGTGCGCAGCGCGGCACCAAAAGCACCACCGACAAAAGGTGCGTTAACCTGTACATTATCCGGCGGTAATTTAAAAGCCGTTGCGATGTTGCGCTGGGTTGACTTGACGCCCTGGGTTTTATCCCAAACGGTTACCTTATCATCAGCGTCCCAACGGGCAATAATGGCATGCAACTCCATCGGGTTGTGCACTTCTGTGGGCAGGATGTACTCCTGCTCGATCTTTACAGGCGCCGATTTATACGCATCTTCCTGCCCACGACCATAATCCTTCATTTTGCCGGGTGCGACGCCATTGACAAGATTGCTCTTTAAACTGGTTTGATGTTCCTCCTTATTATAATCCGCTTTTACCAGCGAAGCAGCATACAACGCTCGCTCGAAAGTATCGGCCACAACCAGCGCAATCGGCTGCCCGTTGAAATAAACTTTATTATCAATAAATATTTTTAGCGGACCTTTTGGCGGCGGGTTATCGGTATGATAACCGGGAATATTCGGGCAGTTGAGGTAAGTTATAACCGATAACACACCAGGCGCTTGTTCAGCTTTTTTTGTGTCCAGCGTTTTGATGGTACCGCTGGTAATGGTACTACCAACCAGCACACCATAGGTAACACCGTCAACTTTATATTCGGCAGAGTATTTAGCTCCGCCTGTAACTTTTAATCTCCCGTCAACCCGGCTCAAGCCACCTATCGGACCCGGGGGGGTTAATGTTTTGCTTTCCATAGGTATTAATTCTAAAACCTAAATTCTAAACTTTGATGGCTATGAACCATCAACTAATCAGCTTATCCGGCGTAATAGGCAAATCCCGAACCCTTTTTCCCGTCGCATTGTAAACCGCGTTAGCCACTGCAGCGGCCATACCGATTAATGCTATTTCGCCCATGCCTTTTGCGCCAATGGGGTTGATATTCAAATCCGGTTTGTTCACAAACAGGGCATCAATATGTGGTATATCCGCGTTAACCGGAACGTGATAATCCGCCAGGTTTCCGTTTACCACACGGCCGTACCGATGGTCAATTACGGCTTCTTCCATCAGGGCCATACCTATACCCATAATAGCACCGCCTATAATTTGACTACGGGCTGTTTTCGGACTAATAATACGCCCCGAATCGGCAACGCAGGTCACTTTATCCAGTTTAACTACACCTGTAGCCGGATTTACATGTACTACTACAAAATGCACCGACCACGAGTACATAGCATATTTATCAACCTCGGTACCAGCCTTTGAATCAATAACAACCTCCAGTTTTGGCAGGTTATGTTGTTTTAATATTTGGCTGTAATCCGAGTCGCTGCTTAATTGTTTGAATTTTTCTTTAAGTGCATTGCAAGCCATATAAACCGCAGAACCCACGCTCGATGTGATCGTCGAACCACCTTGTTGTGGTGCAGGCGGCAGCGACGAATCGCCCATATCAAACCTTATCTTTTCAGTTGGAATGCCCATCGTTTCTGATGCGATAGAAACCATGGCCGTAGCTGTTCCCGGTCCTATATCGCTTACCGCGGTTTGCACTATCAATGTTCCATCGGCCAGCATCGTTGCTCTCACGCTTGCCGGCTCCCGGTCAGCGCCAAATACTCCGCCCGACATGCCATATCCCACCAGCCAGCCATCTTTTAATACCGACCCCGGTTTAGGGTTGCGGCTGCTCCAGCCGATATTATCAGCTCCTAGTTTATAAGCATCGTTCAAATTTTTCCCCGAAAATGGCTTCCCGCTTTCTGGGTCAGTTTCGGCATAATTACGCAGGCGAAGTTCTATTGGATCGATATTAAGCTTATAGGACAATTCATCCATAGCCGATTCCAGTGCGAAAGTTCCCGTTGCGGGCCCGGGGCCGCGCATCCATACCGGCGAACCGATATCCAGCGAAACCATTTTATTGCTGGTACTTACATTCGGGCAAGCATATAACTGACGGCTCACGTCCGCCGGGTCCTCCTCAAAATCCTCGTAGGCCGAGGTTTGCCCTATCGCCTGGTGACTTATACCAACCAGCTTCCCGTCGGTGGTGGCACCTATACCAATTTTTTGCCAGGTATGCGGACGATAACCTACCGAAGTAGCCATGTCGGCGCGACTCAAGACTAGCTTCACCGGTCGTTTAACTACCTTTGCTCCAATAATGGCTGCTATTTCGTGCGGCCATACCTGCAGGGCATTTCCAAAGGCGCCTCCCACAAATTTTGAGTTCACCTGCACATTTTCAACCGGTATTTTAAACGTCTGGGCGATGTTGCTTTGTGTGTCTTTAACGCCCTGTGTTTTATCCCAAACGGTTATCTTATCATCTGCCTCCCATTGGGCTACAATGGCGTGCATTTCCATTGGGTTGTGCACCTCGCTGGGTAAAAGATACTCTTCTTCCAGCTTAACCGGAGCCGATTTCCAGGCATCCACCGTACCGCGCTTATATTCGTTATCGTCATGCGGCGAAAAGGCCTTGCTTAAATTGTCAGTTAGTTTGGTATGATGTTTCTCGGCTGTATATTGAGCCTGGACCAGCGAAGCAGCGCATAACGCCCGCTCAAAAGTATTCGCTACAACCAATGCAACAGGCTGGCCATTGTAGACTACCTTGTTATCAAAAAATATCTTGATTTGGCCCTTATCGGGAACAGGTTTGCCGGGCTCAAGTTGATAGCCTGGAACCTTCGGGCAATTTAAATGCGTGATTACCGCTAATACGCCCGGGGCAGATGCCGCCTTTTTTGTATCAATTGACTTAATAGCCCCTTTGGCAATAGTGCTACCAACCAGCACACCATAGGTTAAGCCTTTTACATTAAATTCCGCCGAATACTTCGCACCCCCGGTCACCTTTAAGCGTCCGTCGACACGGCTCATGCCGTCCGATGACGATGGTTTATTTAACGTTTTGCCTGGCATCAATATCTAATTCTTAGTTTCTAAACTTTAAAAGTCACCCGTCTATATCAGCTTATCCGGTGTCACCGGCAAATCCCTTACCCGTACACCGGTAGCGTTAAATATGGCGTTGACTACGGCAGCCGCAACACCTACTATACCCACTTCCCCTATACCTTTCGTGCCCATGGGGTTAGTCACCGGGTCCTTTTTATCAATAAATATTACTTCAACTTTTGGCACATCGGCATTGGTCGCCACGTGATAGTCACCCAGGTTGGCGTTGACATATTTACCATAGCGATGATCGATCACGCCTTCTTCCGTCAGCGCCATACCAATTCCCCAAACTACGCCGCCAATGATCTGGCTGCGTGCGGTAATCGGGTTGAGTATTTTGCCGCCATCTACTGCGGAGACCACCCTCGCTACTTTAACCATTCCGGTAGCCTTGTGCACATGGGCCTCAACAAAATTGACGTTGTAAGCATGTGATGAAAACTTGCGCGAATCTGCATTGGGGTGCGATTGTTTGGTGATTTCCAGGTAGGGCAACTGGTGCTCCTTTAATATTTTGATATAATCGGGATTATCAGAACTGCTGCCTGCTACCTCATTAAATTTGCCCTTTAAGTCGGTACAAACATCATAGACTGAAGAACCCACGGATGAAGTGGTCATTGACCCGTATTCTCCTGATGCGTAGGGCAGGGCAGAACTTCCCAACTCGACTTTAATATTTTCAACAGGTATATTGATGACTTCTGATGCGATCATCGTCATCATTGTCGCAGTGCCCGGACCCATATCGCTTGTGGCGGTTTGGATAAGCAGTATTCCGTCGGCGCTTAGTTTTGCTTTGGCTGTCGAAGGTGCCCGGCCAGCACCGTAAGCACCTGTGGCAAGTCCGTAACCGATCAGCCAGCCATCCTTTTCAACAGAACGCGGCTGCAGGTTGCGTTTGCTCCAGCCGAATTGCGCCGCGCCCAATTCAAAACATTCCCTCAGGTATTTACTCGAGTAAGGAAGGTTTCGTTCAGGATCAGTTTCCGAATAATTTTTTAGCCTGAACTCCATCGGATCCATATTGAGCGCAAAGGCCAGTTCGTCCATTGCTGACTCGAGGGCATAAGCACCCACCGTTTCACCCGGACCACGGGTATAAGTTGGCACACTCAGATCGAGCTTAGCCAATTTATAGCTCGTATTTACATTTGGGCAATCGTATATAAAGTGGGTCAGCGCTGTTATTCCCTCCGTAAACTGCTGGTAAGTAGCAGTTTCAGCCGTTGCTTCATGTGTCATACCCGTCAGCTTTCCGTCTGCGGAAGCGCCCAGTCCCAACTTTTGTACCGTTGGCGAACGATAGCCCACCATTGTAAACATTTGCTCACGGTCTATCACCACTTTAAGTGGTTTACCTATCATTTTAGAACCTATCAACGCTGCTTTTGCATATGGCCATAGCGGAGAGCCGCTGCCAAAAGCACCACCGATTACTTTTGAATACACCTGCACATTCGCCTCGGGAAGATTAAACAGCATCATCACATCCTGCTGCATCGCTTTAATATGTTGCGATTTGGTATAAAGCGTTACTTTATCGCCATCCCAAACCGAAGTAACCGCAAAAGGTTCCATGGCATTGTGAACATGGATTGGAGTGCTGTATTCCGCCTCGATCTTTATAGCTGCCGATTGATAAGTATTTGCCGTTCCGCGGACGTAATCATCTGCCTTCGTTGCATTCTTCGAATTCGCCTCAAGGCTTGTCTCGTGCGATTCCTTTTTATAAGTTATCTTGATAAGTGACGCGGCGTATTTCGCTCTTTCAAACGTGTTCGCTATCACTAATACAACCGGCTGCCCGCTATACAAGATCTGGTTATTTACGAATGGGCTTCCCGGTGGGGCTTTTCCGTCTTTATAAGCCGGGACATCGGGCACGTTTAAATGAGATAGTACCCCTAACACACCCGGCGCCTTTTCGGCAGCTTTGCTGTCAATAGCGGCCATAGTTCCTTTAGCGATGGTGCTACTGACCACCACACCGTACACCAAACCAGGCAGATGATATTCCGCAGCGTATTTGATGGACCCGGTTACCTTTAACCGGCCATCTACCCGCTTAATTCCATCTTTATCCGCTGCGATTGCTTTCATAGGTTTTTTAAGCTAAACCTGCTGCATGTTTCAAAGCCTCGGTGATAGTTGCGGGCGCCAATTTTAACTTGAAGGCGTTATACTCGTATGCTTTGGCGCCCTGCATGGCTATTGCGGCAGCTTGCTTAAAGCTTTCTTCGTTAGCGGGTTTGCCGATCAATGCTTTTTCGGCATCGTTAAGCCGCCAGGGTTTATGTGCAACACCGCCCATAGCCAGCCGTGCATTTTTTATAGTTCCGTTTTCAATTTCTAAAGCAGCGGCAACAGAAACCAACGCAAATGCATAGGACTGCCTGTCGCGCACCTTGAGGTAATAGCTGTTTTTGGCGAAGTTATTATCGGGAATTTCGACACCCGTTATTAATTCACCAGTAGCCAGGTGGTTATCCAGTTCAGGATGGTCGCCGGGAAGCCGGTGAAACTCAGTAAATGGAATACGTCTTTCGCCTTTTTTTCCGGCTACAATTACCGTCGCATCCAACGCAACCAAAGCCACGCACATATCGCTCGGATGTACAGCAATACATTTATCACTTGCCCCAAAAATAGCGTGCATGCGGTTGTAACCTTCCATTGCGCCACAGCCTGAACCGGGTTCGCGCTTATTACAAGGCATGGTGGTATCATAGAAATAGGTACAGCGTGTGCGCTGCATCATATTGCCGCCTACTGTCGCCATATTACGCAATTGCGGCGATGCCCCGGCTTTTAATGCCATGGAAAGCAACGGTTGTTTTGCGACAACGGTTTTATCTTCGGAGACCGTACTATTTAAGGCCAGGGCTCCTATGTGCAAACCTGTCTTGGTTGCTGCAATACCTTTTAACGGCAGGTGATTTATATCAACCAGCTTATCGGGTGCAGTTACACCGCGCTTCATCAGGTCGACGAGGTTGGTACCGCCCGCAATAATCTTTGTGCCCGGTTTGTTGATGACCTCTAACACACTTTGCTGTGAGGCTGGGCGTACAAATTGAAACTGTTTCATACCTGCTGCCCTCCGTTCTTCACTTCCATTATGGCGTCAACAATATTGGGATAAGCGCCGCAACGGCAAATATTGCCGCTCATGTACTCGCGTATTTCGCTTTCAGAATTCGCATGGCCCTCCCTTATACAAGCCACCGCCGACATGATCTGCCCCGGTGTGCAATAACCGCACTGGAAACCATCATGCTTTATAAAGGCATCCTGCATTGGGTGTAGCTGGGTACCCTTAGTAAGGCCCTCAATGGTAGTTATTTTTTTACCGTTAACCATCACGCCGAGCGTCAAGCACGAGTTTACACGACAGCCATCCACATGAACGGTGCAGGCGCCGCACTGACCATGGTCACAGCCTTTTTTGGTACCAGTCAGGTCTAATTGCTCACGCAACAAGTCGAGTAGCGTCACGCGCGGTTCAACAGATAACTGGTGTTTAACGCCATTTACTTCAAGGCTCACGGGGATTTTTTCATAAAGCTCAGCTATCTTTTCATCCAGGCCATGTTCGGCAGCGCTGATAATCGGCGCCGGTGTCAAAGCGATAGCTGTCAGAAATGTTGATTGCTTCAGAAAATCCCTGCGGTTTGAGTCAAACGGGCCGCGTTCAGTTACTGGTTCATCGGGAGAATTTTTTGATTCCATAGGAACAAATTTTATTCATTAAAATTACCTAAACCAATTGATAAGTACCGCAAAACAGTACTTTTTATGCAGATGTGCAAATGCAAACGATCAGCAGATGCTAATTTATAAAATGATAACGCTAATTCTGCAGGATATTTCTATTGAAACACAAATTTTACCACGATGGTTTTATGGCTTCAATTTTTCAATCATGTCAAAATGCTCAAATGTACCTGACCCATCCGGCATATTTTTAAATGCCGAGAAATAAATGTACTTATTATCCTTATCAACTCCCGGTAATATTTTGGTTATTACCTTCTGAATCTTTGCATTCTCCATTTTTATGGCATTGGTATCGGCCAATTTAATATGCGATATGTAGTATATCTGCGGGAATACACCCTCGGGCGTGGTTTTGCTAAACACTCTGAATATCCAGGGTTGGGTACTCACCTGGTTAACGGTATATGGGAATTCGTAATGCTTATTGGTCTCGTTGATAAGCGCGCCGGTAAAATCGCCTATAGCCTGTTCGCTAGGATATGTCCAGGTGCCGCTGGGCCTTAAACATTGCCCAGCCTGCTGCGCAATGGTTGTAGCCACCGCGAGGCATTTCTCGTCATACCTTTGATGGGCCAGTTTATCCAATTCCGGACCGGTTTTACCATTTACCGCATATTCGCCCAGGTCAAGCTTGCTCAATTTCCAGCCGTAATCAAACTTGCAAAATTCAGCAGTTATCATGTATTGGTTGGGGATTGTTTTCGGAACAAAAAATACGATATACTGTTCGGGGGTATTAACAGCATATATATATTCGTAATTATTGACACCCTTATTGGTAACTTTTAGTTTATGAGAAGCCGTATCCTTTTTAGCACTTACAATGTAAAACTCATCAAGTACACTATATTCTCCTTCTTTCAACCTGTTGCTAACCAATTCAACCTGCCGGTATTTACTGCGATCGTCTATCATTTCCTTTGACATAATATCCGCCATGGCATCTGCCTTTCCGTCTTTTAATTCTTGTAATAATTGGGCATTTAACGCGTGAAGATCATCACGCTGTTTTGATTCTATCTGGTCATTCTGATAGATACCTGGCTTGGCCGGCTTATGGCAGCTTTGAAACGCAGTAACAGTTATTAAAACGAAAAAAAGTGAAGCAAGAAAGTTCTTAAGGTTCATTTTTAAATTGTGGATAAGGTAATACATTGATTTAGTTGCACGATAATAACTTTTTTGAAACTATGCCGCAAAAAAATCGCAAAAAATATTGGATTGATCGCTACTTCATCGATGTACCATAAAACTTGAGCCCCATGATACCGGTCATGATCATCAGCATAAATAAAATCTCAACAAAAGAAATGCGCTGTTTAAAGAATGCTACCTCCGCAAACTTGATGAGTATTAATGTTACGGCCGTCCAAACCGCGTAGGCAGTAGCTGTAGGCACCTGCTTGATAGCCATCGAAAAGAAATAAATATTCCCTATCCCAAATAGGATATAACCTAAAAAGGGGATGAGGATAGGCAGCCCCTCAGCAACTTTATAAAAATTGGTAAATCGTAGTGTTTTAACATCACTGAAGCGCATAAACTTTAGTGAGAATGTCCACGCGGATTCAAATACAGCGGCAATAAAAACGTAGAACCAGGCCAATAGATAAAGATTTAATTGTTGTAAGATATTAATTTTTCTTCAACATCTTCACCGGGCTCGGGTTTCGGGGCTTCAGGATACAAATCCACTACCGGGGTTTTGCGCTTGTACCAAATGTTTTTTATCTGATTCAGCAGGCTCGGCCTAAGGTTATAGTACCACCTGAACCAGCCGAATCTCAATAACTTCTTTTCATCAAAACGCTTTACCGAAAATGCGTGCTGGAGAAAATAATCTTTGGGGTATTCATAGTATAATCCCCAATTATCATCGTTGTCGCCCGGTTTTTTACCCGGGTCATACACCGTTCCAAACAGGTAATCCCACATCGCAAACTTGGTCGAAAAATTAGCATGGAACACTTCCCTGTAGTTGGCATGGTGCCAAAGGTGCAACTCCGGTGAGTTTAAAAAATACTTTAGCTTGCCCAGTTTCACATTGACGTTAGCATGGATGAACATGCCAAACATAGCGTCGAGCAATGCCTTGATGGGTACGATAATTTCCGGGTTTGGACTCAGTATAACTATAGGCGCAAACTCAATAGTTTGATTGATAATGATCTCGACTATATGTGAACGTGATCCCGCTAAAAAATCCACTTCCTTGCCCGAATGATGGGCCTCATGCGTACGCCATAAAAATTTACTTGCATGTTGCAGGCGGTGGAATAAATAGATGTACAGGTCATGTGTTATAACGAAAAACAACAACTGTTCAACGATGGTCCAGTGTTTGAAAACTTGCAAACCCGACCAGTCAAAATGGTGCTGAACCGGCGCAATGATATAATCGAATATCAGGATCTTGAGAAAGTAACTTTGGATAATAGTATACCACACTAAATCAACCCAAAACCCATCCCTAAAGAAAGGCAGTCCTTTCCGGTACGGTGATATTCGTTCCCAGGCGATGATAAATGCCACCCATGAAAACAGGATTATTGTGGTTATGGTTACTAAACTCATTTTTGGTCTAAAGTCCTAAGCTTTATATTCTTCACTTATGTTTACACGTAAACGTTTCATCGGGCCCAATTCTGATTCGTAAACTTTTTTCACTCCGTCACCCGCAGCGATTTCCACATCCCTGATGTCGCGCACCAACCGTTGCAGGCCCTGCGGTTCAACAGATGCCGCATGGTCAGAGCCCCACATCGCGCGGTCAAGCGTGAAATGCCTTTCTACAAAGGTAGCGCCTAACGCAACAGCGGCAACCGTGGTCGCCAGGCCTGTTTCGTGACCCGAATAACCGATAGGAACGCCCGGGTATTTCTTGCCAAGAGTTTGTATCATCCTCAGGTTAAGCTCCTCTGGTTTGCATGGATACGCCGATGTTGAATGTGCGATAAACAAAGGATAATCTTCATCAAATTTCTTAACCAGTTCAACCGCATCTTCAATTTCTTTGATGGTCGACATGCCTGTAGATAACATCAACGGCTTCCCTGTAAACAATATGCGCTTGATGAGCGGAAAATCGGTCAGCGACGCCGATGCCAGTTTGTAAATTGGCGTATCAAACTGCTCCATAAAGTTTACAGCCTCCACATCCCACGTAGATACAAACCAATCGATACCCTGCTCCCTGCAATATTTGTCTATGGCAGCATATTCTACCACGCCGAATTCGGTTTTGCGCTTGTAATCAATGTATGACATACGTCCCCATGGCGTATCGCGCATAATTTCCCACTGATCCTTGGGCACACATATTTCGGGGGTACGTTTCTGGAATTTCACTGCACTTGCTTTTGCAGTGACAGCTTCATCTATCAACTGCTTGGCTATCTCTAACGAACCGTTATGATTAATGCCAATCTCCGCAATAATATAGCAAGGCTCACCCACACCTATCCGGTTGCCGGTGCTTAGTTTGTAGGTTTTATTGATACCGGTGTACTCAGAAAGTTTTCCATTTGAACGAATAAGCAATTCAGCAAATTCCCTGAACGCCCCTTTACCACCTTTGGCAGTACATACGTAGTCGGCCTTCTCTTTTACAAAAGGAAGCGCATCAGCAGGAGCGGCGGTGAGGCCCACCATTTCCATTATCGCCAAATCATTACTATCGTCGCCTATATAAGCCACTTCAGAAGCATCCAAATTTAATCGGCCCAATATCTCTTTCAACACTGCAGGTTTATCCTTCGCACCCAAATGCAATTCCGTTATTTTTAGCTTTTGTGCCCTTTTTGTTACGGATGGCGATAATTCGCCGGTGACGATGCCCGTATCGATTTTGGCCAGGTTTCGCAAACGCTCCACCGCCATACCATCTCGAATATTAAACTTTTTAAGTTGTTCGCCCGCTTCGCCATAGTAAACCCCGGCGTCGGTTAATACTCCATCGCAATCCGTAAGCAATAATTTAATGCTTGATGTTTTCTGTGATAACATGGCTCTTATAGTTTAAGTAATTGGTTCAAATTGCTGTCCATCCGCCATCAACAACCAGGTTGGCCCCGGTCATATAAGCCGATGCTTCACTCGCTAAAAAAATCAGCGCTCCCTGGTAGTCTGACGATTTCGCCATTCGCCCCAGTAAAGTTTTGGCCGAATAGTTTTTTACAAAATAATCATCCTGGCTATTCTCAACCCCGCCAGGCGAAAGGGTATTCACACGCACACCTTTATTACCCCAGTAGGCTGCCAAAAAACGGGTGAAGTTTATCACCGCTCCCTTGGTTACCGGGTAAACTGCCGATTTAAAAAAGGTTTGATTACCTTCCTTATCCCGGTAAATACTTTGGTCCGGCCCAACCATACCATAGGTTGATGCCAGGTTTATAATGCTGCCGCTGCCCGCTTCGGCCATTACGGTTCCGAAAACCTGCGACGCCAAAAATACACCCGTCACATTCACGTCCAATGATTTACGGAATGAATCCAGCGGGTAGTTTTCAAATGCTGATAACTCTTTGGCCAGTCCCGGGTTCTCAAACATATCGTTGATCGCAGCATTATTCACCAATATATCTATCGCGCCATATTTGGCTAATATTTTATCACGCGCCGTTTTCAATGAAGCCTCATCTGTTACATCTACTTTGATTCCCAAATGTCGCTCACCCAATTGCTTGGCAAAGGCAACGCATGCTTCCTCGTTCACATCGGCAACCACCACGTTGGCCCCGGCTTCCGCCAGCGCTTCGCAGTGTTTTTTGCCGATAAGTCCAACCGCGCCGGTGACTATGGCTGTTTTATTCTTCAGCGAAAATATTTGGTCAATTGTCATTGGTCATCAGGCATTGTTTGCATTTGCACATCTGCACATTTAAAATCTGCACATTCACTATGCCGTTTTGGGTTTAATATTATAATTGTTCACCTTACGGAAAACAGCTTCCAGTACTTCGCCCTTCAAATATTGTTTAACGTTGCCGCTGGCGATAGCTTCTTTTATAATTGGCATCACATCGCGGTAAGCCGAAAGCGTATAAGCAATATCCTCATCGCTATGGCTGTAACACATGTTATGGAAACCTGCCCAAAGCACACCGCGTTTGATCATTTCCTGTTGCATCAATGCTTTTACTTCGAGCCCGTTCCCCGCTTCCGGCGTGAAAGTTACCATCGAACGGCAGTTGTAACCTATGCAGCGGGTGTAAATATCCATGCCGGTTTCAATAGCGATCTGGTTATAACCGTCCTTCAGCAGGCCGCCTTTTTCATCCAAATATTGCGGCACATTTTTGTCGCGAAGTTCGTTTATCGTCGCTATGCAAGCTGCAAGCGATAAAGCCTCGCCGCCAAAAGTTGTATAGCTAAACACCTGCGAATTGAAGAGTTCCATTACGTCAGCACGGCCTGTCAAAAATGCTATTGGCATACCGTTGGCACAGGCTTTTGAATAAACAGCCAGATCGGGTTTCACATCAAAATATTCCTGTGCGCCACCCAATGCGATGCGGAAACCAGTCCACATTTCATCAAATATCAATAACGTACCATTAGCTTTGCATACTTCGGCCAATTGCTTCAAAAAGCCTGGCTTGGGCGCTTCAAAAATAAACGGCTCCAGTATCAGCGCGGCAACGCTTTCATCCAATGCCGCCTTTATCGAATCGATGTCATTATACTCAAAAGTATAGGTCATGTTTTGAATCGCTTCAGGTATCCCCGCATTTCGACTGGTAATGCCAATGTACCAATCGTGCCAGCCATGGTAGCCGCAGCAAAAAACCTTATCGCGGCCTGTGAACGCTCTTGCCACGCGTATAGCTGCCGAGCAGACATCAGCGCCTGTTTTTGATATTTTGACCGCCTCCGCATTGGGGATTATTTCCTGTAAGAGTTCGGAAACCTGCACCTCGAGCGGGTGCATAAGTGAGAATGTTATACCATCCTCCAGCTGTTTTTTTATCGCCGCGTCCACTACCGGGTAAGCATAACCTAACGAGATAGGGCCGATAGCCGAGTTATAATCAATGTATTCATTCCCATCCACATCCCAAACATGCGAGCCCTTACCGCGCTGGATATACTTCGGCGCAACCCCCTTGGTAAACTGCCCCGGGCCTTTCGCCAGTGTTTGTGTAACCGGCTTTTGCACTTTCAGCGCCCGCTCATATAACTCGTCCGATTTGGTTATTACCGGGTAATTCTCGTTAAATTTTACAGTGTTTGGCATATCATTATTCTTTAGATTTTATTCTGAAAATTCTTGTGCAGCAATTTTGCTTTGAATTGCTTTGGTATCGTAACCTAATATTTTTTCGGCGATTTGTTTGCCGGTAAAACCTTCGTTCTGCAATACATTAGGAAGCAATGACGGTTTGAACCATTTTTCATTCAGTGCGAAAGGTAAAACCCTCGCGGTAGCCTGATGCTTCAATAATACTTCAGCAATAATACTGTACAAACCCCCGGTCAAAAAATGATCTTCGACAGTTACCAGTAAATTACTTTTTGCAGCGTTTAATATAGCATGCTCATCCACCGGTTTGAGGCTGCGCATATTCACTAATCCTACCGAAAGGCCTTCTTCTTTTAATATATTAACAGCCTCCAGCGTTTGTTCGAAAAGCAGCCCATAAGTAAGTATAGTAACATCTGTACCTCCTGATATCACTTCCGCTTTACCCCATTGAAAAGGTGCATGTACATATTCTGTTTTGCGTGTATTGATACGCACATAGGATGGTGATGGGTAATTCCATATTTGGGGCAGCATTTTTACGAGATCATCTTCGTCGGCTGGCGCAAATACAGTCATATTCGGGATGCCGCGCATCAGGGAGATGTCTTCAATCGCCTGGTGGGTTGGCCCATTACCGTCCGACAAAAATCCTGGGATAAAGCTGCTTAATTTTAAAGGTAAATTGGGGATACCCGCATCAGTACGCACAAATTCAAAAGCACGCATACTAAGGAATGACGCCAGCGCATGTACCACGGGTATGCGGCCTCGCAGGGCAAGCCCCGCAGCAGCACCTATCATAGTTTGTTCAGTTATTCCCGTATCAATAAAACGGCTGCCTAAGTGGGCGTGTATATTGCGAACCAGGGCGCGGTTTTCGGCCGTCATCACTACAAAACGCTCGTCTGCTAATGCTTCCCGGGTTAATAATTCTTCGTAGCTCATATTATCTTACCACTAAAGTTTCGGATGTCAATTGTGTCTGGTGTTCACCATGCAATTCTTTCAAAAGGCTCTCAATTTCAGCGCCTGTGAAATTGCAGAACCATCGGTCGGCGCGGCGTTCAATGCTTGGCAGGCCCTTACCGCGAACAGTGTCTGCGATTACCACATTCACTTTGCCTGTTTGAAATGGATAAGCCGAAAAAGCTTCATGCAAAGCATCAAAATCATGTCCGTCAATGCGTTTTACAGCTGCGCCAAAAGCGGTAAATTTATCATGTAATGGTTCAAGCGGTATCAATTCTTCTGTTGGCATATTGGCCTGGAACTGGTTACGATCTATTACAAATATCAAGTTGTCCAGCTTATAGGCATTAGCTACCAGCACAGCCTCCCAGCAAGTACCTTCATTCAGTTCACCATCGCCCATGATACAAACTACCCGGTTTTGACCGCCGCGTATTTTGATATCCATGGCCACGCCAATTGCTACAGACGGCAGGTGTCCCAATGAACCGGAATGAAATTCGATACCAGGGATTTTGGTATTCGGGTGCCAGTAAATATGGTCGTCCAACGATAAATGGTTTTTCAAACGGTCCTTATCCAACAGGCCCAGTTCGGCAAAAGTGCCATACAGCGCCGGAACATCATGCCCTTTCGAAAGGAAAAGATAATCGCGGTTAGGGTCAGCGAGATTGTCTTTATTAACGTTCAGCCATTCAGAGTACAGGTACAATATCAGGTCGGCAGCCGAAAGTGAAGCGCCTACAAAACAGCCGCCATCCGTAGCCATGCGAATAATATGCTCGCGTACCTTAAGCGCCGTAGCCTGTAACTTTTGCTTGTCTATGGCAGGTATATCTGTTATCATAGTTTGTAAATCAGGTTATATCAGCCGGCAACAGTTTTAGTTTGTTCGGGTGATATGGTTTTTAGTTCGTTTAAATGGTTGCGGTACCAATTAACGCCGCAAAAATCAGAATTGATATCATAAATTTCGGGTCTTTTTTCGAGAAGCCGAAGTATATCATCGCATGAAAAATTGTTTTTGGCGGAATACAATTCTTCAAAAACACATCTTATAAACTCATAATCAGCAGGATAATCAATGGTAAAACGGTGCGTCATTGAATAGTCATTTCCGGTATCCCAAATAACGTTGCCAATTCTGAACCGATCCTGATTTTCCCAGATATAAGGTGTCGTATGCTCCAGCTCAAGAATACGGGTGGCTTCTTTCCAGGTTTTTTCAAGGCATTCCATGGTCATTATTTCCACATCATTGCCGTCAGGGAAAGTTGCAGGGTGCAGGTTGCTCACATAATCATACTGCCCCGGCGCGTCAAAATAAAAATCAAGTACCTGGTCAATGATGCAGGGGTCGATCAGCGGGCAGTCCGAGGGTATTTTAAGTACAATATCAGCATCATATAACTTAGCTGCCTGGTAATGCCTGTCGAGCAGGTTATTCAGATTTCCGCGATAACAGGGTACACCTATTATTTCCGCTTCTTTTTCGATAATATCATCACTTTTTTCGAGGGAGGTCGCGATCACCAGTTGAGCCGGGTGCTTGATCATCTTCAGGCGTTCCATCATCCGGAACAGTAAACTTTTGCCAAGCAGCGGGAGCATAACTTTTCCGGGCAACCTGCTTGACGACATGCGTGCCTGTACAACTATTACTGTTTTGTCTCCCATAACTTTAGTATTCAGCGATCAGGCGTACATCTCTTCCGGCTGTGTTATCTCTTCCGGCCTAAATACAAACTGCCTCAAAAACTCTGCACGACCTCCCTTAAATTCAACATAAGCACGGCATATCTGAGCGATATTTTTTGCTGATGTGCCATTATTTTGAATAGGCGCCAAACGTTTTAACTCGTCAACATCAAAATAGGAGTGTACTTTTTTGCCCAACGCCAACCCGGTGTAAACTACGGTAGAATACTGCGTAATCAGTTCCGAACAGTTGGCTACCATGTGACTCGTATTGCCGCTATGATATATCAAAGTACCTGCTGGTGCGTATTTGCGAATCTCGGCCTGGGCCCTTTCAAATTTCTCATTCGGATGCAATTTAAACAGCATTGGCCGCCCGTTGGCAATTGCAGCTGCCTGCCTGATAAATGCAGGCCGGTCCTCTTTACGATAGGTCTCGCGCATATCGCTTGTAGCGACCATTACGTAATCGTGGTGAGGGAAATCATTATCCAGGAATTGGTTACAGTTATCATAATTGGGGATACCCGTCACAAAAACTTTATCACGACTGGTTCCACGTTTGGTGATATAATTTTTGTATCCTTCTGAAGCCGAGCAATAGATGTCACAAGCATCACTTGAGCCATTAAGTGAAGTATCGCCTGTTAAATAGGTAGGCAAACCTAATTTTTTTACTATTGCACTCAGAAGTGTATATTGATCTATCATGCCTTCCTGCACCCAAATGGTCTTGCATTTATTCAGGCTTTTGGCCATTACCATGTCCGAACAATAGACTACCAAATCGTATTTGTTACGCTTTGCCCCGTAATCAATATTGAGCCTGTTATTATTCAAATACTCTTCGGAGCGCGCCCTGAATTGCCCTGCAAGTACAGTTGCATCCGCAAGAGCGGTGTATTTTTTGATATACTTATAAATAGGTAAATCAGTAAATATTTGGCTAAACCAGCAATCATATTCAGGCAAATGCTCCGATATCTGATGCATCTGAGTAGTCTGGTTAATTGATCCTGTGATAAAAAGTATTTTTTTCCTCAAACGAACCATAGGGTTTAATTTAGGTCCCACTGAAGTCAAATGTACGTATGACGTTTGGCTTTGTTAATTACAAGAATTAAAATTAATCTTAATTTAACATAAAGATAAATGAAAAAGCTATTTTTTACAATTAGCTGAGTATTGCCGCTGTTAGCCCTAAAACGCCATATTTAATCGAAATTATTTTCTAAGCGATATGTTGCATGGCTAACAATAAGTTAACCCTGGCATAATACCCATCGTTTTAAATACTCAGATATGTCGTCTCTTGTACTGGTTGCGAGTTTGAGTATTGCTGTAAAACGGCGTAAAAGCCGAAGAATTACATAGTGTTTTTGCCCTATTATCTTACTGATCTTGGGATTTGACCGCTTTTTACTATAAGCCCGGATAATTTTTTCCAAAAACCCCTTTTTCATATCTGCAAGGATATCAACGAAGTAGGCCGGATGAATTAAGGTTGATTATGTGAAAAAACCTCACTGCAGGCACAGAAAATGCACTTCACAGTAACTTACCGACGGTCCATTTCGTAAAAGGATAACTTAGTTGATGCTGAATAAGATAGGTTTCCAATTTCAGTTGCCAACTGCGGTAAGATATTATCGCAATGCTATGTTTTTTGAACATTGACAAATTAAAGATTTGCTTTTCGGCGGGGAGATTTCGGGGTAAGATAGGAAGAGTACACCTTTTTAGACTAATACAGCTTAAGATACTTTTTTAATATCATCGCGAAGATCACATATGAAAAAATATTTACTTTTCCTTACTAGCAGCTTGATGCCAAAAATATCAATGCAGGGAATTGGTATGCCAGGGCTATCCGCACAAAAAACAAGCTCTTTCAAAGCTTTCTCTCAAAAACTGATCGTATTTGCAACCGCGCTTGTTATAGCCAATTTGTTTGTTTTTGGTACCGCTTTAGCGGCCAGGCGTGTTACAGCTGTAACTTATGGCAGTCAAACCGGTACAGCCAACAGTGGCACAGGCACGTCTGTAACTTACACCCTCACATTAACTGAGACAGGCGCAGCCGCACCGTCAGCCGATAATATCCTTTTGACCTGGGCCAGTGGCACACCTACAGGCGTTACATGGAATTTCACTTCAGGCACTGAATCGGTTACAAGCGGTAATACAACTACCCCGTCATTTACACCAAGCGGTAGCAACTCCACTATCACTTTTACAGTAACCACATCTGCTTCGACGCCAGCAGGCTCATATGGATTTACCATAAAACTTACTGATAATAATGCCGGCGGCGGGCCATATTCAAGCGCTGGCCTGACACTACTGGTGAATGCGGTATCGCCCACTATTAGTTATACGGGTTCGCCTTTTACGTATTATACAGGTAACACCATAACGTCCTTAACGCCTATAGTAACAAATAGCCCGACAAGTTATTCGATAAGCCCTGCGCTTCCGGCAGGTTTGGCATTTAGCACCGTTACAGGTATAATATCGGGTACTCCTACGGCAACGTCCGGAGCTACAACCTACACCATTACTGCAACAAACGCCAGCGGAAGCGGCAATACAACCATTAGCATAACTGTATTAGCATCAACAATCAGCTATACTGGTTCGCCCTTTACCTATACTGTTTACACTGCGATAACACCCTTAACTCCAACGGCAACGGGTGGCAGTCCAACCGGTTATTCAATAAGCCCGGCACTGCCTGCGGGCTTATCAATCAACACTGGTACCGGTGTAATTTCCGGAACCCCAACAGTAGTCTCGGCTACTGCGACTTATACTATTACTGCAACTTATGCCAGTGGTCCAAACGCTACTGTTAACATATCCATCACCGTTAACAAGACCGTTTTAACCATTACAGCAAATAATCAGAGTATGGTGTATGGCTCAGCCGTACCGTCACTGACGGTTACGTACAGCGGTTTTGTGAATGGAGATACCCAGGCGAGTTTAACTACCCTGCCAACTGTTGGCACTACAGGAACATCAAGTTCAAATATTGGAACGTACCCGATAACAGCAAGCGGAGCAGTTGCTCCTGCTTATTATACGATTAGTTATGTGGCAGGCACTTTAACAATAACTGCAAAAACCTTAACTATTACCGGTTTAACCGCAAATAATAAAACATATGACAGGACCACCACAGCTACTTTAAGCGGGACAGCTACTTTAAGCGGAATTATTGGCGCTGATGTGGTAACCCTGGGCGGAGCGCCAACATCAACATTTGCAAGCTCAAATGCAGGGGCTGGCATTGCGGTAACCGTATCCGGATATACCATAGGCGGTGCTAACGCTGGTAACTATACGTTAACACAACCTACTGGTTTAACAGCAAATATTAATCAAAAAACATTAACCGTGGCAGGCGTAACGGCAAGCAATAAGGTATATGACGGGCTTACTACGGCAACCGTCTCCGGTGGCTTGCTTACCGGTGTAATTGCTCCTGATGTAGTGAGTGTAAGCACAACCGGAACTTTTGCAAGCCCCAATGTTGCTAATGGCATTGCAGTTACGATCTTATTAACGGGCGCCAATGCCGGCAATTATACCTTAACGCAACCCGGTGTAACGGCTAATATTACAGCGGCGCCATTAACTATTACTGCCACCAATGTATCAAAAGTTTACGGTAATGCCTTAACAAGCGGTCCGGGTTCTATAGCTTTTACATCCACCGCATTGAAAAACGGCGAGACGGTAGGTTCTGTTACCATCACCTATGGAACCGGTGGGGCTATACATGATGCGGTTGGCACCTATAACGGGAATATAGTTGCAAGTGCTGCAACTGGCGGCACTTTCACCGCAAGTAACTATAGCATCTCATATGTGAGCGGCAACATCACCGTAACCCCGGCTACATTAACCATTACAGGATTAACTGCGAACGGCAAAGTATACGACAGAACAACTACAGGAACTTTATCAGGAACGGCAACGCTAAACGGTGTGGTTGCGGGGGATGTGGTAACCATCGGCGCAGCTGCACCGACGGTCACATTTGCAACAGCAAATGTTGGTGCGGGTATTGTCGTGACGGTCTCCGGCTATACTATTACCGGGGCCGCTTCTGGCAATTACACTTTAACACAGCCTTCAGGTTTTACAGCAGATATCACAGCAAAAACTTTAACCATCGCGACTCCGGCCGCGAGCAATAAAGTATATGACGCCACTACTGCGGCGACAATCACCGGAACGCTTACCGGTGTAATTGCAGGTGATGTGGTAACCCTTAGCGGTACAGGAACTTTTCCAAGCAAAAATGTGGGTACGAGCTTAGCCGTTACAGCAACATGCACTTTAAGCGGAGCAAACGCGGGAAACTATATTTTAACGGAGCCTGTAGGTTTAACAGCCAATATTACTGCCAAAACTTTAACCGTAACCGGGATAACAGCAGCCAACAAGGTATACGACGGAACTACCGCGGGTAGCCTTTCAGGTTCCGGCTCGTTAAGCGGCGTGATCGCCGGCGATGTGGTGACCTTCGGTGGAGCAGGAACCGCGGTATTTGCAAGTAAAAATGTCGGAGTAGGCATAGCCGTAACGGTAAGTTCATACAGCATAAGCGGCACAGATGCGGGAAACTATACTTTAACGCAGCCGTCGGGCCTAACGGCAAATATTACAACAGCTTCCTTAACTATTACAGCAACGGGGCCTCTTAAAGTTACAGGGTTCACTTCACCGGTAACTACAGGCAGTACAACAAATTTCATATATTATGGTACTGTAAATGGTGAAACGATAACGAGTGTAACCTTAACGCCAAGTCCAACCACATCGCAAACCGCCGGTTCAACTTATACGGTTACACCATCAGCAGCTGCAGGGGCAAATGGTTATCTGTCAACCAATTATACCATTACTTATGTTGCATACAATGGAGTTGTTGCCGGCTTTAGTTACGTATGGACAGGAACTACAAGTACAACCTGGAGTACCAGTACCAACTGGTCGCCAAACGGCACACCCGGAAGTACCGATAACGTTAGTATTCCGGCAACTGTGAAAGCACCGACCGTGACTTCAAGTACGTCGGTAAATACCGTAACATTTACCGGAAATAATACCATAACAATTAATTCGGCTATTAATCTCACAGTAAATAATGGATTTAATGTAAATTCAGGGATAACCGCTGCTAACGTAACCTTTGCGGGGGCATCTACTTCAACTAAGCTGGAATTTAATAGCGCTATTTTTGCCAACTATGGCACTTTCAACTTAAGCGGCACTGGCCTGTTCCAGATAGATAATAACGGTTCCTTTATATATAACTCTGGTACCTTTACGGCTAATAATAATGCAACCTTATACTTACAGGGCGGTAGCAACGTTACGCACGCCCTTACAAATGCCGGTACCTTTTACGCCGGCACATCGGGCTCAAATTGCAATATAGAGGTGGATGACTATGGGTCAATCGATAACTCGGGGCAGTTTTATTTAGGCCCAACGTCCCTGATATATTATTATAACGATAATGCCCAGTTTGTTATCATGAACAACCAGGCCGGTGGTACGTTTACCCTGCAATCAGATGCAACAGGCTCAGCAAGTATCGGCGAAGTACCACAGGGCAAGAACAACGCCTTTACCGGGACGTTTACCGTTCAGCGGTATTTCCAGGGTGGAAACACCTATTCGGGTGGGCGCTATGTAGAGCGAAGCTACCGCATTATATCATCGTGCGTAAACACCGGCACGACAGTTAGCGGTAACTCTGTTTTTGGATTAAATTATATAGTAGGGGCGACAGCCGGTCAGACAACTGCTGCAAATAGTGCTACCAACGCATTTATAACGGGTTGTACAGGCGGAAGCACAAGCGCTGGAAATCCTTCCATCTATTTGTATAACGAAGCTTATACCCCAAGCAATGTAACCTATATCAGTGGTAATTTCCTGGGGATAACCAATATTACCAACTCAACAACAGGTGGTACCATCTCTGCAAGCGATGGCGGCACTTACAGTTTGCCTGTGGGTACCGGTGTATTGTTCTTTTTCAGGGGGGCAGCTACCAATTGGGCTACAAGGACTGTTTATCCTTATATCGCACCCGAAAATGTTACACTCACATCTACCGGTAACTTGAATGTCGGCTCTTACACTTTTAAAGACTGGTATACTCCTGGTTCGGCCAACTTAGCTTACACGGGTTCGGGGGCGGGCACTAATTCAGCCGTTCGCGGATTTAACATGATCGGCAACCCATATCCGTGTGCGCTCGACTGGGGAACTGCTTATTCAGGTGCAACAGGCATTGTACGTACCAACGTTGCGCCTACGATATGGGTATTTAACCCGGTAACTTACCAATATGATACCTATTTGGCTACGTCGGCTACAACAGGTACCGCTACAGGTAACGCATCCAGGTACATTGCCAGCGGACAAGGCTTTATTGTGCAGGCTACTGCGGCAAGCCCAAGTTTAACAATTGACGAATACTCTAAAGCGGTATTAAATAACAATGCCGTGGTAGGAACAGGCGCAGTTCCGGCAGCCGCACAGATGACTGGTTCCAACTTATTGATGGGTAGCCCTGTTCAGGATTTTGTTCCGCAAGCATTACGTCTAAAACTTGCTGCAGATTCGATAAGCTATGACGATATCGTGGTATCATTTAATTCAAATGCAACCGGTATCTACGACTCAAATACTGACGCCAAATATATACCCGGTATAGGCGCTTCAGAGGGACTGGCAAGCTTTTCGGTCGATAACGTCAAGTTGTCTATTAATAGTGTACCGCTTCCAAAAGTAGGTAGTCAGCTTGAAATAAAATTACATGTGGTTGGCAGCAAGAGTGGGGTTTATACATTTAAACGGACCGCGCTCGATGCTATCCCAGAGGTGTTTGATGTATGGCTGATGGATAAGTATAAAAAAGATTCACTTGACATCAGGCACAATACTACCTATGCATTTAATATCGATTTAACAGATACTGCGAGCTTTGGTGACAATCGTTTCAGCATTGTTTTGCGCCAGCAACCTGGATTGGCAGTACATTTATTAAATTTTACCGCGAACAAATCAACAAGCGGGTCACAGATCAACTGGGTAACCAATAACGAACAGAATTATACCAAATTTACTGTTGAAAGAAGCACTGATGGGGGCACAACTTTCGGCCTGATCGGTGGCTTGTCATCAAGTGCCGTTGGCAATTACAATATGCTGGATAAATCGCCCGTAACAGGTCCAAACACCTATCGACTAAAAATCGAAGATTTGAATGGCGCCATCAGCTACTCAGGTCCGGTTACGCTGATTTATGGAAACTCAGGCAATACTGCAAGTAATATTGATATCTATCCTAACCCCGCAGCTGGTGTTATCAACCTGGTGGTTAATCAAAATACCGCGGGCGGTCTTTATGCTTCCGGCTTATCAGCACTACAAAGCGCTAATACGAGTCCGGCATCTGTCGCACCGCAAACAAACACCAGTTCAAAATCATACAACATTAGAATAACTACTATGAGCGGCCTTGTGATCATGAAGAGCACATCGGCAGCATCTACCTGGCAAAATAACGTTAGCAACCTGGCACCGGGTACTTATATCGTGCAGGTATTAAATGCTACCGATAACAGCCTGGTTGGCAAAACAACATTTGTGAAATTGTAATTTCTGCAATTTCTCTTAAAAGCGAAAAGCCGGTAACTAATTGATTACTGGCTTTTTGCTGTCCAGGTATTATCCTTCGTGTTCGCATCCATAAATATCCCGCCATCCAGGGTTATGGTCTTTACTTCTTTTGAGGTCTTGATATTTACCGAAATGTTCTTTTGATCATGTTCCCAAACTATTGGCGTTTGATGAAAAGCCTCAGTTGTACCATCGGCATAAGTAACATTTACATCAAATGGGACTGCAAAACCACCAACGTTTTTCACCGACAGGGTATACCCGGATGATGTTTTATCAGCTTTTTCGAGATCGAGATCCATATAATAGGGAGTGAAAAACCAATTATAAAAAAACCAATCAAGCTTCTTTCCCGATCCTTTTTCCATCGAATAGAAATAATCCCACGGTATCGGGTGCTTGCCGTTCCAGTTGCTCATATAAGTATGCAAGGCTTTCTTAAACAGCTCATCCCCTAACATATCTTTTAAAGCCAGGTAGCTTAACGAGGGTTTTCCATAAGCATTATTGCCGCCGCCAAATGTCACATCTGGTGATGGCGTAATGATAGGATTTTCTTTTTCGTGCGGCCCGTTTATCCACCGGGTAACGCGAAATCTTTTGTAAAACTCATCTGCTGAAGCTTTCCCTTTTTCCGCTGTACCTATCAGCAGTTCAAAGGTTGTTGCCCAGCCCTCATCCATAAAAGCATAACGACTTTCATTGGTACCCATATAAAACGGGAAATAGGTATGCGCTATCTCATGATCCTGAACAAGTTGAGCAAATACCAGGTCTGTTTCATGACTGTCATTCACCATCATTGGGTATTCCATGTCAGCAAAGCCCTGTACACTGGTCGTTTTCGGGAACGGGTATGGCACACCAGGCAAATTATGCGAAAACCAGTCTAATGAATTGCGTGCGAATTGTACATAATGATGAAAATCCTGAGATGCATCAGCGAAAGCTGCCTGCACGCTTACGCGGCGCTGTGCCTTATCATCAACCAAAACACTTGCCGCGTCCCAATCATAATGGTCGCTTACCGCTAAAGCGACATCAGTAATATTGGTGGATGTCCATACCCAGGTATTGGTTGCATTTTGCGAGGTGATGTTTTTATTGGCCAGGTCCTGCGCGGTTGCTATATGTATGGTGGAATCGCTGGTCATGGATTCCTGCAGCTTTTTGGCAAAATCGGGTTGCAATACCTGGGCTGCGTTTCGCAAAGTGCCTGTGGCCCATACCAGATAATTCTTAGGCACGGTTACATTAAGTGTGTAATCATTAAAGTCGTTATAAAACTCCAGGCCGCCTGTATGGGGTTGCATATCCCATCCTTTATAATCATCATAAACCGCTACTCTCGGGTAAAAGTAAGCCACATAAAATGTTGTCGAATCAATTGCGCCCTCGCGCCCGCGTCCTTTATTCAAAAGGTAATGCCAGGCAATGTTGAGCTTCACAGAATCATGCGGCATTAGCGGCGACTTTAAATCAACCATTTGATTAGTCGTTATGGCCCTGCTGTTATCCCAATCAGCTTTCGCCCCGTTTATTTGTATGTTATCAACTTTGATAGCTGCGTCAGGATTAGCCCCAACTCCGCCTCTTCCGCCGGCGCTGTGAACATTCACAATCAGCTTCATATTTAAACTATGCAACGTATCCGGGCTATTGTTAAAATAGGTTATCTCTTCAACGCCGGTAATCGTTCTGTCAGGCGGTGCCATAGTTACCGATATGTTATATCGTCCATGATTCTCCCAGTATTTTTTACCAGGCTTTCCTGTAAGCGACCGGGTTTCTTTTGAATAGGCCTGAGCTATTTCGGGCGGCATGGTCAGCGTTTGCGCATTTGCATATGCCACTGCAAGGCTAAAAATGGCGGAGAGAGAAATTGATTTTAACATAGTTGATGGTTTATGAATAAAAGTCTAAGTTATAGAAATAATCAAATCAAAAAAGCCTTCGATCTTCCAATTAAAGGCTTTTGATTCAAAAGGTCTTTATGCTGCCGGACTCATGGCCAGCGTTTCTTTTTAGCGAGGATCGTACCAAAACTTGTTTCTCCAGGCAGTTTGTTCAGCCGCTGTTAAAAATGTCCAGGCAACAATACGGCTTGTTTTTTGTCCATGTGCCATCGTAATAGTTCTAACATCAATGGCGTTAACGTTTTTCAACGCTTTGTAAATAACTGGTAACGTGTCTTTTTTTGATACTAATGTAGAGAACCATAAAACTTGATGGGCAACCACGGCGCTTTGCTCAACCATGCGGCGTATAAATCCTGCCTCGCCACCATAACACCATAACTCTGTCTTTTGGCCGCCGAAATTTAGCGCTGCGGCTTGTTTAGTGAAGCCCAATTTCTTCCACTTGGCAGCTGTGGATAGCTGTGCTTCCTGCAAGGATGAATGAAAGGGCGGATTACATATTGTGATATCAAAACCCTCATTCTTTTTAATCATGCCTTGAAAGGTATGTGCCTTATTGGCTTGCAACCTAAATTCGATCTTATCCTGGAAAGCCTTGTTTAACGAAACGATATTTTGTGCCGAGCTGATAGCAATAGGATCAACATCGGTGCCTACAAATTGCCAGTCGTAAACATGGCTTCCAATTAAAGGATAAACACAATTGGCGCCCATACCAATATCCAAAGCCTGTATTTTATTACCTAGGGGGATCTCACCATTGTTTATTTCAGCTAACAGGTCCGCAACATGGTGAATATAATCTGCTCTGCCCGGTATTGGCGGACAGAGGTATCCTTCCGGGATATCCCAATGATCAACACCGTAAAAATATTTTAGCAATGCTTTGTTTAAAGCCTTAACCGCATCGGGATTACTAAAGTCTATCGATTCATCGTTATATTGATTTAAGGATACAAACGCTTTTAACGCCGGGCTGCTTTTGCAGAGCTGTTTAAAATCATATCCGGCCCGGTGATTATTCCGTGGGTGCAGATTTTCTTTTTCCGGGAGTTTTGGGTTTGGCTCTAAAGACATTTTCCTGATAATTCTTTTGCGAAGGTCGGCATTCTTACGTATAAAAGCCTCCGGAATTATTCTCTAAAATGGAGGAACGCTGTTACTGAATATCTTATAAAAAAGATTGAGACTATCCCCCGCAGTTTCCTCTTTCCGTCCCCCTTTATTATCTGATCTCCCAATCATATTCTAGATTCTCCCGCCTGGACGCTGGTTTTTGCATACCATGTGTTAGCAGCGGTACCTGCCTGCTTAAATATTGCAATAACTCCTGTACCGATACTTTGCCATCATCGTTACCTCCATCTTTATCGGCTAATTTGTTTTCAATACCTGCTCGCACACAATAGGTAAAAACACCATTTTTCCATACAGGTGATTCGAAGGCATACTCTAAACCGCCAGTGGCTGAAATTACGATAGTACCGTTATTATCCGACAGGTCCACAAATAAATTTTGCATCAGCTCAAAACTATTCTGTATTCGCTCAGATTCTTTATTTACAGTCACAATAGCCCCTTTTGTCGAATTAGAATCATAAGCAATAGTTTGATCCCCTGTCTTTGCTGAAATATTGACGGGTATATTCTTATCCAATTCTCCGCTATGACATGCATCAATCAAAAGGAGTTTTTGCCGCGCCGGAATATTATTTAAAAGGCCTTCGAGGGCCTGATATTGCAAGCCTTTCCCAACAGGGTTTTTAAAATCCACATCGTACGTAGCGTAATAAAAATCCATATTATCACTTAATAAACCATGGCCTGTTACCGCCATAATTACTTTATCATCAACCGACGTTTTCATTAATCGTTTTTTTACTTCTAATATATTGCCAAAGGTAACCTGCTGGTTAATTAAAGTATCAATAATGACGTCGGGGTTGATTTTTTTAAATAATGCAGCAAGGTCCCTTATATCTTTAGCGGGATAGGTAAGATTCATTTTCGTATCCTTATACCTGGCTACACCGATGCCAACGAAATAGGTCTTTGATTTATATTTTGGCTTATTACAATAAATTTCAAAGGATTCTTTAACGGATGCGGCCCCATTTTTATTAATACAGTAAACCTTTATGGCATTGTTCCCTTGCGAAAGAACAACATTAGTTACGAAAGAAACGCTATTGGTGTCAAGCGAGGAAACGTCTTTGCCTGAGCTGCCAAACCACGGCACGTTATTCACCAGGATATGTATTGACTGCAATTTGTATTTAGCATCACTGCATTCAATCCTTACGGCAATTAAACTATCGGATGTGGTAGGTTTGGAATTAAATTTGCTTAAAATCTTTACTATTGGCAAATGTACCTCCTTTGCCAGGTCAGCTTCCGTTAAACCTAATTTATTTATCCTTTTAAGATATGCTTTCTTGTAGGCGGCAATTAAGTTCGTGTCGGCTATCCCGATCTCACTAAGAATGATATCAGGCCTGTTGTACCGCACGTCAAATTGCTCATAACCATAGCTATTGCCCTTGTAATTAAAAACAATGTCATCAAGTGATTTTTTTGCAGCCAGGTAATAGCCTGCGGTATCTGTAACCACAAAGTCTAAATTAGCCGGAGTATGTATGGTACCTATTAATTTTCCTGTGGCAAGCGAATGTAACGTTACCATGTTATCATCCATGGCAACAGCGATAAATTTCCCATCTGGACTGACAGCTATTGTTTGAACGCTATAATTATCTATCGGCTCTGTGAAAATATTTTTTTCGCTCCTTATATCAAACAAAATCAAATGGTTCGTCGCGGCGATAACTAACCTTGTGGAATCAGGAGTAAGCGTTATAGGTCCAATGTCTGTACCTTCCTTGATGATTTGTATTTTCTTTATTAATTTATAATTTTCAGCATCGAATTTATAAAGAAAGCCTCCATTACCGGTTGCAAATATGTATTTATTCGTAACGGCGAATCCGTATAGGTCCGGCAAATAAATACTGTCTCTTACCGCCCCGTTGGCCAAGTCGACAACTAAAACTTTACCATCGCCTTTATTTAAATACAGCACGCCATGAGAAATATCAGCATTAATACTATATAGTATTTGGTTCTCGTCCTTCTCGCCATAGCTTTTCGAAAAAATTAACTTCCCGCTCGTAACATTAAAAGCGGTCACAGTTTTTTTTTCGCTTCCAATAAAACATAAACTATCGTTTTTTGCAAAAGTATAAGTGTGTATCATTGTACTTGAAGGAATGCGTAATTCTTTCAATTTCTTCTTGCGCTTATAATCGTAAATTACAACCGCTGACGACGACAACAGTGGTGTATCAATATTTATTGTTCGATCTTTATATGTTGTTTGATCATTATTACTCAATACCAAATGGTTATCTGGATTATACACTGCCTGGGCTTGAGCAGTTACCAACTCGCTTAAACCGCTTAAGAAATTGAATTTTTTGATGTCATTTGTTAAAATATACAAGGACTTGCTATCACTTCCAAATTTTAAGGCTGTTGGTAGGGTTGTAAATGATTTAAACTGAGTTGATGTCAGTTTTGACCGAAAAGCAGATGTTCCAGCCGAGCCAAAATCAACTATCCTTATGGGGTCCTCCATAAATGAATGTTCAATTAAATAACTGCCACTATTGGCAAAATTTACGCCCTCTAGATAGAATGAGGTATTATCATAACTTACATCTTCATTCTTGACTAGGTCGAGTATGACTTCGTGTCCGCCTTTTCCAGGAAATACAAGGTACCTGCTATCCGGCGAAAAGCTGCCGGTACCCATATAGGTTCCGCTGTATTCCTCTAGATAATTGATTTTATAATAATATTGCCATTTCCCGGCGGTAATATTTAATACTCTCAATAATGTATCCGCGCAAAATGCTGCGAGGTAGTTTCCGTCATTACTCCATTTTAACGAAAATGCAAATCCCTTCATATATGCGAAGTTTTCTGCGCGAAGGGAATCCAGGTTCCAAAGTTTTATGGTGCTGTCCCTACTGCTGACAGCCATCAACTTTGGGTTTTGCGGATTAAAAACAATATCAGTAATACTTGCATGTAATCGCGCCGATCTAAATAACTGTCTGCCAGAAATTGGATCATATATGGTCAAAGCACTATCCCGTGTCGCGCAAACCAGCTTTGTACCATCAGGAGAAAACGTTACTCTTCCTACATTTTTTGCAACTTTTATGGTGCGGAATAAAGAATAATCATAAGCATTCCAAATTTTTACCGTGCTATCTTCCGAGCTGCTGACAATATATCGTCCACCAGGGCTATAAACAATGCAGTTTATACGTTCGTTATGAGCTTTAATAGTTTTGATTTCCCTAAGCAATTGAATATCCCATATTTTTATTGTATTATCATGGCTTCCGGTTGCGAAATATCGTGGATTTGGGGACACAGCCAAAACAAAAGGCAAAAGGTGCCCCGTCTGAACTGAAACTATTGGTGTCGCCTTTTGTTTAAATAAAGCTTTGGTATTATTGATCCATATAATCCCTTCCTCATCATTTGCTTTTTTAAAGTAGCTTAGAGAATTATTAAGTATGGTGTCTGCTTTGTCTATATTCCCCAGTTTATTTTGGCAAAGCCCTTCTATATAAAAAGCCCAGCCAACATCTTTGGCGCTGTTATTTGCGAGGCCATAATCATAAACGATGCGGGCATATTGCCTAGCGTCTTTAATGTTTTCAAGATTTGTAAATTGGACTGCATCATCAACCCATTTGTTTGTTAAGTGCCCCTCCTCAACTTGGTTATACAACCTCCTGGCAACTTCTCTTCGTTTATCAATATCTTCAATGCTTACCAGGTATAGTATTGCATCGTCATTAACAAGCGGTGTTTTGTATAATAACCAGGTAGCAAAAACTTCTGAAAATTTGAAATCGTTGCCTGCGTAGTTTTCGGGGTGTTTTATTACATAATCTAAAAAAAGCCTGTAAACGGCTGAATCAGCAAGCAACATCGCCTTAATCACATTGTCGCCTTTGAATAAACCATCTGTGATTTTAGCTGCATACTGGCCATTGCCGATAGTGTCCTTACTGGAGACTAATGTTGATGTAACCTCCTTTACCTGGTCATTGAACAAAGTGAACGCTTCCTGCTCCATTAATTGGTCATAGAAGTAATACATAAACCTTCTGTCAAATAACCTTTCGTGGTCATTTGATTTCCAGAAAACGGACTCCAGGATAAAATTCCTGAAAATGGACTGAGACAAAGCAACCGGAACTTCAGCCTTGAGTTTTACAAGGTCATTTACGATCGGTATTGCTCCGTTAAACTTTATAGTCGCATATGTTCTGTTATTACCCAAATTAATAATTTTCACATTGCCAATAAAAGTACCTCCCTCCCGTTTTGTGATTTTATTGTAGCAGGTTAAAACATAACCTTTATATGTAGAATCTTTTATACCGTCAAACCGGCCGCCCGCGATAGTGATGCGGCATGAATCTGACGTAATATTTTCAACCTTTTCAATCGGGAAACTAACAACCTCGCTAACTGTCGTGGCTGGTGGTTTGTAAGGAAAATCGGCATTTTCGTATTGAATAATATAATGCAGTTGGCTGAGGCCGGTTAAAGCATACACCAAACTTTCATTATGGCGATAAAGCCTCGCGTTTTTAAGCCCTTTGGTGTAGTAGTCATTAGCCTTCGGGTATTTTTTCTTTAGTGTATAGCAACGTCCTAAAGCGTTGTAACAATAGCTCACTTTGCTTTGACCGGTGTAGTGTTTTTCTTCTGCAACGGATATGACTTTTGTTAACAAGACTATAGCAGAATCGATGGATTCGCGTTGGTACACTTCATTTGCTTTAACATAGAGATTCCCAAAATCCTTTTCTGCGTTTTGACAAAATCCCTTCAAAACAGAGGAGCTCAAAAGCAGTAGTAAGAAAAAAGACTTTTTATGAATAATGTGCATTGACTACTTATATATTGACGGCATTAGGAATATTCAAGTTCAAACAGAGAAGGTAAAATAGGTGTATCACCTACTATTAATTAAATAACGGGTCATTTCTCATCGCACCAATACAAACGCTGCCCACTTATATGGATCTTTGCGGTATTTGTTTTTCATGACTGTTTGCGATGAAGAAAACGCTTGTTCTATAGATTGTCCGGAGAATAAGGATTGATAAAATTCCTTCATAAATTCCGCTGTCTCACTGTCGGGGACCTTCCAAAGGCTCATCATCAAATAATTCGCGCCGGCTGCCTTAAAGGCGCGTTGCAGGCCAAACACACCTTCACTTCCTTTGATATCTCCCAACCCTGTTTCGCAGGCCGAAAGAACAACCAGCTGTGTATTGCTAAGTGTTACGTTTGAAGCTTCATAAGCCGTTAATATGCCATCCTCCAACCCGGGCGGAAGGGTTTCTCCCTGCCATATATGGTTAGCGCCTGCAAACAACAACCCCGACCTGTTAAGCGGATTAGCAGAGGTACGGAATTCTTGTTTGTCATCGGTCATAGCCGCCCCATTCTCTTTATTTTCCTTTTCCGGGTCGGGAAAAAAGAAGCCGTGAGTGGCGATGTGAATAATAGCCGGCGAGCGAACCAACCGGTAATTTTTATATGTTTCTTCGGATGCTGACGTTCCCCGATATACCGTTGCGGGTATATTGAATACTTTAGCTAATGAATCGATGCTGTTTATTTCATTTAAAGTTCCGGGCAGATAGGTCCATGTCGATCCGCGGCTTCCATCAGGCAGGGAGCGTGACGCAATTAATTGGTTGCTTGTGGGCGCCGCATCGAGTAACTCGGTGACAGATGCATCGTACTTTATCCCCCCAAACGCAGCAATTGACAAGTCGTTTTTATCAAACGATTGTACCGGTTGCAATAACGCAGCCGTGGAATTGAGCTGGGTAAGCTGATAACGGTCGGAAAGTAAGGTGTCGCCCCTGATTGGAATGGCAGCGAAAGCCACCTGGTGCAGGGACCCAGACGGTGAGTAGTAAATATGGTCGCCCGGGCGAAGCAACGAATCCAACGGTTGCCATACCAGTTTATATAGCTGGCGCCTGTCGGCGTTGGAAATGCCAGATGACAGGATGTGACTTCCGCGATACATGCTGCTTATAAAACTACTGTTGGTATTGCCACTTCTGTTTAATAAAGTATCCAGCTGTATTTGGCGGCAAAGCTTTACAATCGATGGATAAGCATCACTCTTTCGTAAAACAATAGCGATATATTGAGTGGTGTCTGTTCTTCGCGTATTCTTGTAAAAGCGAAAAGAGGCAAACTCTATCGAAACTTCATTTGGCCCTAATGCCTGCTGTACGCTTTTCCAATCAGCCCGTGATAAGACTTCCCCTTGCCGGAATGAAGCTGAAAGCCTGTTCAACTTCTTTTCACAATCATTGGCCAGGTTTTCAATACTGTCTGCATTCTGATTCCTTTGCGCGATAGGGAGGCTATACAGATGCGCAAGAATTGTTTTAAGCCCGTTCCATCTATCAACGGTTGCGATAGCTTCCTGGTTGCCGCTGTTGATGACCGCCTGCTTTAGTTGTATGCCCGACGACAGGATAATGCCCTTGGTCGCCAGTTCTATATTGTAAGCTTCTGCACTTACCGACGGTTTTTGCCGTTGGTACTGCATGAGGAAGGAATGGTAATACTCAAAATCCGCCGTCACCGTCTCCATGTACCTTTCCTTTTCCTGCTCGGTTAAAAAACTGAAATTCTTACTGATATTTTGAAGTGTAACTTTCTTTCCTTCCATGAACAATGGTTCGGCCTTCGCATAATTGCCCATTTCGGCGTACAAAGTGCCTAAATTATTCAGGGACTGTGCATAGTCAGGATGCGCTGTTCCAAGCGACCTTTTTGTATTTTCCAGCGCTTCGGTATAAAGTGGTTCTGCTTTTGCATAGCTGCCTTGAATTTGATAAAAACGGGCCAGATTATTTAAAGAAGTCCCATAGTCGGGATGTTCAACCCCTAATACTTTCTTACGGATTGCCAAAGCGGCAATAAACATGGGTTCAGCTTTACCATAGTCTTTAATGTCCACATACAATGCTGCCAGGTTATTTAGACAAGAGGCATATTCATCATTTTCCATTCCGAATAGCTTTTTGCGGAGAGCAAGGGATTCCTGGTATAACTTTTCAGCGTTTGCGTAATCTCCCTGGGATTTGTACAAAAAAGCCAGACTATTCAGAGCTATAGCATAGTGCGGGTGTTCAGTCCCCAGTACTTTTTTACAGATGGCAAGGGACTCCATCGATAATGGCATAGCTTTGGCATAATTGCCGACGCTTGTATACAAAAAAGACAGGTTATTTAAGGACTCGGCATAAGCATCACTTTCAGGCCCAAAGGCATTTTTACGAATAGTGAGCGCCTCAACATAAAGCAGTTCTGCCTTTGCATTGTTCCCGGTATGCTGGTATAAAAGCGCCAGCATATTAGCTGTATTTGCATAATCGGTGTTCTCTGTTCCCGACAGCATTTTTTGAAGTGCCAGCGCCTCTTCGCAAAAAGGTATGGCTTTGGAATATTCTCCAGCGGACATATATAAATGTGCCAGGTTATAAACCGACGTTGCATAAAGGGGATGCTGCGTTTTGTGCCCTTGTTTACAAATTTCAATTGCTTCTAAATATAGCGGCTCAGCAACGGCATAATTCTCTGCGTACTCATCAGTCATGCCTAAATTATTAAGGGCCAAAACATACTGTTGCGACGCCACACCAAAATTCCTTTTTATAATAGCTAAAAGCTCTGCGAAAACAGGTTCCGCTTTTATATAAGCACGCTCTGAGTAATATAGGCTACCTAAATTGTATAAGGAGCTCGTGTAATCGGGGTGGTCAATACCCAGGGCTTTTTTGCGAATCGCCAATGCCTCAATAAACAATGCTTCTGCTTTGGTATTACTCCCTTCAGCTTCGTACATTTCGGCCATGCCCGAGATTGCGTTCGCATACTCGGGATGATCATCACCCAAGGCATCTTTTACAATAGCCAGAGATTGTGTATACAGTATTTCCGCTTTATCAAATTTCTTCGCTGAAGTATAGAAAGCTGCCAAAGTGTTCAATGTGCCGGCGTAATAACGATTGTCAGCGCCCATCGCTGTTTTGTAGGCCGATACCGCTTCTAATAGCAAAGGCTCTGCATTGGCATAATCGCCTTTTGCCTGGTAAAAACCGGCCAGCCTGATCAGGTCATCGCCATAAACAGTACTGTTTTTACCGAAACTTTGAACAGTGACCTGCATCGCCTGCTTTCCATAAAATATGGCCGAATCGGTTTTGCCTGCTTCATTAAATTCTATTGATCTGTCTTTGAGATCCTTCCAGCTTTGAGCATAGGTGGGGCAAGTTAAGGCTATTATCGTTATACATAAAAAAACACGGATGACTATGCGCCTGCTTTTCATGAATCATTATTTGAAGTCAAGGTACATATATGAGGTCAGAAAGAGTTTGGCTTTAACGCAGAATACGCATAAAATCACATTTTATGTCAATAATGTTAGGGGTACTTTTAGAATGTGATTGCCCGGATAAACAGGCATGAACATCATTCATTTAAGCCATTAATGTTCGTGATAAAGTATCTAAGACTTTTATTATTTGTCCCGCTATTTTCAATGGCATTGAACCTGGCAAGCGCACAAACAAAACGAGCCTTGATATTTGCTATCGGCAATTACCCCGAAGATAGCGGATGGCAGGAGATATCCAGCGTAAGGGATGTATCGTTTGTTCAAAAGGCGCTCGAAGCGCAGGGGTTCGGGGATATCAAGGTTATTAAAGATGAAGGCGCCTCAGTAAAAGGCATTTCAAACGCCCTGGAGGATTTAATTGCAAGATCAAACCAGGGAGACATCATCGTTATTCATTTCTCATCTCATGGTGAGCAGGTCGAGGACGAAAAAGGAAATAAAATTAACGGACTTGAAGAATGTATAGTTTCTTTCGACGCTAAACTTGCCAGTGGCGATGGGCCGCTATCAAATGAGGATTTTGAAAAGTTAAAGGCGGGTTACTATAGGGAAGACTTATTTGGTTCATACGTGAACAAACTGAGGGCTAAATTAGGTAAAAGTGGCGATTTGGCTGTCTTTATGGACCTATGCCATGCCGGCACAGGCACACGTGGTTCAGCTAAAGTACGAGGCGGTAAGCCCGCCTTGGTTTCGCGTGACTTCGGGAAAAGAAAAGTGACTTCGGGCACCGCTGCCGACTATGATGTTGATGCCGGAATAAAAACCGATGAAAGCAATATGGCTTCTTATATAGTTGTCGGAGCTGCCCGGGCGGAAGAATTGGATTACGAAACAATGGACGATAACAAACAGGGCGTTGGATCGCTTAGTTATGCCATTAGTAAAGTTTTTACCAACCTCGGCGATAGTAAGAATATTACCTATCGTGCCCTTTTTGCGAAGATCCAGGGTGTTATGAACGAAAAAAATCCGCTGCAGCACCCTGTCTTATCAGGAAACGGGGCGGACAGGCAATTATTTGGCGGCCACTTTGTCCCTCAAAAGCATTTTATTGCAATAAACAAAATAGCCGGCTTAAAACTGGTTCTGAACGCGGGTACTTTATCCGGTTTAGATGCTGGCGCGAAAATAGCGGTATATCCATCCGGCACCAATGATACTTTACATGTAAGACCACTTGCGACCGGATCCGTGAGCAGTGCATCCGTATATACATCCACGATCACCTTAACTAAGGCACTATTATTCACACAACCTGCATTAGGATGGGTATTTGTTACATCGCCTGTTTATAAGTTTTCGCCCCTCAGTATTGAGATCATTTCAAACAAATCGAGGGGAGGAAATCCGACTGGTGCCTTCCCGGAAGCCGACTTGCTGAAAATACAGAAAGCCTTAAAAGGATTTCCTCTGGTTAATTTTGACAATATAAAACCCGAGCTGAAAATTAAAAGAGGCAGTGCGTGCGACTCCATTATCATAGCTGCAACGGGTGCGTTATTTGACACGCTTAAAGACGCAAGCAGCGATACGTCAGCCTTGAAAATCAAAATAAAAAGTTATGTGCAATATGGTTTTTTAAAAGCGCTGCAAATAAATGAACCAGGTATCGCTCTGGATGTAAAGTTAGTTCGGGTTGTTAACGGTAAACCCGACACCTCAAACGTCCATTCCAACACAAATCGCTACGCTTTTGCGGCGGGCGATACCGTAATGATATGGGTGCATAATGGCGGAGCGAAAGGATTATATTTTAATATCCTGGATATGCAGCCTAATGGCGTGATAAATCCAGTCGTGCCCATTATAACCGATGAATTTAAAATTTCACCAGAAGAGTTGTTTATAAAACCGGGCGTTTCGCATGTCTTTAATTATCCTATTGAGCTGACACCGCCTTTAGGTACGGAAGTGTTTAAAATTTTTGTTTCCGAAAAGTTAATTGATATGACCTCCATTGCGAATTCAGGCGGCAACGGTTCCCGGGGTAACTTTACTGCGTTGGAGAGTTTGGTTAAGGCATCGTATACCGTCGCAACCAGGAGCGCAAAACCATTACCGCGCTTAAGCGGGTCTGGCGGAAGCGCATATAACTTATTGTTTGAAATAAAAGATAAAAAATAGGCCTAGCGATTATCGGCGAAATATTAGGGCCTTGCCGATCCGAACAGGTTTTGACTTTAAAGCGAATAGAACATCACCAATATAAATTCAAAAATAAATCAAAAACAAAAAACAATGAAAAAACTAATCTTGATCACATGCGTAATGATCGCATTTTTAGGGGCGCTAACTGCAACAACCACAGCTAAGGCGCAGGCAAAGAAAAAAGTCTCTGTCGAGCTAAATGCGAAGGCCGTTGAAAAAAGCCGGGGTGCAAATCCAAACATTAAAAGTGGCGCACCAAAGGTTGACAATGCCGTTGCAAAATCACGGGGCGACGTTTGTACCGTAAATTTCTACAATCATACGGGCCTCTTCATTTATGTTTACGTTGATGGTGCCTTAAAGGGATCAATAGCAGCGTACGGAAGCGGAACAGTTAGCGTAGCTACCGGTTATACTACCATCTACTGCGTAAGCTCAGGTGGCACTCAGGAATGGAGCGCCGCAGGGAATTGCGATGAGGTATATACTTATAATTTAAGGTACAACTAAGTCCATACCGAGCCTAAAATAATTCTCCCTTAAAGCAGAAAACGCAATCCTCAAACGAAGATTGCGTTTTTTTGTGGTCCCGACGAGAATAACCTTGTACTCTTAACGTGCAGACTTTCAATATTTTATAGTGGCTTTAATTGCGTACTCACCGAATTACTCACCGCTTTTTTGATACAGATTAATTGCAAATCTTTATGCTGTAAAGATACTAAATAGAAATAAAACTTATGTTTTTTAATCCTCCCAATATTCAGTTCCTCCTTTGTCGATATATCCAAAAATGATTTCAAAGGAACCAGGTTCCTGTAGGTTAACTACTGCCAGACCGTCTGCAAACCCTTGTTTGACATAACCTTGTCTTAAAAACTTAAAGCCCTCTCCTATAAAACTATAAATGAAATGAATTACACACTCATTTTTTTTATTTATAAAGCCCCATTTACCATTCAACTTAACAGCGGCCAAATCATCACAAAAAGATAAAGCATATTCATAAATGTAGGGGATAATTAATTCACCATGTTTATTTACGAACCCCCACTTTTCATTTAATTGAACCGCTGCTAAACCCTCTGAAAAAGGATTTGCATTTTCGTAAATAAAGGGAATTACAGAATGATTATTTTTATCTATAAACCCCCATTTATTATTTAGTTGAAGTTTAGTCACCCCTTCATAAAATGAACAATCAGTAGTTATATGCCGCCCATAGTCATATTCACAAGGGATAACTAACTCTCCATCGTAATTAACAAAGCCACATTTATTATTTGAATGTACTCTTGCTAATCCATCAGAAAATCTATCTGCATAATCATATACAAAAGGGATAATTACCTCGCCTTTTACATTAGCGAACCCGTATTTCCCTTCCGAGTAACCGAGTCGTCCAATTTTCTTAATTGCAGCAATTCCTTCGGAAAACGCTTTTAAGCTGTAGACAGAAGAAATGATTACTTCTCCTGTTTTGTTAATAAAACCACCCATTTCTAAAAGATCGTCGTTATACCGATTATTTATTTGCACTTCTGCTAACCCGTCGGAAAAAGACCAAGCACTATCATATATGCAAGGAATCACTAATTCACCTGTTTTATCTATAAAACCATATTTATAATTTAATTTGACTACAGCCAACCCATCAGAAAAGTGCCAAACTTCGTCATATACACACGGAATAGTTATTATCCCGTTTTTATTTATAAAACCATAGTGGTATTTATCAAAAGAACGCTTGGTACATATTATAGCTAAATCTTCATTAAAAACAGACATTTCCTCATAAAGGCAATTAACAACTATCCTTTTGTTAGGGGTACATAATCCCCATTTATCACCCTTTCGATAAGGGATTAATTTCGCTTCTTTTTCCTCCATG